>CAIWTA010000199.1 GCA_903915465.1 uncultured Bacteroidales bacterium | reverse complement strand
GTTAATGTTGCAGTTCCTGTAGTACTCAGGTTCACAGAAGCTGAATAAACAATAGTGCTGTAGCTTACCGCATTGTGCAGTTCTACGGTGATATGATCGGCAACACCTGCCGGCCAATGAGGCCCATTTTCATCATTTGCCTGGTTCATTGAATTTGATCCGTTATATAACCCTTCAAGGAAAATTGAAGTCAGGTTCAGCGTCTTGGAAGAAGGTGCAGGGGCCACAGCAAGTGATTGTGCTGTTCCGGTTCCGCAAGGTGTTGAAGGAGTTACAACGATATTCCCTGCACCACTTCCAACTGTTACAGTAACCTCGTTTGTAGTACCACCGGCAGTCTGAACCCATCCTGTTGGGAATACCCACGCATAAGAAACACCCGGATCATTAACTACACTGTAGTTCTGGCTGCTTCCTTCTAAAGGATTGGTTGACCCTGCTATAACGCTGGGTTGATTAGGCGCGTTCGTGTTTGGGCTTACAATGAGATATTGTGCCGGACCTGAGCCAAACATATTTGAAGGAGTGACCAACACGATGCCTGGGGTACTTCCCACTGTCACTGTTACGCAATTTGTACTTCCTCCGACAGTAACAAGCCAGCCGGCAGGGAGTTGCCAGGTATAGGTAACTCCAAGAACATTGGTAACACTGTATGTTTGAGAAGAACCTATACATGGGGAAGCTGATCCAACAATAGAACTGGGTTGAGCCGGAGGCACAAAAGTAAATTGGGCCGAACTGGTTGTGCATAATGACCTGGCTGAAACAGCCGCAAAAAGAGTTCCTGCATTTTCGAATAATGCGGTTGAATAGAACTGCTGGTTATCCATAGGGAGCGAGGAGTTGATGTTCATCCATTGGGTGTTGACATTATTTCTTGCAAAAATATCGAATGAACTCCGTGCGAAAAGTGTTGTTCCATGTGATGTAAAGCCTAAAATCATTGTAGTTGGCAAACCATCGGGAGTCCATGTGACTCCTTGATCATAGGAAATATATACTCCCATTCCTGATCCTGTAGAAGTATTGGAGATGGAAGCAAACAATGTGTTACCTATGGCATGAAAAGCAACAATACCGGCAGGTGCCAGACCAACACTCCCCACATATGTTGCTGTATTGGAACCATCTGCAATGGTATATACTGTATTCCAGAGGTTGTATCCATAACCACTGAGGAAAAGATCATATCCCATTTTACCCATATTTACATAATCAGAAGTTCCAGATGTCGAAACCATTACCCAACTTTCTGCATTGTCATCCGTGCAAAAAAGGACACTACTTGCGAGAGCATAAATTCTGTTATGTATTACCAGCATCTGGTTCGGGGCTCCAAACTCAGTAGCAGCAATGGATGTCCATGTTGCGCCCCAATCCATGGATCTGTATAAAGCATTGTCATAAGATGCCAACACGGCATTATCATTCGCAGCAATTGAAATTAGATTACCACTGATACTTCCGCTAACTGGCTGCCATGAGCTGCCGTTGTCAGCCGAACGATAAATACTTCCCTGGTAAGTGCCGGCAAAAAGGAATGATCCGCCTTTAATTATATTCTGGTCCGTTCTCTTCGATCCTGTCCCGATAATATGCCCATTGAGCATATTGTTGGTTTCTGCCCAATTATCTCCATTGTCCGTGCTATTATAAATACCTTTTTGACCAGCGGTAAAAAGTTTTGAGCCATGCTGAAAAAAACAATTCACCCCTTGAGGATATAATCCCTGTGAAGCAAGCGTCCAGGAAGCCGCGCTATTGTCGGATCTAAAAATCCCATTATGGACAGTCCCGACAAAAAGATCTGTTCCGTTAAAATAGACCGTATTTGTGTACAATTCAGTTAAACCTGAATTTGCAGCCGTCCATGATACAGCAAGGTTGGTTGATTTGTAAATCCCTTTCAAGTAAGTTGAAGCGTACAATGTGCCACCTTGTTTTGTCATTCCTGTAATCCAGTTACTATTGAGAGGTGTGGAAGGAATTCCTGTGCTCGCGGCTGTCCACGTTTGACAATTATTCAGGGAACGGAAAAGTCCTTTCCGTGTTCCGATAAAGATAGTATCACCACTTTTTTCCAGGCATTTAACCTGATATGCCTGACCGGACTGGCCACCGGTAAACGATTCCCACGTTTGACCCTTGTCGCTCGAACGAATAATGCCGTTAATTCCACCAAAGAACAACCAGGATCCTTTCTGTAAAAAGCAAACACGTTCATCATTCGTTGAAACGCAATTCCATATTCTGATCCAGGTCACACCATTATCGGTGGACCGGAAAAGTCCGCCATCGTCTTGTCCAATACCTAGTATATTACGGGGTGCAATAGATACAAAAATGGTATCTGTATTATTTGTCCACATATTAACGACCTTCTTGTTCACGGTCAGATTGCCAGTGATATTTTCCCATGTCTGCCCTTCATTCGCAGATCTCCAGATGTTACCAGGGTTATTTGAAATAAAATCCGCCGCGAACAGATAGGATGTTGTGGCTTGAACATTAACGACGTTCCCTCCCTGGGGACCCATTGATGTCCATGTTTGAGTTAAACCTGGTTTGATGCATGTCAGCAGCAAGAAACTGACAATGAGAGTAAATAATTTTTTCATACTTTTTGAGGTTAATTAGGTTAATAATTAGTGTTATTAATTCTTCGGGTTCATGAATAATGATTGCATAATGATAGATTTGATCAACCCTGGCTATGTTCATCCTCATCACTGGATGAGATATCGATCAACTCACTCTCAGGTGCAGCTTCCTTTTCGGGTTCAGGCAATTCGTTCAGGTCGGTCAGCATTCTGAGGATCACCTTGTGCTGAACCTTTCGGCGCCTGAGAAATGGATCATCATTGGATTTCTCGGAATCCGGGGTTGTAGCCATAGTGTTTTTTTTAATTTTTGATTCATCCATCACTAGAAATTTATTAGACCAGTTTTTTTTGTGCAAATATCGACTGCATCTTGGGTGTTAACCTAATAAAACTGTTGTACAAAAATGGTACCTGAGACT
The DNA here is from genome assembly GCA_903915465.1 of uncultured Bacteroidales bacterium. Taxonomy (GTDB): domain Bacteria; phylum Bacteroidota; class Bacteroidia; order Bacteroidales; family FEN-979; genus FEN-979. The sequence goes on along the minus strand of CAIWTA010000199.1, from coordinate 3,673 downwards.
GAAAATAATTGGACATTTCATGGACAAATTATCATAAGTGTTATTGATTGAGATACATAGCAGTTTAGTCAGGGATTCGCTATTATTGAATTAAGTCAGACTATTCATCAGGGTAAGGTGGAACCTGATCCCGGAATGATTATGGGAAAATGGCAATCCTAAACATTGCTCAAAAACGTCACCAGATTGCTCTCTGTATTGGTTAGTCCGAATTTCTTACGCAGACGGTAGCGGGCTTTTCCCAATGTTTCAATGCTTTGTCCTGTGAGATCAGCAATTTCTTTAGTAGTCATGTTGAGCCTCAGATATGCGCATAGTTTAAGTTCGCTTTGCGACAGTTCAGGATATTTTTTCAAGAGGTTAGAATAGAATTCACTGTTTGTCTCTTTGAACTGCACAGAGAATTCCTGCCACAACCTGTCATCTGAACTCTGCTTGATCTCATGATTAAGTTTAATTACGGCATCTTTTATATCTGTGCTGCCTGGAACTTTTTCAAGTTGGGCAAGCTTCTGGCTGACTTCTGCTATCAAATCGTTCTTCTTCAGTAAAGCCATCAGGTTTATGCTCAACTCCTTGTTCTTAAACTTAAGGTTTGACTCCGCTTTATCTTTCTCCAGTACAGTGTTTTTTATTCTGATCTTCTGGCGGGAGTTGAGTAGGATAGCGATAACTAATCCTGATAAAAGCCCAAGAATAATAAATCCAAAAATGAAGTAGTACCTGAGTTGTTTTATTTTCTGTTCTTTGGCTATTTTATCCTGGTTGTATTGAAATTCGAGTTTGAAAAGTTGTTTTTGACTCTGAAGTGTGTATAAGCTGTCATTCGTCTGGGTTCGAATCACTAAATACCGATAGGCTTCGATTGTATCTTTTTCAATAAGACAAATCTTATGAAGCAAATCTGCTGCTTCAGAAATGGTCTGAAGTATTCCGGAATTTTTACTGATCTCAAGACAGTTAATGGCGAATATTTTTCCTTCTGAATAGTCCCCTTTTTTAAAATAGTAATTCCCGATTGCTGCATAGCTGCTGGCCACCAGCATTGGGTTGTTCAGTTTCTGGAAGATCGATAAAGACTGACTAAAGTAGTAAAAAGCAGAATCAAAATTGTTCTTTATCATATATATGCGGCCAATGTTGAGCATTATGCCGCCCTGTTGCTGAGAATCATCAATCTTTTTAGCAACCTTTAACGCTTCAAAATAGTTTACTAAAGCTTTTGAATAATCATTGTATCCTACCTGATAGATTGCTGCAATGTTGTTATATTGATCAGTAACTAAAGTGAGGTGGTTTGTTTCCAACCCGATAAGAAGAGCTCTTTTTGAATAGTCCAATGCCTTCTCATAACTTTGCTGTTCAAGAAAATCCGCTCCGATGTTCCCCATGGTTCTTCCCAGTAGCCTTTTCTCATTTAACTTCTCATAAAGTTTAAGGTTTTCAAAATAGAGTTTTGAACTGTTGTCAAAATCGCCGACCTGTGCGTAGGCAACGGCCATTATTCCCCGACCGTATGCAACCTCCAATTCCATGTTATATTTTGTGGCTTTGGCAACAATCTTTTCACCCGTCTCAATGGCTTCCTGAAGTAACATCATTCGGCTGTAGTTTGCCCCCATAAGGATCATCGCCCTTACTTCAGCGGTGTCGAAACCGGCTGTCTGAGCTGCCTGCAAAGCCTGCCTGGCAAATTTCAGGGAATTTTTTGGGTCCGTTACTTCTTCTTCCTGTGCGATCAGCAATAGTAGCCTGGCTTTTGCCCGGTTGTCATGGGTCAGCCTAAGGACATGTAAAAGGCTGTCGGTTTGAATATTGTTTTGGCTGGCAAGCGATTGAATAATGACAACACAGGCTAATAAAGCCAAGTAAAGTCGTTTACCCATTAGTATAGCTATTTCTTTGATACTAAGGCAAAGATACAATAAAATCATGATATACACTAATTTCTCAATGCTAAAAGCAATTAGGTGAATTCAAAGAGACTCAGGCAGATTTCCCAGAAGAAATTTCCATATCGGAATAACGGTAATTTTTCCATTTTTAACCGTTATCTGTTCACTTTCTTCTCTGGTAACGATCATTGCATCAGAAAGTCCTAACTCATTCATCGCACTTTCCAGAGAAAATGTCTCACGTTGTCGTGTAACAGGGTTTGCCAGTGTTTCGCAAACCTGTATCAGATTGAGTTTTTGATTCTGATCCTGAATAAGAAAGTCAATTTCTTGACTGGCGGCCGTTCTATAGTAATAGATGTCTCCTTTATTTCTGCGCAGGGCAACGTAAACGATATTCTCCAGCAGATGCCCGCTGTTTACAAGTATTCCTGATGTTACCGACCGGATCATGGCATGGTCAATAGAATAGATTTTTTTGGGATTGGCATTTGATTTACCATAGGACGCGCTGAAAAGCCTGACCGTAAACAAGAAATAAGCATCTTCAAACCAGGTAATATAATCTGCAATTGAACTTTTTGGAACTTTATGACCCAGCGATTGTAAATAATTTGTCAACCCGTTCAGAGTATAGAGAGAACTGACATTTTCCAGCAGTCTTCTTGCCAGATCCACAACTGCTCTCGGGTGTGAAATATCGTACCGCTCAATCAGATCCCGGAACAGGATTGAATTAACATATTCCTGGTGTATCTTTATTCTCATTTGCTTGTCCATCCCAATAACCTCCGGGAACCCACCCTGCTCAGAGAAATTTCCAAATGCATTTTGTGTCCTGTGCCGCTGCTGAGATGTGGCAGGCAGATGATTTCCTATGTTAAAATGTGACATGTATTCACAAAACGAGAACGGGAACAATTCCCATGATAATGCCCGGCCCCGCATTTGGGTGGCGATCTCTTTCGAAAGCATTTTTGCAGAGGATCCTGTGAGATATATTTCGCAATTTTCGTTTCGCAACACTCTGTCAACAAATGCCTCCCAGCCATGAATAACCTGGATTTCATCAAAGAAACAATATACTTTTTCCTGAATCTTTTTTTCAGGATAAATCGTATAGTAAGCTTCCAGGACTTTATCAAGCCCGCCAGGGTTTAACAGCGATAGCCGGTCATCAAAAAAATTGATATAAAGAATATTCTCCTTCGAGACCCCTTCTGAAATCAGACGCTCGATCACCTGGTTGAGCCAGGTCGATTTCCCACACCTTCTTACTCCAATGATGATGGTGGCTTTCTGATTCACCGTGGTAACCTCTAGACGCCGGTGGGTACCTGTAAAGAGCCTGCCATTTTGAGTATCCAGAATGATTTCCTTTAACAGTTGAAGCATGTCACAACTTTTTTAGTGGAAAAATATTTTATCAATTATATGCAAAATTAGTAATAATTATTACCACATTGTTCTTTTTTTACATGTTCTTATCCGGAACTGCCGATTGTTAATTATGGGTTTATCTTCTTTTGTCATATCTGTAAATAAAAAACCCCAGGCCGGGAAATCCCTACCTGAGGTTTCATTCGCATTACTACTCAATGTTAACCTAACCCTTATTTTTTATAATTCTGAAATGAAAGTCTCCATAAGCTACTCAGCTGGCGCGCGTTTGTAAAGCGCGCCAACAAAGGAATTACGGGAGTATAGCTCCAACTGCAAGATCTGCATTGTTTCCGGCTGCCGACAGATCCGATCCATCTACCAAACCATCTCCGTTG
>CAIWTA010000198.1 GCA_903915465.1 uncultured Bacteroidales bacterium | reverse complement strand
GGTGACCTCTACAATCAACTTGCACAGGATGTAAGATTCAAGGAAGGACTCACCGCCTGCCTGAATTGCGGAACCTGTACAGCCATCTGTCCTGCAGCTGAATTCTATAATTATCAGCCACGGCAGATTGTTGATATCCTGCAAACGAAAGACGATTCCCGGATTGAGACGTTGTTGAAAAGCGATGTTATCTGGTATTGCGGAGAATGTATGTCATGTGTTACCCGTTGCCCGCGTGGCAACGCACCTGGTCTGCTCATCATGGCACTCCGGTCGCTTTCACAGGAACTGGGCTATTTTGTTGAATCGGAGAAAGGTCGCCAGCAATTAGCCATCAAGCGTACTGTCGGGTCATGGATCCTGAATTACGGATATTGTCTGTATCCGTCACTGATCTCCCCCGAAAATCATCCCGAACAAGGTCCTGTCTGGGAATGGGAACATAAAAACCTTCCAAAAGTAATGGAACGTCTGGGAGCCAATTATGAGAAAACAGGTCCGGGTATCCTTCGGAAAATTCCCCAGGAAGACCTCGATGAGATCCGAAAGATTTTTGAGGTAACTGAAGGAATGAGCCGTTTCGAAAAAATCGAAGAATATTCCAAAAAGAAAGCATTGGAACTCGGAATCAGTTTGGATGAAGGAATGGAAAACGACTATATACACCACATCTATACTGTCAACTCAAAGTCTCACACAAGGACGCATGAAGATTGAAGGGAAAAAGCAGATCTGGAAAGAATACCAGAAAGAAATTGCCGATGATCATTATTTTTATGTAAGAAGCTGCGTCAGGCAGAATTTTTTCCCCGGCTCAGAAAAGACATTCCTGCGCATCCTGCAGGAAGAGCTTCATAAAGACATATACGAAAACGCTGCTCATACTACCTGTTCCGGAATAGGCTACCACAGCGACATCGTTCCTATCGCCACCACGATGACCATGATTGCCAGGCAGTTTGCATTGATGACCGAAGCCGGATACGAAAATCTTGCTACTTCCTGTATTACTTCTTTCGGATTGTATAATGAGATTCTTGAAACCTGGCATCATTTCCCTGAAATAGAGGAAAAAACCAGGGAATATCTGCGAACAGCCACAAACCGGGAATTCAAGAAACCTGCCAATGTTGCCCATGCCAGTGATATCATCTATAAAAACCGGCAGCAGATCGCAGAAAAAGCCATGTATCGCCTCGTGAACAAAGATACCGGTGAGCCATTGAGAGCAGTTGAACACATTGGCTGCCATTATGCCAGGATGTTTCCAAGTAAAGGGGTGGGAGGTGCTGAATACCCTTATGTTCTTTCCGGAATGATCGAAGAATGGGGCGGTGAGGTGATCGATTATCCCGAAAGAAGGCATTGCTGCGGATTTGGATTCAGACAATACCTGGTAATGGCAAACCGTGGGTTTTCGATCGCATGCTCGAAAAAGAAATTCGATTCGATGGAACCCTACCACCCCGACCTGATCCTAACCAATTGCCCGGGGTGCCCGATGTTTCTCGACCGTTGGCAATATGCCATCAGCGAAATGGAAGGCAAAACATATGGCCCCAACGGACAAGGCATTCCGGTGCTTACCTATGAAGAATTGGCCGGTTTGATCCTGGGCTATGATCCGTGGGCACTTGGCTTACAGGTACATCAGGTTCCGGTCGAACCATTGCTTGATAAAATCGGCATCCCATACGACAGTAAAAAGAAATTTTCTGGAATTAATGGCGAAGACCTTGGAAAACCGGCAGCTCCATCTGTATTAAAATTTTATCCTGAACAGTAATGCGAAAGAAAGTAATCATCATTGGCGGAGGTGTCGCTGGAATGGAGGCAGCCAGACATTTGTCTGCGCAAGATATTGAAGTGATGTTGCTGGAGAAAGAACCCAAGCTGGGTGGCCATTTGCTGAACTGGGATCGCCTTTTTCCCAACCGGCGCGACAGTAAAGAAGTGCTTGAATACCTTGAGAAAGGCATTTCTGAAGAAATTTTCGTTCATCTGGAAGTTGAAATAACCGATGTCCGGCAGGAACCACAAGGCTTCATGGTAACATTGAAGGATGGCAGGGCTTTTGCTTCGGATGCAGTTTTGCTGGCCAATGGTTTCGAATTATTCGATGCCAGGAAAAAAGAAGAATATGGATTTGGCATCTACGACAATGTTATCACTTCCGCAGAGTTGGAGGAGTTTTTCAGGAAAAACAAACATCCTGATCTTTTCGCCGGAATTCAATCTAAACGTGTGGGAATCGTCCATTGCGTGGGATCACGCGATGAAAAGGTAGGAAATCTCTACTGTTCAAAATTATGCTGTATCACCGGAGTCAAACAGGCCATCGAAATCAAAGAATTGTTGCCGGATGCCGAGATTTTCTCTTTTTACATGGACCTCCGGATGTCGGACAGGCATTTTGAGGAAATGTATTATGAAGCGCAGCAAAAATGGGGTATTCATTTTATCCGTGGACGTTTGTCTGAAGCATCTGAAAACCCTGATCAGACAATCCTGGTAAAAGTCGAAGATACCTTAACGGGGTTACCATTGAAAATGACGGTTGACCTGTTGATTTTGCTGGTTGGTTTCGTTCCCAGGCCGGAAACCAGAATAATTGCCAGAAAGCTGAATTTGAAAGAAGGGGAAGATGGATTTTTATCTCCGGAGGATGTTCATACAGCCAGCAACAGTACCAATATTCCCGGGATGTTTCTTTGCGGAACTCTGAAAGGACCAGCTTCAATTGAAAATACTATTGCCGATGCACGGGCTGCTGCGTTGCAGATCGCCGGTTACCTTAGTGAATTGTAAATTGTGATTGGTGATTGTTAAAATTTTGATTTAAGGTATCCGACTTTTAACTTTTAGTATGAATCAAGGGTTAAAATCTTTAGATAATTCCATATTGATTTATTTTAAGCTTTGAATTGGGTTACACAGAGGTTCACAGAGAAAAGAAATATGGATTGGAAAGATAATTTATCAAAATTGGATTACAGGATAAATCACTAAACCTCTGTGGTTCTCAGTGTTTACTCTGTGGAACTCTGTGAAATAAATAATGGATAAATAAAGTTCAACCCGTGATTTGCATTTTTAACTTTCGACTTTCGACTTTTAACTTTTGACTATCAACTCATCAACCTTGAAAACCTTCGGTTACACTATCAACTCTGACCGTCAGATCGATTACGACAGAAATGACAAGACGATCCGGGATTATCTGCTTCAATCTGAACCTACTATCCTCCGTTGTATGGCTTGCGGAAGTTGCTCAGCCACATGCACTGCAGGACATTTTGTCGATTTCAATATACGCCACGTTCACACATTGTTGCTCCGGGGTGAAACAAATGGGTTAAAGAAGGAGATCGAAAAGTGCATGCTTTGCGGAAAATGCCAACTGGCATGCCCACGCGGAGTGAACCTGCGAAATTTAATCCTGGAGATTCATCATTCACTGGAAAAGTTCTACCGATGACTTTTAATTTTTTCGTCCTCCCGTTTTTCCTTGGATTAATATTTGTGATGGGCTATATCATCAGACGGTATCACCGATGGATCAAGGCATTGCCGCCTGACGACAGAAGTAAATTCAGGAAAGGGATCCGTGGACCAAAATTGTTTTTTGCGCTGAAGGAAATCTTCTTTGAAAGCCTGTTGCACCGCAAGATGTTTCGTAAAAGTCCATTGCTTGGTTACATGCATATGAGTTTCGCCTTTGGATGGCTCTTACTGATTCTGGTTGGGAATATGGAATCCCGCATCTATAGCGGATTGTGGATCAATCCTCCATATTACCCTATATTCCTTAAGTTTTTCATCCACGACAAGCATGTACTTCCATTTGAAATTTTTACTGTTCCCGGATTTTTCAGGTTTTTCATGGACCTGATACTGGTATTTGCTTTGGGAGGATTAGTACTGGCCATTATAAAACGCCGTAAGTCGAAATGGTTCGGGATGAAGAAGACAACGCAACATTCTCTGGTGGATAAGGTTGCAATGATTTCGTTATGGCTGATCTTTCCCTGCCGTCTTCTTGCGGAAAGCCTGACAGCCGGGGCTTACGGATATGGAGGCGGTTTCGTTACGCAATATTTCGGTAATGTACTGGCGTTTCTCTGGCCTTTATCCGACAAATCCCTTGCATATGGATTCTGGTGGTTATATTCACTTTCCCTGGGAATATTTTTTGTCACTCTTCCTTACTCCCGCTATATGCATATTCCTATGGAGGTGTTGCTGATTTTCTTTCGCAATTTTGAAATCAAACCGCGGAAAGAATATGCCGCTTTTTCGGAAGTTGAGGTCTTTTCATGCTCACGATGTGGAGTCTGCATTGATATCTGTCAACTGAATACTGCTGCAGATGTGTGTGACATTCAGGCAGTTTACTTCGTACAATCTATTCGAAATCAGCAAGTTCAGGAAGATGTTTCAAAAAGCTGTTTGGTCTGCGGACGATGTCAGGATATATGTCCGGTGGGTATTCATCTTGATTCTCTGAGGATCATGCAAAGAAAACAATTTTCTGCAAATCAGCAACAGGATTATTCTTACCTTCCTAATGAATCCACCCGGACGGCTGAAGTTGTCTACTTTGCAGGTTGTATGTCGCATCTTACGCCGGCTATTCCAAAAGCAATAACCAGCATACTAAATGCGGCAGGTGTAAATTTTCTCTTTTTGGATAAAGAGAGTACCATTTGTTGCGGGAGACCCTTGGTTTTAGCAGGAAAAGAAAAGCAGGCGTCAGAACTTATCCGGTCAAACAAAGAAAGAATTTTGGCCAGCGGAGCCAAAATCCTGATAACTTCTTGTCCGATTTGTCTGCGGGTTTTTCACGAAGAATATCAACTTGAAATCAAAATCCTTCATCATACACAGTATTTGCTTGAACTTATCAAAAAGGGGAAAATCCCGCTTCAGACATATTTCAAACGTGTAGCTTACCATGACCCATGTGACCTGGGAAGGGGACTTGGGATCTTTAATGAGCCTCGTGAACTTTTACAGAAAGTTGCTGATCCGGTAAATGTTGAACAGGAAAGATCTGAGTCGCTTTGTTGTGGAGGTAGTTTGGGACTTTTCTCCATCACACCTGCTCAGCGCGATGCCATAACCAAAGAGACTGTAAAGATCCTGCTCAAAGATCAACCGGAATTACTGGTGACTTCCTGCCCTTTATGTAAAAAAACGCTGGCCAGACATTCAACTACCAAAGTGGTAGATATCGCTGAATTAGTTGCCTCTTCATTACCTGAATTTGCTGGCAATAGCCGTACATACAGTTCCTAGGGTACATCATCTTTCGAATCATGATGGTCTAAACCTGACAATTCCTCAACGCTTATTATGATAAATCTGAAAAAAATATTATCTTTGCTAACTTGATATTTTCAGGTATATATTGGAGGGATCTCAAAAATCAATAATTTGATTATTCTGCACGATAAATCAAAAATCCAAATTTGCGTCAACACTGCTGATAAAAGTCTTTCTCAACAGTTGATTATTGTCTGCGCGCCATCACAGGAAAACCATTCCCTGAAGCCTCCAATGCCATCAACTTTGCTCGTATCAAAGTGGAAAACAGCGGTACATTCCCCTTTTTTGGAATAGAAGGGAAATTATGATCGGGAAGTATCAAGAGTTTTATCATTTTTCGATAATAATTATACGAAAAAGAGGTTTGATTAACAGCACATTATGTTATCTAATGTGACTGAAAGGGCGAAGCTGTGTATTGTTATTGTTGTATCAACCCTTATGCATCGTCTTATGGGGATTACTAAAAAGTTGTTCTAATTTTTTCGCAGAGTCTTCTCCTAATGAAAATTATTAGGAACATCAAATCAGATAAATTAAATGGTTCACGCGGAGTTTCGCAGATTATTGCGCAGAGTTCCGCAGAAAAAATTCACTTATAAAATCTGCGAGACTCAGCGCAATAATCTGCGAGACTCAGCGAGAAATATATTATTGAATACCAAATAATTACATTAAGTTATATAGTAGTCTCACTGAT
>CAIWTA010000197.1 GCA_903915465.1 uncultured Bacteroidales bacterium | reverse complement strand
TTAAGGGTACCTCTATTAACTAATTTTTGAAAAAAATAAATTCAACCAAAATAATCTACTCATATAAACTACAAATCGACTCTTGCTTTTTGATATTTATTGATCTTTCTATTTGACGTTCTTTGACAAATTTGCAATAAAAGGCTCTATTCAAGGACTTTACAATTTGATGGACATACCTCTGGCTTCTATCAGGTAGACCGCCCTGAATAAGTTATACACGATGTTCTGTAACCCGATTGAGGATGCAATACGATCTAAGCCGATGTGTCTGAAGAAAGTTGATCCGTTTAAGTTTTGCCATGCAAAACCAAAAACATGTTCAACACGTGCACGGATTTTTGATTTTATATGATTTTTCTTTCTCTGGTATTCTGATAGTGGTTTATTTCGGTAGCCCTTTTTATGTGTTAGGTTTTTCATTCTGTATTTGCGGATCACCTTTGCGCAGCGTTTACCCGTGTATGCACTGTCTGCCCATAAAGGTTTTTCGGCATCGCTTTCATCAAGAAGATCTTCCAATGCATCACTGTCGTGTACGCTGGCTGTGGTGACTTGGTATTCCGTAATGATTTTACTGCCTTGATCAATTTTGATATGGTTCTTGTACCCGTAATAGTTCTTCCCGTTCTTCTTCAACCAACTGGCGTCCGTGTCTTTTTGGCGGAGTTTATTTGGATTCTCTTTCCAGTCTTCAGGTATGTCGCCATTTTTTATCTGACCATTTTCATCACGGGAGTTACGTTGTTTCGGAACTTCAATAATACGTGCATCAACAATAGAACCGTCATTCATTATCAATTGAGCGTTCTTAATTTTCTTATGGAGAAATTCAAATAACCGATCAAAAATGGAATGTGTTTTTAATTGTTCACGAAAATGCCAGATTGTTTTAGCATCTGGAACTGCATCGCAAAGATCAATACCAAGAAAACGGGAAAAGCTAAAGCGATCAAGTATTTGATATTCGGTTTTATCATCTGATAAATTGTACATCTTTTGAAGAACAAGAACTTTGAACATCATCACCCGATCAAATGGTGGACGTCCTCCCAACGATGGCTCTGTCTCACGGAAAGCCTGATCAATAATGCTGCGGAAGTCTTCCCATTTTATGTATCGATTCAGTTTTTCCAAAGGATCTTTCAGTTTACTAATCTTTTCGAGACGAAATTGATCATCAAAGAGACCACGAGATTTTTTATTGCGCATTTTGTCGTTTTTATTTCAAAAGTACGCAATTATTACATATGTAATATGTTGATAACTAAGTATTTATTAACAATCAGTTTTTAGAGATACCCTTAAATAAATAATCCATTGAATAATGACTATGAATCAATGATAAACTCATCAAACAAGGAAAAGAAGCTTGATAGTTTTACAGCATACGTATATAATTCATCACCGGCAATGATCATCGCGATTGCATCTCCGTGTTCATTAAAAACGATAGAGCCGGAATTCCCCGGTTTGCTAATACTTTTTGAAAAGGAATCATTGGTCAGAAGTAGAAGATCTTTCACCTCACGAAATTTGTCAGCATAACGAATTTCAACGGAATCGGTGTCAGTATAAATTTTCCCTTCAATTTTTGCGTCTGAAAAAATATCATAAAAACAAACCCTAATTTGATTGTTAATTTCTCGGGGTGTTATTGGTTTATATTGTAAAGATGAGAATTCAAGCTTTTCTTTCAACCACGTGTTTTTTTCTAAATTTGGTTTTTGCAAACAGCGTGCAATTGCATAATCTAAAGGACCTTGAATGCCTCCACCCCAGCGCTTTCCCACAATCAGGTTGTTCGGAGAATTAGCAACTATTGAAACCAGATTGTCGTCAGTATCATAATCAATATTGCCTTTCATTACATGCCAGCAGGAGAGAAGATGTAAATTCCCGGATATAGTATTTTGTAAAACACAACCGAGTGAACCAAAACCATTAAGGCCGGATTTATTGGAAATCTGGCCTTCATTTGAAAGATGTGTTTGCGGATTACCCGAAACAACAATTTTCACTTCAACCGGTATGTTCTCAATCATTAGATCGGAAAACTTAGCTTTTACAGCACTCTTAGCATTAGAATCATGAACATTAATCTGTACGCAATCGACCCATTGATGACCCTTTAGAAACAATCCTTTAAAGACCGATGTGACACCTGGAATCTTTTTTATTCCAGGCGTATATCTGTTTATTGCTTCGGTGATAAAATTGTCGGATGTAACAGAAATAACTGGTGATGCTTTCATTTGTTCTTCGATCCCGGAGAAGGAGGAGGGTGCAATTTGAGTATTCTCTTTTTCTGCCCCTTTTTTCTCCTCCGGATTTATTCCTGCACTTCTGATAGAAACTAATTTTTTTAATAAATCAAACCAAAAATGTGCACCCAGAGAAATCATCATTGCAGTGATTATAAATCCCCAGAAGCTTAGGCCCCAGGGTAAACTTTGGCAAATAATATATCCAACTTTATTGCAAAAGGAAAAAGGTTTTTTCCCGGAAAAACAAACCTGTTGCGTATTTGTTTGACCTTGAATTAGGTGGGTATGTATATAATCATCCAACGTGAAATGGGAAGTAGTAATAAAGTTGAATCGTTTAATTAAAAAAGCGAGTGAGTCGGTTTTTCCTTTTAAGCCTGCAGTGTAAAAATTCCTTTTGTCATTATTTTTAACTTTATCAATCAATCTTTGATAACATTGTATTGATTGTTTAAGGCCAATTGCCGGAATAATAATATGTTTCTGTAAAGAATAAAATGTTGAGGGATAAATCTCTCTTGTAATTTGATACGGTTTTACCCGGTTTTTCAATTGCCAGCCCAACCCTAATACATTATTCGCATCATCTGTAGCTTTTTTTACTTCATCAAAACTTTTCTGCAACAAACTGTCGGAAGCGGTTGAATCTTTAGTCTGGTCAATTGCTTTCCCAATCGCTGAGTTTTCATTACTTGCCTGTATACCAAGTTCAACCATTTGTTTACGCGCATCTTTGTCGGCAGCAAGTTGCTTTGCGATTTTTATGCTGTCCACATTAAATGTCATTGAAATGATAAACCCAAGCCCAAAAAGAATAAATTGAAGTTTTCCTTTGTACCAGCCATTGGTTCTATCCATGGTTTCATTGTACCATTGTATTAATTTATCTTTAAAAGGATTCAAAGCATTGTTGGAATCAGCCCAAAGATTTCTGATATGTGCCAATGATTGTGGTTGGATGTGTACCGTGTTAAATTTCAGGGAAAAGGCGATTTTCTCCAAGTCATCAATTCCGCTTCCCTTGTTTCTGAGTAATTGGATGATTGTATCCGAAAAATTTTCCTTTGTGATATAGGATGGTTTTCCTTGTTGGAAAGAGAATCGATATATTTTTTGTCCCCGCGAAAGGTATTTTATGGATGGGTGATTATAAAACTTTCCTGCAAAAGAATTTGTAAACTGCTTATTTTCATAAAGAAAAAATGATCCTATTCGCTTGAATATTCCCAGATACCATGCTGGATATTTATAATCATCGTTCAACATGGTTTCAATTGCTCTTCTTAACAATCTGGCTCTCAGCCCCAGCCATCCTGCAATCATTTCTCCGATTATTGATACCAATAAGCTGTACAACAGGTATAATAACACAAGTCCTATAAAGACATCCAATACAACTGAATTAAACATGAATTGGTCATTTGAGTTTCTGCCTACTCTTGCTTCCTTTTTCGGCTACCAGGAAATCCATGGTTTATTAATGAAGAAATTTATAAGCAAATATATTACAATTCCCCCCTTTGTCAATTTCCGGAAATGCTTTTTTCCCGTTCTCATCCGCAAACCAAAGATGCCAAATGATTGTGCCGGACGCATCAATTATCACTATTTTCAGAATTCAATTCTGATTTATTGTAAATTGGTCAAAAAAAAACCGGGCAAAAGAGCCCGGTTTATCACAATTTTGGAAAAATCTCCTGAAGATTAATCCATTACATCGTGTGGATGTGTTTGAGGATACAGATCAAATAGGTACTTTTCCATATTCTTGAACTCTATCCTCTTTGGTGCAGGAGAAGTATATAAACGGGTTTCGCAAGTAAATGTGGGGTTTGGAGAGAGAATCAGATGTGCCACTCTTATACCGCTTCTTTGACGAATCTGCTCTTTGAAATAATAGGTTTTGGTTCCTGGTATGTAGCTTTGTTTTGGAGCAACCATTTGTCCATTGGCATCCAAAATTTCTACATAATACAAATCGCACAGCGGTTTGTCGAGTTGAAAGTTGACATTCACTACGTAAACAACAATTTTGGTGCTGTTTTCTTCAGGGGTTTCTGTTCCGGCTGAATTTGGAGAGCCTGCCTTTAAGGAGACTTCATTTGATGTCGCAGATCGTGGTTCAATGTTTGTCTTTTGACAAGAGAAGAATGCTACTGAAAGCATTAATGTTGCGAGGAAAATTTTTACTGTTTTCATGGTTTGTTTTTTTTAGGGTTTATGATATTGTTTTGATGATGTAAAGATATCTCGATCGGAGAGCGAAGTTCAAGAGATGGATTGCCTGATTTTACTGCTGTTTTTTACGACAGAACCCGCGTAAAAATACGTTTTGGTTATGGGATGAATGCCGTGAATTCAATCAGAGATCCTATTCTCAATGCAAAACATTTTTATTTATCCTGCATTTTTTCTGAATATTTATGTAAATTTCATGCGGAAAATCTTTTAAAAAACTGTTACGATGAAAACAAAAAAGAAAGTAATGATCGTTGAAGATCATACTATTTTCAGGGAAGGAATGAAGAGAGTTATCAGTGAAATGGAGGATTTGGAACTGGTTGGTGAAGCTGAGAACGGATCTGTATTTCTTCAACTATTAAAAAAAGTTGAACCCGACATCGTCCTGATGGATATCCAGATGCCGGTGATGGATGGTATTGAAGCCACCGAAAAAGCGTTGAAAATTTATCCATCACTAAAAATACTTGTTCTCAGCATGTTTGGAGAAGAAGAATACGTTTATTCTATGGTCGACAGAGGAGTCTCAGGGTTTATTCTGAAAACTTCCGGATTAATGGATTTTGATCGTGCTATTAAAAAGATTCTGGATGGGCAACAATATTATTCCGAAGAAATCATGGGTATTCTTGTCAAAAAATTCCGCAGCTATGATAGTCCTGATAAACTTGTATTATCAGAGAAAGAAAAAGATGTGCTCCGGTTATTATGCAAAGGCCTTTCTAATACAGAGATTGCTGATAAATTATTTCTCAGTGTCCGGACTGTAGAAGGTTACAGGAACAAGTTGCTCCAGAAGACCAGTTCATCCAATGTTCTGAACCTCGTCATTTTTGCAGTGAAAAATAAACTTGTGATACTCTAAAAAGATGACAAAAGCCGATTTACAAAAGGAATTGAAGCAGTCGGTCGAAGAAGGTGAGGTTCTTTATCAAACATTGGTTAACTGCCTACCTAATCCAATCCTGATTCATGTCAATGGGAAAGTGGTTTTTGCCAATGACATTATTATCGAAGTGACCGGCCATAATAAGGATGAGATTATCGGGAAAGACCTGGCTGATATCTTAGTTGATCCTGCAGATCCCAAGAACAGGAGCTCTTTCCATAATCTATTAAATAATACAATCCTGGATGAAGAGGAAATTGAGATTTGTACGGAAAACCGTAAAGTGGTTCTGAAAATTTTTCTTTTACGTAACAGCCGGATCAAGTATAAAGGTCAGGAAGCCGTGATGTCAATTCTGATCGATATCACCGAGCGAAAACACCTAGAGAAATATATTATAAGCAAGGTCATTGAAACCGAAGAGAAGGACAGGAAACAATTTGCTGCAGATCTGCACGATGATTTAGGCCCGACTTTGTCGAGCATCAAGCTCCATCTAGGGCTGCTTGAACATGCAAAAGATCCTGCCAGGTATAGCGAAACCCTGAAGATCTGCAATGATCAATTAACGGAAGCGATTGCAAAAATGAGGATTATTTCCAACAATTTGATGCCACGACTGATTGAC
>CAIWTA010000196.1 GCA_903915465.1 uncultured Bacteroidales bacterium | reverse complement strand
TACGAGTTACGAGTTACGATTGAAGTTACGATTTTAGATTTTTGATTTTTGAAATGTCAATTTCGGTTTCAGACTTCAGATTTCAGACCTTTTTATTTACACTCGTCAATCGTCAATCCTGCAATTCAATCGTAACTCGTCCAATCGTAAATTTTAAAAAATTGTATATTTTTATCGAATTTATACGTGTGGTCCGGCAGCAACCAAACGTTTTCCCTCGTCGTTATCGGTAAATCCTTCAAAATTCTTAATGAATTTTACGCCAAGGTCCTTTGCAGCCTGTAACCAGTCCTCTTTGCTTGTCCACAGATTCCGCTGGTCAAGAAGTGACGGATCAACGCCATTCACTGCTTTTGGGATCTGTATGTTGAAAATAGGAATAGTTTCATATTCTGCATTATCCAGGCTACCATCCAGGATCGCATCAATGATGGCGCGAGTCGGAGGAATATCAATTCGTTTTCCAACACCGTAAGGTCCTCCGATCCAGCCGGTATTTACGAGATAAGCAGTTGCTTCGTGTTCTTTTATCTTTTTTATCAGTTGCTGGGCATAAACTGTCGGATGAAGCATGAGAAATGCAGCGCCAAAACAGGAAGAAAAAGTAGGCTGCGGTTCTTTGATCCCACGCTCTGTACCGGCAACTTTTGCGGTATATCCTGTCAGAAAATGATACATGGTTTGATCTGGTGTCAGCCGCGAAACTGGAGGAAGTACTCCGAAAGCATCCGCCGTCAGGAAAATTACCTTTTTGGGATGAGTTCCTTTAGAAACCGGTTTAACAATGTTACGGATGTGATAGATCGGGTAAGAAGCCCGTGTATTCTCTGTTTTGGAAGCATCATCGTAATCAGGTATACCTGTTGCATTATCATATACAACATTTTCAAGCATGGCGTCACGTTTGATGGCTTCCCAGATATCCGGCTCTTTTTCTTTACTCAGCTTGATCATTTTGGCATAGCAGCCACCTTCGAAATTAAAAACGCCTTCATTGTCCCAGCCATGTTCATCATCACCGATCAGCAAACGCTTTGGATCTGCAGACAATGTCGTTTTTCCGGTTCCTGATAAACCAAAGAAAATGGCGGTATCACCGGCTTTGCCCATATTTGCAGAACAATGCATGGAAGCAATTCCCTTGAGCGGAAGAAGGTAGTTCATGATGGAGAAAAATCCTTTTTTCATCTCACCGCCATACCAGGTTCCACCGATACAGGCACGCTTCTCTTTCAGGTTGAAGGCAACATATACTTCGCTGTTCAGCCCGTGCTCTTTCCACTTCGGATCAGTCGTCTTACAGGAATTCAACATGACAAAATCCGGCTCAAAGTCTGTTAGCTCTTCTTCTGTGGGGCGGATGAACATGTTTTTTACAAAATGAGCCTGCCATGCTACTTCAGTGATGACCCTGATCTTTAAACGTGTTTCAGGATTGGTACCGGAAAAGCCATCCTGGACAAATAGTTTTTTCCCGGATAGTTGATTGGAACTGTTTTCATAAAGATCATTCCAGATGGCTTCCGAAATTGGTTTGTTATCTGATTTTCTTCCAGGTGAACTCCACCAGATATGTTCCCTCGACTCCTGCTCATTGACGATGTATTTGTCTTTCGGGGAACGACCGGTGAAAATCCCCGTATCCACATTGATCGCTCCGGTGCTTGTAACAAACGCTCTTTCAAATCCCTGGAGACCAGGATTTGTTTCATGCTTATAGAGTTCTTCGTAGGAAAGATTATGATAAATGGTCATTACATCTGTAATTCCGTATTTTGTTAGATCGGGGGATTTCATTTTCAAGATTCGTTTAAGATTATTATAATACGTTAATTCAAAATATGTATTGTTTCTATGATAGAAATATTTATTTCAGGGTCTCAAGAACATTTTTTATCCGTTTTACAGCCTCAATAAGGTTTTCCTTTGAAGTGGCGTAGGAAAAACGGATACAATTTGGATCTCCGAAAGCATCACCCGGAACGGTGGCAACGTAAACAGTATTGAGAAAAAACATACAGAGGTCACTGGCATTGGTAACAGTATTTGTTCCATCCGATTTTCCAAAATAGGAAGAAACATCCGGGAAAATATAAAACGCACCATCCGGGTGATTCAACTTCAATCCCGGAATTTCTCCCAGCAATTTAAGCATCAGGTCTCTCCGCTCTAAGAAAGCTTTCTTCATGGTTCTGAGTTCCGCCGTATCCGGGTCACTGCCAATGGCTTCCTGGGCAGCTTTTTGTGCAATGGATGAAGCTCCCGATGTAAATTGTCCCTGCAATTTATCACAAGCCTGAGCAATTTTCTTTGTGGCAGCAATGTACCCGATTCTCCAGCCTGTCATCGCAAATCCCTTTGAAACTCCATTGACCAGAATCACATGCTCTTTTATGGAATCAAACTGAGCGATACTTTCATGTTTCCCGATAAAATTGATGTGCTCATAGATCTCATCGGCAATAATATAAACAGCCGGATATTTTCCCAGAAGTTCCGCGATCCTTTTCAATTCTTCTTTCGTATATACCGAACCTGTTGGATTACATGGTGAACTGAAAATTATCAGCTTGGTTTTTGGTGTGATCGCAGCTTCTATCTGGGCTGGCGTAACTTTAAATTCCTGCTCGATTTTTGTAGGAATAAAAACCGCCTTTCCTTCAGCAACTTTCACGATTTCTTTGTATGAAACCCAGTAAGGAGCAGGCAAAATGACTTCTTCGCCGGGATTAACTAAGCTCAGCACCACATTGGCAATAGATTGCTTGGCCCCGGTGGAGACTACGATTTGGTCGCAGGTATAATCTAAGTTGTTATCTCGTTTAAGCTTTTTGCAGATAGCCTCCCGTAAGTCAGCATACCCTGCTACAGGCGAATAAAAAGTGAAATTCTCATCAATGGCTTTCTTAGCCGCGTTCTTAATATAATCAGGTGTATTGAAATCCGGCTCACCGAGACTCAGGTTGATCACATTTTTCCCTATAGCTTTTAATTCCCGGCATTTACGCGACATTGCCAGGGTTTCAGATTCGGATAGCTGATTGATACGATTCGACAACATAATTTCTAAGGTTATGAAAATGAGGTTTTTTTAAAGAATGGCAAATTTAGTAAAATATTTTATACCGGATTTCAATTAAGGCCTATTAATGCATTCAAATGCTCACTCCAACGCATGGAAATAAGATTTATCCGGAAAAACACATAAATTATTCATGATCCACGATGAAATATATATATTTGCTGATCGAAGATAATGGCCTTCCTGGAATTTCAGGAATTTACTGGCAGACTTGACTGATCTAATTTTCCGGAGAACCTGGATCACCCATTTTCCGGAGTGTGTTGTTCTGTATCAACTTCTGAAATATCCCATCATGAAACACAAGTCCCTCTCTATTTCTGTATTCCTAATTTTATTTTTTGTCACTCAGGGGTTTACCCAGCGACCGGATGAACTCTTTGACAAGGGCATATCAAAATACAGACAGAAGGACTACCGCAGTGCGGTCACATTTCTGACCAAAGCATTGGCATGGGATTCATTGTACGTATTCGCATATTTGAACCGGGGCATGGCCTTTGCGATGATGCATCAGAAGGACAGTGCTATTATGGATTATTCAAAAGCAATCAGCCTGAATCCGAAGTACTTCGAAGCATATGCATACCGGGGCTTGGTTTATTCAGAGGACCATCAGTTTGGAAAAGCGCTTGCGGATTTTTCCAATGCGATAGAGCTGGTTCCCAGGTCTTCAATGGTGCATTTTGCACGAGGAGCGATCTATGAACAATTACAAAAGTACGATAGTGCCCTGATTTATTATAGCAAAGGGATTAAGTTGAATCCCAGGGTGATCTACGCTTTTTCCCGCCGTGGAATGGTCTACATGAAGCTGCACATGCCTAAAGAAGCATTACATGATTTTACGAAATCAATCAAAAAAAATCCGGGAGACACGGACGTCTATTATATGCGGGCAAATGCATATTCCGATCTGAATCAATTTGCTAAGGCAATTCCTGATTATACAAAATCAATACCATCTGCCCGGTTGAAATCTCTTCCTTACACCTATCGTGGGTATGCATATCAAAAAACTAATCAGGATGATTTAGCCCTGGCCGATTATAACAAAGCTGTTGAATTGTCTCCGGATTTTTACAAACCATATATTTACCGTGGAAGATTTCTCCGTGATAAAAAAATGTACGCGAAAGCCAGAGGTGATTTTTTTATGGCATTAGAGAAAGATTCCACAAAACGAGAATCATACCAGGGACTAGGTTTGTTTTATTCACAACTGCACAAATATGACTCTTCCATCTTCTATTTACAGAAAGGATTAGCACTTGATTCAATGAATTACCGGTTTTATGATAATATCGGATACAGCTATCTTGGTCAGGGAAGTTATGACTTGGCTATGAAAAATTTTCTAAGCTGTATCAGAATTAATCCTGCAAACTTCGATGCAATGCTGGGAATGGCTTTATCTAATTATTATATTAATGATAAAACATCCTCCAGAAAATATCTGGAAAAGGCAAAAATAGCAGAACCAATATTAAAAAAAGGAATGAAAGGCATTTCTCAACTGGAAAAAACACATTTTTCGTGGTCTGATGCATCCAAAGAGACCTTAAAAAAAATGTTTGATGAGTTCCGGTAATTTCCCCGGAAATATCGTTTTCCTGGTAATTTTGATCAGCTTTATTTGAATCACTCTTCGTAGATTTGTTAAAAAATAAAATTATGGAGTCTCTGATATTCAGTTTGGTCAAGATCCTTTTTACAACGGGTTTATTTTTCATTTTCTGTCTTATCCTGCTTCGGGTCTACATGAAACGTCCCCAACAGCCAACAGGAAATCAGGTGGTTGTAGAGGAGCAAAAGATCATCCTGCCATTGCGCCTTCAGGCCTATGAGCGCATCGTTCTTTTTCTGGAAAGAATTACTCCAAACAATCTCATCATGCGGTTGAACCGCCCGGAAATGAATGCAGTGCAATTCCAGTCCCTGTTGATTAAGACCATTCGTGAGGAGTTTGAATACAACCTTTCGCAACAGCTTTATATCTCAACAAGAGCCTGGGAATTAGTTAAAAATGCAAAGGAAGAAACGATCACATTGATCAACCAGGCTTCTTCAAAAGTTCCTGAAGCAGCATCTTCTGCTGATCTGGTAAGAGTTCTATTCGAGCAGTTCCTCGGAAAAGATAAGTTTCCAGCAGATACAGCGCTTGATGAAGTGAAGAAAGAGATTCAATTGAAATGAATTCTTTACCTTTAGCAGACTATTAATGTATAAAATACATACATCATGAAAACGTACTTTCCTTTTGTCATTGTTGCATTAATTTTCTTTTCTGGTTGCAATACAAAAACCAGCCTCCATGAAGCGGAAACACTTTCGCACCAGAGCGAAATTTCCATCAGTGGTGCTTATGCTCTTGCTCCATTGATGCAGCTTTGGGTTGATGAATTCAGGAAAACACACCCTTTTGTTAAATTCAACATCAACGCCAATGGAACTGATCTTGGCCTGAAAGAAGTATTGCAAAACAAAGTAGATCTTGCAATGATTTCCAACGAAATACCGAAAGGAATGGATTCATTGTTACAGATCGTCCCCGTTGCCCGGCTTGGAGTAGTGCCAGTTATTAGTTCAAAAAATCCTTACATGACAGAGATTTTACACAAGGGAATGACAAGGGATGAATTGGCTGGTTTATTTACTAATGATAAGCCCAAAACATGGGGAGATTTTTATGGTAAACCGCAGCAAGATCCGGTAAAAATTTATATCCGGGCTGATTCTTCCGGAGCAACGAAAGTTCTGGCAAAATATCTTTGGGTAGATCAAAATGAAATCAAAGGAAAGGGCATCGAAGGTGAAATCAAGCTGGTTGAAGCCATTAAAACAGACCCGCTGGCACTCGGTTATTGTAATTTTATTTATGCACTTGATTCGGCCACTAAACAGTTTTCTAAAGATATTTGTGTCCTTCCGGTTGATTTTAACCAGAACGGCATCATTGACTGGAAGGAGAAGATCTTTAATAATGCTGCTGAACTTCAGCGCGCCATGTGGCTTGGAAAATTTCCATGCTCCCTCATTCGTAACTTATATCTGGTTACGAAAGGAAAACCTCATTCACGTGAAGTTGCCGAGTTTTTGTATTGGGTGATAACAGATGGACAGAAAATAGTTGCCTGCAACGGGTATATCGAATTGCATTCCGGTGAGATTCAGTTTCTTGTGAATGCACTGAAAATGAATTCGAAATAATATCAGGGAAACGTTTTTACCATTATTTCAGAAAATCTTTAGCTTTATCAAGCGCAGATTGTATCCCGGCCGGATTCTTGCCACCGGCAGTAGCAATATGCGCCTGTCCGCCGCCACCACCATCAATCTCTTTTGCCAGCTCCCGGATGATAACGCCGGCGTTCAGTCCTTTTTCTTTTACCAGGTTTTCCGCAATCACCACCGTCAGGTTGGCTTTCCCGCCGCTCTCCCCGGCAAGAACCAGGAAAAGATTGTCAATTGATTTGCTCAGGTCAAATGCCAGACTTTTTGCCGAATCAGCATTCAGGTCTACTTTTGCAGCCAGAAAATGAATTCCATTTGTCTCTTTTATAGATTTGATAAGCTCCTCCCGGAGTTGGAACAATTTTATTGTCTCAAATTCCGAAAGTTGTTTCTTCAACGCATGATTCTCTTCAAGTGTGTTTGCGATGCCTTTCAGCAAATCTTTCGGGTTTTTCAGGATTTCCTTGATTTGATCTAACAGAGCTGACTGTGAAACATAAAAATCTTCAGCTTTGTCTGCTGTCAGTGCTTCAATCCTGCGAATACCGGCGGCAATAGCACCTTCTGAGATAATTTTGAACAATCCTATCTGACCTGTAGCGGAAACATGCGTTCCTCCGCATAATTCTACAGAATATTCCGGGTCAAAAGTAATAACCCTCACTTTATCGCCATATTTTTCACCAAATAAGGCTATTGCCCCCATTTCTTTGGCCTTTTCAATTGCCAGTGCACGATGTTCCTGAATCTGAATGTTTTCACGAATCTTCTGATTGACCATTTTCTCAACTTTTCCGATCTCCTCTTTTGTCAATCTTGCAAAATGGGTGAAATCGAAACGCAGATGGTTCTCATCCACCAAAGAACCCTTTTGTTCAACATGAGTTCCAAGCACACGACGGAGCGCAGAATGCAACAAATGCGTGGCAGAATGATTGTTGTCAGTGGCTGATCGCTTTGTGTCATCAACCTTCGTTAGGAGCACTTTCGTCACATCTGCAGGGATCTTCTTGGTGATATGAAGCACAAGATCATGTTCCCGGACTGTATTCTCAACTTCAATTGTTTCATTTCCGGAAAGGAGCCAGCCACGGTCACCAACCTGCCCACCCGACGCTGCGTAGAACGGTGTTCGATTCAGAACAATCTGAAAAAATGTCACATCCCTGGATTTGACTTTCCGGTACTTCAAAATTTCAGCTTCATCACTTAGCGTATCATATCCGATAAATTCCTGGGCAGATTTTCCCCCCGATAAATCAACCCAATCATCAGTATCCACCACGGCAGCGTTTCTTGAACGTGATTTTTGTTCCGAAAGTCCTTGCTGAAAACCTTCCATATCAACTTCCCAGCCAATTTCTTTGGCTATAAGCTCTGTAAGATCAATCGGGAACCCATAAGTGTCGTAAAGTTCGAAAGCAAAATCCCCTTCGATCATTTGAGAGGATTTTTGTTGATTCTTCACTTTTTCAGGAATAGAATTCGAATCAATATATGTCTGAAACCGT
>CAIWTA010000195.1 GCA_903915465.1 uncultured Bacteroidales bacterium | reverse complement strand
TTTTTATATGCGGAGCCCAGATATCATACTGATTGGCCCAGATCGGGTAAACTCCGTTCAAGGCTTTCGTTATTGCAAACCAACTGAAAGTTGCTTTTGCTGACTCCAGATCGTAGGCGCAATAGCTTCTATTATCAGCAGGCCCATTAAATACTTTAGTTTGATTAAGATTTACATATACTGTATCGAGCCGAAACCATATTCTATCTGGGGTTTTACTCAGCCTATTACAAGTATCGATTCTCAACCTTACAGGAGTAACATCGTCCATGAAACCGACAAATTCTCCATCAACAAAACCATGTGGCGCCTTTACTCTTTGGTGCCTATCATCTTTTAAAGGGAAACCACTAATGACATTTTTCTTTTCTTCTTCCTTACTCTTGTTTCTATAAATATTGTATCTCGGCTGGTGTCTTTCCTGGCCTGTCTTATCAAATAAATAAGGTAACAAATCTCTTATGTCACCTCTTGAATTATCTAAAACAACTTCTTTAGTTCCAGTCAGAATATGTTTTAATTCTTTCCTCAAATCTTCATCATTCGCATTCCATGAAATATTTAGTTGCGCTCTCTCAAGATGAGTAAGGTCAAGCACTTTTACCGTATTGTTGTTTCCTTCCTCATTGTAATTATAAGTCCAAATGGTAAAAGCAAGCGGCCATTTGCCGTCGAGTTTAAACCAAACGTTACTGGTAATAATAAAACCGCTGTGGAATGTAAAATGCTTGTCCCATGTTTTTCGGAACGCGACATAAGTTGGCCTTGGTATCAGCCATGAAGTTGGCGTGAAGATCATCACAACCGGATGAAGTTCTTTATGCTCTCGTGCCTGAATTTTTGAGATGTTCAGGATTTGTCCGAGGAAGGCGAGATACCGCTCTTTTCCTGCATCGGGGCCGGTAACTTCAAGAATGGAAGGATCGATTTCATATTCCGAATCTGTACTTTCCCGCGCTTTTACATTTTCATCGGTGTTCTTGTAAGGCGGATTCAGGAGGAAAGCAATAGGTTTATCAAGCGAAATGTTTTTTAATTGCAACTCTTTTTTCAGTTCAGATAAGTATTGTTCTGCAGCGCAATCTAAAAAATTCAAACCCTTATTCTCGCTGGTTCTCGGAATAATAGTAAATCCTTTCTCAATGTGCCACGGGTCAACCTGCATACGTCGTTCGATGATCCGCAACAGGTCGGGCTGCAGCTCGGAGATGATCTTGTGTTTGAGTTTACCTCTCCAGCTTGAGATCAGGTTCCCCGAACCTCCAGCAGGATCAAGAACAATATAGTTTTCATCCAGGTGATCGGCGAAACTCTCTTTCACAGTCCACAAAGCAAATTTGCTCAGGTTGTCGTTGGTAAAAAAGATCCCGTGTTGTTTCACATATTCCGGGTCGATCTTTGCAAGCACTTCATCAAACCGGCTGAAATAATAATCAACGGTGAGTCCGCTGCCTTCATTGGTAAAAATATACTGTGTTTCAATGAATTTTTTCAGATCATTTATCTTCCGGGGAGCGATGGCAATGTCTTCACTTCCTTTCTTGCCCTTAAATCCGGTAACAGAGATTTGTCCATTTGGTTTTTCCGTAACTGTTGAAGTGATGTCCCAATACGCGGCGATGGTATAAAAGCAATGCACCGCATCGATCGGGTTATCAAACATCGGTTTCATCCGTTCGATGGCCTGAATGAAGTTGTGAGTATTCACCTGCACCCGGTCGCTGTCAAGATTCCGGAGGATTTTCAGAATCTCGTACGATTCTGTCGTTATGTTTTTCGCTCCGGCAAAGATGTCGCCTTTCAGGTCATTTGGGTCAAGCCAGTAAAATGCAGATTCTTTTATTTCGAGTTTTAAGAAATTCTGCGTTTTTCTCGCATTTTCTTTACCCGCCACGTTCGGTGCTTTTTGCGCGTCAACAGTGTGATGAAAGATAACGGCAGATTCAGGAAGTTTATCAACTTTCCAGATGGCGACAAATTTATGCGCCACCACCATGATGGTATTGTAAGCCAGTCCGTACTTCTTCTGGTAATGAAGCGCCTGGTAAAAGCCTTCCAGCCACTGGTCGTGACTTGTTTTACTCTCTACAATGAGTTGTCCTGCAACATAAACATCGGCACCATGCACATCGCTTTCAATCCTGAATTTATCTCCGAAAAGTTTCCGGAATAATGGATGCAGCAATGGCGTCTTGGCATCTTCATTGCTATCGCTTCGCAGGTATTCCCTGAACAGTTCTAATTCGTCGCTGACTTTTTTTTCCGCCATATGAAATTGCAGATCAGACCCGGAATGGGTTTCGTATTATTTCCTTGAATGACAAAGATAAAATTATATATGGAAATGGATTTGCGTCTATATCATTTTCTGAAGTACTAACTATGATAATTTTCACCCCTTAATATGAAAAATTACTTTTTTCATATTACCATTTCAGATAAAGCCGATTAATGGTGAAAGTATACAGGAGAAGAAAATAATACCATGGAGACACGGTGAACACTGAGAGGCCAAAGAGAAGAGGAGGTTTAAAACTCGATTTGCTGGTGAATGATATTGTTATTGTTGAAGAAAAGGCTGTAGAACTTTTGGTTCCGTTGTTTAAGGCTCAATTATTATCATATCTGAAACTTACCCGAAAACCCAAAGGACTCTTGATTAATTTTCATAGTGAAAACATCAAAGAACAATTGGTTTCTTTGGTTACAGAAGAATATGCGAAATTACCAAAAGATTGGTCTTAGTGAATCTCCGTGATCTCTGTGTCTCTGTGGTAAAAAATTCTGGCTTAAAAGAAAATCCGAATGAAGAAGCATGTAGAACAAAGAAAACAGAAATACTTTGTAACTAAAAGATCCTTCTAATTATTAAAAATCTTAGCTGTTTTCACACTATTATCACTCTGAACCTTCACGATATAATACCCTTTCACAGCATTTACGGTGATCTGATTCAGCGGTTGATCAATGAGATTCTGTGATAAAATTTGTTGTCCCAGCATATTGGTCAAGATAATCCGGCCATTTTGTAAACCAGATGCACAGAAAATATTGATGGTCTTTTCGGAAGAATAGATTTTAATAGGGTTTTCGCCATTCGGATTGGTCAAATCACCGTTAAAGTGTAATAAGAACCGTCCGGCATCTTCATTCCCGGTTGCTGTGAACTGATAAATTGGGTTCTGTAAAACGTTCTGTTTAATATTCATTTTCAAATCTTCAAATACCAATCCTGTCAATGAACTGAAGTTTTCAATCCCGCTAACCTTGATACTGTAATTTCCATTAGATGGTGCAACGATTCCAACAGGTATGGTAATAGGATTAGTAATGATAGGCATTGTATTGATCAGGGTTTTCTGATCACCAGAAACCATAGTATAAATCTGAGGAACTTGTTTATCCATTGTCAGCATCTTGGAGGCATCATACCAGTCGCTTCCAATCTTACCATTGGATTCAAACAAAATGTATGTTTCATCATAATTTGTTCCATTTGACATGGTAAGTGCAATCTTGTTTGCAGGGTTTTCTTTTAACCATGTGTCTGTTTCATGAGTCCTTGCCGTATTAGGCATCCCAATTGAATTTCCGGAAGCATTGACAAAGAACCCCTGCATCGGTGGGATTTTGCCATTAACTCCCGGAGTTTTATGTGTCGCGTCGAGATAACTTTCATATCCTGCACCACCGGCCTTGTTTTCATTATAGACGTAATAATATCCATCTGCCAAGTTAGATTTACCAGTTACCAAATCCCAGTCTACTGCTGATGGATATGGGTTGCCTACTAAATTCCAATTCAAAACGGAAGAGGGTGTTATTGTTAATGAAAAAGTCTGATCGCCTGTGTTTGGTGTTCCTGTAAAGACTTTCGCTGTTGGAAAATCAGTGCCATACGCTACGAGGTAACCTGCCTTCACATCAAATTTTGGGAGAGCACCAAAATCGGTAGCATTTAAGGTCAAATCAGTATTTCTGAGGTTAAGCCAGCATAATGGCCGACACAATGAATTCCACTTGTAGAAGTCATAGTTTGTAGATGGAGTTGTAGTGAAATTCGCCAACAAAGGAGCAAACGTGCCATCACATATTTCCTGATAAGAAACTGGTGAAGAAAGCAGATGCCATCCAAGATTGGCTGCTATTTCACGTTTCACGGTTGCTGAACCAGAAACAGTTCCTTCAGTGATAAGTGAACCACCGTTTTCGATTACAAAATCTGTAGCAATTGAATTGTTGTTCAGGGCATCCGATACGGTCAATGCACCGCCATCGTTAACAGTTAATTTACCATTGGGATCAATGGTCAATGTTCCGGTAACAATGAGTATCGCACCGGAACCAACTTTCAACTTTGCATCTCCTGTTTTCACAGAAGTTGAACTGTTGTCTTTGTTGCTCGATTGGGCTTATAAAATGATACTGAGCAATAGGAAGATGATAAAAAGGGTAAGGGGTTTCATAAGACGAGTGTTATATTTGTTATATTTCTTTGATTTATATTACTGAAAAGTGCTGAAACATTGCCATTGCTTCAAAATAACATCGACCGCTACGCGGTAATGATTAAATTGATAAATAGTTAAATTGTTAATTAAAAAGCCCGAACAGCGCGCACATAGAATGCGCCGTACTTACCGGCGCCGTAGTACTGATTGCCATTGGCGAAGTTCTGGTACCACGCGTAGTCAGAACCGTACTCGGACGAACTCCAATAGTAGAGTGTAGCAAAACCGCCAATGACATTTCTTTGCAAGTACATCTGGTTAAGCTCATCCAGACTTGGTAAGAACCAATCATCATAACCATTCAACATGAGGTCATTGCAAATACTAGCAGCGATACCTGCTGTGGTGCATACATTCACAATAGCCGTGGTATTGGCTTGTCCCGTTCCAATGGCGGTGGATGTGCCTCCTATCGTTGTTCCGCCACAGCCCCAAGGTGCTCCTGTACTTTGGTCACTGGTGGCGGAAATCAACCCGTGCTGCCCGGTTCCATCAATATAAAAGATGATTCCGCCTCTATAACTTTGTCCGATTGTAAATGAGGTTGAAAAAGCCCTGATTGCACGTATATAGGGCCAGGTGGCTTCCTTAGAAACCCATGTGGTACTACCAGATGAGAAGTCCTGGAGATATACTTGAGAGCCAATATATTCGGATGAAGTCCAATATGCTTGTGAAGTAAAATTACCAATAACACTTCTTTGCAGATACATCTGATCCATCTCATCTTTACTTGGTAAAAACCAGTCATCATATCCGTTCAAAACAAGGCCATCACAGATACTGGCTGCGATAGGTCTCTCACTGCATCCATTTACAATAGACCAGGTATTAACTTGTCCAGTGCCAATGGGTGTTGATGTTCCAATAGTAATTCCTGGACAGCCCCACGGTATTCCCCCTGTACTTTGGTCGCTGGTGGATGAAATAAGACCATTTAGTCCGGTACCATCAAGGTAAAAAATTACTCCTCCGCCATAATTATCGCCAATAGCGAAAGTCAATGAAGTCGTAAAACTTTCCTCATTTCCATAGGCGGTACCCACACTGTTGGTCGCATATGCCCTCACATAATAAAGTGTATTTTTTGTTAATCCTGTGATGGTACTGATGAAAGGCCCAATACCAGTGCCATCAATAGTATAACTATTTCCTAGTGTGGGATTTTGAGATGTACTCCAGCACACACCTCTTGCTGTAACAGTTGCGCCACCATCAATAGTCACATTCCCCCCACTTGTAGCAGTATACGGAGTTATATTTGTCATTGAAGATGTTGAAACAGTTGGTATGGTTTGTATTGAAATCGGGAGCATGGCAAAAGTATAATTTTCGCTGGATACAGGATTATCGGGAATGATGCTCTGATGGTATCCCACAACATAAGCCGTGTAGCTGAGCTGGTTCCCCAGGTAAAAGATAAATCCAGTTGTAGCAGGAAATGATTTCAATAATGAAGAACCTTGTCCAGTTTGTCCCTTGTAGAAAACCCGCGCCCTTTCGTTGCCAAAACCAGTGCTAAGAAGTTTGATCGTTTTGGTGGTAGTATTGTCAGACACCTTTAAAAAAAGCAACTGGGATCCGTTTGTAGAAACGCCAAACATGTGCCATCCTTTTTTAAAAATATTGTGATATTGCGACGGGTTTTTACCTTGGTCATCATATACTGCAAGGTTCAACTGCCCGTCATTCTTCAGGTAGATCTTTACCAAAGTAGATTCCTCAAAAGGGTTTGGCACATTCTGCATCACCAGAAAGGATTCAGCAGTAGTTGAGGTTTGCTCTTCAAAACCTACAGGCCAAGTGGCCTCAAGGGTTAAAACAGAAACTGCATCGTACAAGGTTGTATCACAGTTTTCCGTTAAATTTTTTATATTAACACTGTCCAGTGCCAAAAGATTCTGGGTTAATGAATCTTTTGCATAAAAAGTCAGCGTTATGCTTTCTTTTTGGCTGAAACCTTGAAAAACTGACAAGACGACCAGCATAGATAGTAAAGGGTTTTTCATAATAAGAAGGTTTAAAGAAATTCTGATTACTTAACTATAGCATTAAAAAAAGTAAATATATAAACATTGTTTGATTTTGATAAGAATTGTTAAGAGAATAACACACATAGGAAACTAAATTGCCTCATTTATTTGAATTCGTCTGAAAATCCTTACAACATTTCCCCGCAACCAGTATTGATTACCATTCATTTTAAATTATTTGAAAAAAAGATCAGCTTTCTGTTTTTTCATTCTATCAGAGGGAAAATAATCCGATTACAATCGATAAGCTATGGAAAGGAAAATAATCAAAAAGAATAGCAGTCGCCACATGAGCAGCCTTCGGCGTCTTCGGTTCCGGCGAAGCCGGAAATTTCACGAAGTGAGATAGATGAAGGCGCAGCTGCGTTGTGGCGACGAGGCCGCCCGGCCTGAGGGCAAAGATTGAAATCAGGTAACAGACACGCGTTACAAACGCGCGCCAACCGGTTCATAATGCAGAATGCAGGAATTCAGAATGCAGGAATTCTGACACCCCGTTACTTGCTGCGGGGCAGTTCATCTTTCTTTCTTTTTGCCGAGTCCTTTAAACCATTTTTTTACCCTTGGCAGGAGATTGTACTTCTGAATAATTTCTTTTCCAACAAGGGCAGCACCAACCCAGAAGAGGTTGGTCGCAAGGAGAAGAACAGGATAGGCAATGGCGTACTGGGTAAGAGTAAGTTTGAAGACGGGCAGGATAAGGATCACCAACCAAATGATCCAAGTAAATAGGATCAAGGAAACTCCAAGAATCTGCAAATATTTGCGCCTCATGTAGCAGAAATAATCATGTTTCCCCATTTCTTAACGGACAAACCTTCCTGCATTCATTGCAAGTGTAAATATCCCAACCTCTGGGATGTTGGTAACATGAATTTTCTCTGCATCGTTTTTGATTCACCGTGATTCCATCCAGTGCATTAGCCGGGCAGGCATCCAAACATAGTCTGCAATTTTCCGGACAGGCAAAATCTGTCACAATGGGATCAGGTTCAACTTCAGCATCAATTAATAATGCACCAATATAAACCATATTCCCGTAATCACGATTGATCAGCAAGGTGTTTCTGCCCAGAATTCCAAGCCCGGCATTGAAGGCAGCATGCCTCATGGAGAGAATCGCCATTCCATGTTTATTATCTGCATCCCAGAACAGGTAAGGATTATCAGTTGGCACTGGAACTGAAGTAATTTTTAACTTTTCAAGCTCGTAACAAAGATTCAACCCGATTTGATCCAAAGCAGCGTAAAGCATGTGTGCAGTATGGGTATAGGGAACCGGGTTCTCTACCATGATCACTTCCGGTGGTAGGTTCTTCAGGAAGGCCACAACCGACTTGCATTTGGAATAGATATCGCTTGGGCGGAAACCAATTGGAGCAGAAGAGAACCTATCGGTGCTGGCGATTCCACATTTGTCGGCACCAAGGCTGAGGGTGATGGATTTTATTTCTTCTGATGAGAGCATTTATGGATGAGGTTATTTGACTTTCAACCTGGATGTTACATCTGCAACAAACTCTTTCGCTGGTTTAAAAGCAGGAATCACATGGGCAGGAATCTTTACTGCTGTGTTTTGGGAAATGTTCCTTCCTGTCTTCGCAGCCCTTTTCTTCAGGAGGAATGTTCCAAATCCACGGAGATAGACGTTTTCACCATCTGCCATTGAAGATTTTATAGTCTGCATGATGCCTTCAACAGTGGCTTCGACTGCATCTTTTTCAAGACCTGTCTTTTTTACGATTTCGGTAACGATTTCAGCTTTTGTCATGTTAATTGAATTTTGATGATTATTGAATAGGTTTAAAATGCAAATATTGATAAAAAGTGTTAGTTATCAATAGATTTAGGAAAATAATTTATAAAAATGAAACAGCATCAATCCCCTCCATGCTGCCAGCACTTTCCATTCGGACTATAGGTCATTCTTGAGCATTGTGTTCCAGTCTTTGTCGTTCCCTTACACTGAACTGAAGTTGAAGATTTTTCTTTGTTATGAGCCGATGAACTTGTCCAAGACCACTTACTCAGGTCAATAGTACTTTCGATGATCTTTTCTTGATCATCAGGCAATTGGTAAAAGAAATCTGTACCTGTTACCTTCTCAACGCTATCAATAGTGACAGCGTAGTATTGCAGTGGTTCCTCTGACCCCTGGTTGGGCACAATGAATCCGATGCCCTTGATGTCTGGCTCGGTATAGTCCAGGATTACCTTGTAGAAATACGCAGGGACGGCAATCCTGTCATAGCCGATGGTCGGCAGCCCTTTTGTCAGAACCGTCCCTGTAACTACGTATACAGCCTTATCGTCGATTGCCCATTGACG
>CAIWTA010000194.1 GCA_903915465.1 uncultured Bacteroidales bacterium | reverse complement strand
CAGGTGCTGCTGGGAGAAAAAGACGCTTATGAGCCCCTGTGCCGTAAATGCTATCTTGAAAAACAAAAAAACACACTTTAGACTAAGAGACTGTTTAAATTTTAATTCAACATATCATTACAACTCAAGAAAAGTACAATTTACGATTAACAGGATTTACGATTAAATTTAGAAATTGACAATCGACGAATGTATAAAAATCGAAGATCGTAACTCGAAAAATCCAATCGAAGATCGTAAATCGTCCAATCGTAAATTTTATCAGACTCTAAACCCATTTCATTTTTTTTTAGTAATATTGCCCGTTTTAACATAAAATCTGACAAACTATGAAAAGAATCTTATTTTTATCATTTATCCTTATTCTTATGATGACTACTGCAAGTAATGGCCAGAAACCTGGTGCTGCCAGTGTAAAGAATGTGAAATTCGTTATTCATACCCAATTTGGTGATATGAAGGGCTTTCTGTATAACGAAACGCCAAAACACCGGGATAACTTTGTCAAACTGGCGAAATCCGGTTTTTATGATGGAACACTTTTTCACCGCGTGATTTTGGGTTTCATGATTCAGGGAGGTGATCCGAATTCTAAAACTGCGAAACCCGGACAGCAATTGGGAAATGGTGATCTCGGTTATACTATTCCTGCAGAATTCAATCCT
The DNA here is from genome assembly GCA_903915465.1 of uncultured Bacteroidales bacterium. Taxonomy (GTDB): domain Bacteria; phylum Bacteroidota; class Bacteroidia; order Bacteroidales; family FEN-979; genus FEN-979. The sequence goes on along the minus strand of CAIWTA010000194.1, from coordinate 7,424 downwards.
AAACTTCTGCATAAGAGAGGCGCCCTGGCAGCAGCCCGTACTACAAATCCTGCAAAAGCTTCTTCCGCGTCACAATTTTACATTGTCGAACCCGAAAAAGGCACTCATCAATTAGATAACGAATATACTGTTTATGGCGAGATCACAGAGGGATTCGAAGTGATCACCAAGATTGCTTCCGTTAAAAAAGACGGTAACGATCGCCCATTGGAAGATGTGAAAATGACGGTTAAGATCGTCGAATAATTCATGCAGGACAAAATTAAAGCACTTTTACAGGAGATTGCTTCATTCTCTTCAGCATCTGCAGGGGAGGTGGAGCAATTTCGTTTGAAATTTCTGAGTAAAAAAGGAATTATTACTGATTTATTTGAGGATTTTAAGCATGTACCTGCTGACCAGAAAAAGGCTGCCGGTGTGTTGCTGAATGATCTGAAAAATAAGGTTCAGGAGAAGATCAATACTTTAAAGCAGGCGCATGAATCTTCCGGAGATCACGGGAAATCAGGGATGGATCTTACAAGGCCGGCAGAGCAAGTAGAGCTTGGGGCGAGGCATCCTATATCCATTGTTCGGAACCAGATTATTGAGATATTTTCCCGAATCGGTTTTACCATTGCGGAAGATCGTGAAATTGAAGATGACTGGCACAATTTTACCGCATTAAATTTCCCTGAAGAGCATCCGGCCCGTGATATGCAGGATACTTTTTTCATTGAAAAGAATCCTGATATCGCTTTACGGACACACACTTCTTCCGTTCAGATCAGAACGATGGAAAAGACAACGCCGCCAATCCGTATGATTTTTCCAGGCAGGGTTTTCCGGAATGAAGCGATCTCCGCCCGCGCCCATTGCATTTTTCACCAGGTTGAAGGATTGTATGTGGATAAAAATGTCTCCTTTGCCGATCTGAAGCAAACTTTACTCTATTTTGCCAAAGAAATGTTTGGAGAAAAAACACAGATACGCCTTCGCCCATCTTATTTTCCTTTTACAGAACCTTCCGGCGAAATGGATGTTTCCTGCCTTATATGCGGAGGAAAAGGGTGCAATATTTGCAAATATACAGGTTGGGTGGAAATTCTTGGTTGCGGGATGATTGATCCGAGTGTGCTGGAAAACTGCCACATCGATAGTTCTGTTTATACCGGGTTCGCTTTCGGAATGGGAATTGAACGTACCACCATGCTTAAATACCAGATCAAGGATCTTAGATTGTTCTTTGAGAATGATATTCGGTTCCTCGAGCAATTTAAAGGCTCATATTGATTTACGACTGACACGATTTACGATTTACGATTAAATTTAAGGATTGATGATCTACGAATTAATTTATGTCATAAAAATCGTAAATCGTAAATCGTCAATTCATTCGTAACTCGTAAATCGTCCAATCGTAAATTATAGTCTGTTTTTTCTGAATAGCTTGATCACCAGCCAGAATCCGAAGATTGCCGCAAGGACAAAAATGATGATACCAAGCCAGACGGTCTGTGGATAATGAGACAATACTGAAGCCCCGATGATAAGTGCAGCCAGGACAATGGCAATTGAAATCCTGTTGCTGGCCATGTCAATATGCTCCGCAAGGGGTTCAAATCCCTTCACTTCAATCATTGTTTTGAACCGTCCTTCCTTGATCTTATAAATGATCTCATTTATTTCAGAAGGAAATTCCATCAGTAATTTGTAATATTCCCTGATCGCATCGAAGACTTCCCTCGTCATCCGTTTGACATTGAATTGCTGCTTGATCAGGTCGGCGGCGAAAGGCTGCATCTCTTTGGCAAAATCAATCTGCGGGAACAGATTTACGGCTACCCTTTCGATTGTGATCAACGCTTTCACCAGCAAATAGATACCGGGAGGAATACGCAAACCGTAATGGACAATGATGTCTACTGATTCGTTCATCACTTTACCAAAGTCCATCTCATTCACGGAAAGGTATTTATAATGAGCAAGCATATCTGAGAGCTGGAATTCAAGATCCTTGAAACGACTGAAGGTGCGTTTCCCTGAAAGCAATAACAACGCTTCAGTAATCTCATGCGCATCGCGGTGAATGTAGCCAAGCACGTACTGTCCAAGGAACTGCAGGTGCTCCGGGCGGAGCGTTCCCATCATTCCATAGTCAATGAAGGAAACGACATTCCCGTTTTTGATAAAAATGTTGCCCGGATGAGGATCAGCATGAAAGAAACCATGATTAAAAATCTGCATGAACACAAGTTTCAGGCATTTCCGGGCTAAGTCAACAGGATCATGTTCCTTGGCCAGCAATGTTTCCATTTCGCTGACTTTTATGCCTTCGATGAACTCTTCGACCAGTATTCTTTCCGTAGTAAATTCCTGAAAAACGCTGGGTACATAAATGTCGGGTTCCCCCTCAAAGTTATGTTTAAAGCGTATGACATTTGTCGCTTCATTCCTGAAATCAAGTTCCTGTGTTATGGTTCTTCCGAACTCCTTTACAACTCCGGCAAGGTTTAATATTTCAATTTCAGGATTGTTTTTTTGTGCCCTCAGAGCAAAAAAATTCATCAGGCTCAGGTCGAGTGCTATCTTTTTTTCAATGCCGGGTCTCCGCACTTTCACACACACCTCTTCTCCGTTAAGTAACACGGCACGATAAGTCTGGGCAATTGAGGCGGAAGCAAGCCGTTTGCGGTCAAAATCCCTAAAAACCTCTGAAATCGGCCGACCCAGCTCCTTTTCAATCTCAGTAATAGCTTCTTCATCCGGCATTGGCACAGCTCCATCCTGAAGTTTCCTCAGTTCATCGCGCAAACCTTCAGGAACAACATCAGGTCGGTCGGCGAGAATTTGACCGAACTTAATAAAAGTCGGGCCTAATTCCTCGATTGCCATACGCATCCGTTCCCATTTTGTGAATTTCTCAATCCGCGCTAACCGCTTCCTGGAAACCAGCAATTTGCCCATTCCACTCTTGATAACCCAATCGTTAAAACCATATTTGACGGCAACACTGATAATTTCCCTTGCACGTCCGATTTCACTGACCGTAATACCAATTCTTGAGCTCTTCACGGTTGTTATTTTAATGATCAAAACAATATTGATATAGCTAAACTGCCGGAATTTATTTGTAACCGCTAAGACGCAGAACTTTTAATTATCCCCCACCCCCTATACGGGACTGACTAAAAAGCTGTTTTTATTTTCTCGCAGAGGCTCGCTGATGAATCGCAGAGTTTCGCAGAATATTGATTATATGAATTTTAACTCTGCGTAACTTTGCGTAAAACTTTGCGAAACTCTGCGTGACATTTTGTTTTTTTACTTTTTAGTCACCCCCGCCGGGGAGGGGCTTTGCGGTTAAGGGAATAAAATGAATTAGATTTTTTTCACCACAGCTTTTTTCACAACTTTCTTTACTGGCGTGTTCTTCTTTGTGATTTCTGGCTTTTTATGAAGTCCTTCAAGCTTTGCAATCCTGCCTTCCAGTTTTTTGAAATCCTGTTTAGTTACAAGGTTCATCTTTTCCAGCAAGGTTTTCTGTAGGTCGACCATTTGTTTTTCCATGGCTTTCCTGGCTTCTTCTGATTTTTTTAACCATTGGTCTAATAGTTTTTTTGCTTCCTCTTTAGTAAGGTTATTGTCGGCAGCAAATTCCTTTGCTGCTTTTTCAATTTTTGCTTCCGTCGAAAAGGCAAACTCAACGCCCTTGTCAAACGCTTTTTTCAGATTTTCAAACATAGTTTATTCCTCCTTGGTTTATTTGGGTTGATACTTGATTTTTGACAATTTCCGAATATTCATAACATGCATCTCTATATCTGTCAGCAGACTTTCATGATTCTTTATTTCTGTGAATTTGATCTCAAATATTGTGAGGATGCTGGGTAAAGACCGTAAAGTTTTCATCATTGCATCTTTCTCGGTTTTATTATACTTTCCATCCACGATCAGCAGAAAATCAAATTGCTTCATCTCCGGAACCAAAATAAGCGACTGGCTTCTGTTTGCGATGAGATAAAAAGTATTTAAGTTTTCTTCGTTCCAGAAGCTATAGAATGAAAATTCAGCCTGTTCTTTATCAGATGCAGGGATAATCCGGAGATCATCCCGTTTGATAAAAGAAAACCCAAGATGGTGATTAATCAGATAAGAGAGCCTGTAATCCCTCAAATGGCAGGATATTCCCAGAATTGTAAAAAACGCAGGTTCAGGCCGTACCTCCAGATGAATCCTTTTTGCCATTTGACACACAATTGCAATGTTATAGCAAATATAGTGAATTTACAGGGTGAGGTCAAGAGACAATCACTGCTCATTGCCGGTAAAATCCGTGGTCAGGTGATTCCAGGCTTTTTCTGCTGCACCTTGCTCAGCGCCTTTGATAGAATAATCCCTGCCCTGGGCAAGAGATTCCCCATCGACAAGAATTTCCACAACATATTGTTTTCTATAGCCGGAGCCTATTTCATCAGTTACAACAAAACTGATTTGCCTCCGTTCTTTTTGGGCCCATTCGATCATTCTGCTCTTGAAATTTAATTCCTGGTTAACAAGGTCATCGATGTTGAAAAAGTGTTTTATGACTCTTTCAAGGAGAATATGCCGGGTGAACCGAAAGCCTTTATCTAAGTACACGGCACCAATCAGGGCTTCAAATGCATCACCCTGGCAGGAACGGTAAACATTGGTGGAATTGGCTTCCAGTTGAATCAAGGTTTCTAATCCCAATCTCTGGGCAAGTTTATTGAGGGACACACGGCTGACGATTTTCGATCGCATCTCCGTAAGGAATCCCTCATCTTTCACCGGAAAAGTCTTAAACAGGTAATCGGCTACCACGGCATCCAGTACAGCATCACCGAGGAATTCAAGCCGTTCGTTGTTGACCTTTGATCCGCCGGATGTTTCAGTTCCAACTGATTTGTGAATAAATGCCAGTTTATATAAAAAAATATTTCCGGGATAGAACCCAAAAATATTTTTTATCGCATGATAGAGCTGTTTTTCTGAGGAAAGATAATACCGAACCGGTTTTAAAAGAGGTAATTTCAACGGTTAGTTATTCCTGGAATTTTTTGAAAATAATCGAAGCATTGTGCCCGCCAAAGCCGAATGTATTGGTAAGAGCAGCATTGACAACCCGTTGTTGGGCTTTGTTGAAAGTGAAGTTCAGTTTGGCATCAATTTCCGGATCATCTGTAAAATGGTTGATCGTAGGAGGTATGATATCATTTTTTACGGCCAGGATAGCGGCGATGGATTCAATCGCACCTGCAGCACCCAGCAAATGGCCTGTCATAGATTTTGTTGAATTGATATTGATCCTGTAAGCATCTTCTCCAAAAACAGTTTGTATTGCTTTGGGTTCAACGATATCTCCTAATGGCGTGGAAGTTCCGTGCGTATTGATATGATCAATGTCTTTGCAAGTCAATCCCGAATCTTTCAGGGCACCCTTCATGGAAAGGATAGCGCCCAATCCTTCAGGATGAGGTTGAGTCATGTGGTAGGCATCACCGGAAAGGCCACCGCCGGCTACCTCTGCATAAATTTTTGCACCCCGGTTGATAGCGTGTTCCATCTCTTCAAATATCAGCACACCTGCCCCTTCTCCGACCACGAAACCGTCACGGTCTTTATCAAAAGGACGTGAAGCAGTAAAATAATCATCATTCCTTGTAGAAAGGGCGTGCATGGCATTAAATCCTCCGACACCCGCAGGATTAATAGGTGCTTCAGCTCCTCCGGTAACAAAAACATCTGCAATATCAAGGCGAATGTAGTTGAAAGCATCTACCAGCCCGTTTGCAGATGAAGCACAAGCAGAAACAGTAGCGAAATTTGGCCCACGAAATCCATATTTAATGGAAATATGACCTGCCGTGATATCTGAGATCATCTTAGGGATAAAGAACGGATTAAACCTCGGAGTGCCGTCTCCCTGAAGGAAATTCGACACTTCCGAAATCAGAGTATCCAATCCGCCAATGCCTGAAGCCATGATAACACCAACCCTGTTAAGATCCATCTTTGACAAATCAAATCCTGCGTCTTTAACGGCTTCATCCGAACAGACTAAACCAAAATGGCTGTAAATATCATATTTTCGGGCTTCTTTCCGGTCAAAATAATTTTCCGGATTAAACCCTTTGACTTCGCAGGCAAACCGCGTTTTAAACTTGGATGCATCAAACCGGGTGATTGGTCCAGCGCCGCTGGCACCGTTGATCAACCCATTCCAGTACTCTTCTGTTGAATTACCGATTGGCGTCAGTGCGCCAAGTCCGGTTACAACCACTCGACGTAGTATCACTTGAAATAATTTTAAAGTTGATAAAAAAGAATCCCTCCTGTAGGAGGGATTTTAATTTCTTCTTCTCATGTAGGGTAAACAGTACTATCAAGTTATCACTTTTTAGCAGTGAGAACTTACTTTGTATTGTTTTCAATGTAGGCGATAGCTTCACCAACAGTGCCAATCTTCTCGGCTTGATCGTCAGGAATGGCGATATCAAATTCTTTCTCGAATTCCATAATTAACTCAACTGTATCGAGAGAGTCAGCACCGAGATCATTTGTGAAGCTTGCTTCTGGTGTAACTTCATTTTCATCTACACCAAGCTTATCAACAATGATAGCTTTAACTTTTGATGCAATGTCAGACATGTTTTTTCCTTTTTTTGGTTAAACGGATTGCAAAGAACGGTATTTTATAATGACAATTCCAAATAATTTAAGATTTTTTAACATTATTAAATTTCAACAATCTGAGCTTCACTAATTTTATATTGAAGGCCATCTACGTGACAGTTTAAAGCTGAAAAAATAGAAATAATCAAAACATTGGTTTATAGGCTTTGTTAATTTTGCAACCAAGCCAGCATAAAGTCCTTTTTATGGAAAAGATCGCCATTTTTGCTTCTGGTAGCGGAACCAACGCCCAGCGGATCATCGAATACTTTCAATCCGCACAACTCATCCGTGTGGCTCTTGTTCTTTCCAACAATCCGACCGCTTATGTGCTGGATCGTTCGCGAAAACTTGAGGTTCCTATCGCGGTTTTCTCAAGAAATGAATTGTATGAAACTAACAAAATCCTCGATTTACTAACAGAACACGAGGTTTCATTTCTTGTGCTGGCCGGGTTTTTATGGCTCGTTCCTGAAAATCTTCTAAAAGCATATACCGATAAGATACTGAATGTCCATCCTGCGCTGCTTCCTAAATATGGTGGAAAAGGAATGTACGGAATGAAGGTTCATGCAGCAGTCATTGCTTCAGGAGATAAAGAATCGGGGATTTCCATTCATTCTGTCAATGCAAATTATGATGAAGGGCAGATCCTTTTCCAGGTGAGATGCAAGGTTGATCCTGAAGATACACCGGAAAGCCTGGCAATCAAGGTCCATCAGCTCGAGCATCAGTTTTATCCCAAGGTG
>CAIWTA010000193.1 GCA_903915465.1 uncultured Bacteroidales bacterium | reverse complement strand
GATAAATTCATAAACCGGGCTGTAGAGGCCAATGCCAACAATGCCAGCAACGCACAAAGCCAGTCCAAGCTTTGAATATCCATCTGTTTTAAAATAGGCTATTGCCTGATCGCTCCGGTTAAGGAACATGGCCTTTACAACCAGGAGATAATAATACAATGAAATGATGGTATTCAGCACAGCAATAAAAACCAGGATATACATTCCTTTTTGTGCGGCTGCGGCGAAAAGGAAAAACTTTCCGAAAAAGCCGGCAACAGGAGGAATTCCGGCAAGGGAGAAAAGAGCCAGCATCATCGTAAGGCTCAAGAATGGGTTGGTTCGATAGAAACCATCGTAATCATCAATGGATTCTTTTCCGGTCTTGTTGTAAATCACCGTTGCAACACCAAACGCTCCCAGGTTGGAGAAGATATATACCAACACGAAATATATCACTGTTGTCATTCCAAGCTGGCTTTGACCGATGATCCCCAGGAGGATAAAACCAGCCTGAGCGATGGAGCTGAAAGCGAGAAATCGTTTTATATTACGTTGGCGCATGGCAAAAAGGTTGCCAATAGTCATTGTCAGGATTGCAATCACATAGATCACATCTTTCCACATCATGGCGATCTTTGTAAAAACAGTGAAGAGCAGCATGGTAAAAATAAAAACTGCTGCACCTTTTGATACCACTGATAAGTAAGAGGTGATGTTGATCGGTGCTCCTTCGTACACATCGGCTGCCCATAAGTGGAAGGGAACCAGCGAGATTTTAAATGCCATTCCCGCAAAGAAAAAGATAAAGGCAAGGATCTGTAAAGGCGAATTTCCGTAGGCAGCGGCAACTTCCGTAAAGTATAAGGTTCCTACAGTTCCATAGATCATTGACAAACCGTAAAGGAGTATCCCTGAAGATAAGGCAGATGTAAAAATCAATTTTACCCCGGCTTCTGCAGATCTTTCCTTATAACGATCCCACGCAGCCAGGGCTGCAAGAGGAATGGTTGCCAGTTCGAGACCAAGGTAGAACATCAGAAAATCTCCGGAGGAGATCATATAATTCATCCCGATAAGGGTAGAAAGTAAAAGGATATAGAATTCGCTGATCTTTTCTTTGTTTTCGTCCTTTTTCAGCCATGTAACTGATTGAATGAAGACGATGAGTGCCCCAATGTTCAGTATGTTTTTCAATGTCAGGATCAATGGTGTAGTTTGATACATTCCTCCGAACAAAGAGCCGGTAGGGCATGGAAGAAAACCTGCGACAGTGACAAGCGCAAGTAGCAGAATTGTCGGATTAATAATTTTATGCTTCTTGTCCTGAGGTAGAAAAATCTCAATAAGCAGCAGAATTACCATAATGGCAACCAGCAGTAATTCATTTCTCATTATAAGCATTGGTCTCTGTTTTAGTTTTTCTTCTTCTGTTTAATTGCCCCACCCCTAGCAGGGGGAGGGGTATTAGTGTATCGGGCTGGACACCAGTAACCTTTGAATGATTGGCCCCAAGCTACCATTAATCAATTCTGACAACCATAAAGGAGCAAGGCCGATTGCTGTGATCCCAAAGATCAGGATACCGGTACTTAATTTTTCATGCCATTTTGCATCTGTCAGGTGTTCGAATTGTTCATTCTTTATTTTACCAAATAAAAGCACACCTACAACGCGAAGGATGTAAACTGCTGTCACAACGATTGAAGAAACTGCAATGATGGTTGCTACGCGGTGAAATACATCGGCATTTTTGAATGCACCAACAAAGATGGTCATTTCAGCAACAAACCCGCTGAAACCTGGAAGTCCAAGAGATGCAAGACCACCGATCACATAACAAACTGCGAGAAATGGCATGACTTTCATTAAACCGCCCATTTCATTAATATAACGGGTATGCGTTCTTCCGTAGATCATCCCAATTAAAGCAAAGAAGAGGGCCGTCATGATACCGTGGGAGATCATTTGCAGAATGGCACCTGTCATGGCAGTTTGATTGAACATCAGGATGGCAAAAAGGACAAGTGCACAGTGGCTCACGGAGGAGTAAGCATTGATATATTTAAGGTCTTTTTGCCAGATGGCGCCGAAAGCTCCATAAATCACGCCTATGGTTGTAAGAATAATAAAGATCCAGGCCAACTCATGCGCTGCTTCAGGTAAAAGAAAAACCGCAACGCGGAAACATCCGTAACCTCCAAGCTTCATCAACACCCCTGCATGAAGCATAGAAACTGCAGTTGGCGCTGAAGCATGACCATCCGGAGACCAGGTATGAAAGGGAAATAAAGCGCCCAGAACGCCGAAGCCTATGAAGAGGAAGGGGAAAAAGAACTTCTGGGTTTCGACAGGTATATGGACTTTTGCAATTTCCAAAATATTAAATGTCAGTTGACCGCCACCTGGAGCTGAGTTGAAATACAAGCCCAGCAATCCGACGAGGATCAGAGCTGATCCGCCCATCAGCATCAGTGTAAGTTTCATGGCCGAATATTCTCTTGGTCCGCTTCCCCAGATCCCGATCAGGAGGTACATCGGTATTACCGCAATTTCATAGAACAGGAACAAGGTAAAAAGGTCGAGAGAGATGAAAAAGCCAAAGACACCCGATGACAGAAGGATCAATGTGATAAAGAATTCTTTCGGAAGGTCTGTGACTTCCCATGAAGCAAATATGCCGGCAAAGATCACGATGGAGGTCAGCCCGATCATGGCCACCGAGATACCGTCAACCCCAACATAGTAATGGATGTTCAGGCTTGGGTACCAGATGACATCTTTCACAAATAACATTACAGCCATGTTTCCTGATTTGCGTTCGAGCAGGAAAAGAATGATCAGCATGGCTGCATTGAGCAGTTGCAGGGTCATTCCAATGGCTGAAACCCATTTGACTTGTTTCGCATCCTTGCAGAAAAGTATCCCAATGATTGTCAGTACCGGGATAATAATAAATGAGGTCAGAATATCCATTCGTCCAACAATTAATTAGTCCATAAATAGATGAATGCCAGTGTCAACGCGACTGCACCTGTAATAAAAACCCATGCATATTGCTGTAATTGCCCGGATTGGAAACCTTTGATCTTAGTGGAAACCCCGTTTGTAACATAGGAAATGCCGTTCATGGAGCCATCCACGATATGACGGTCGAACCATGCGATGGGCTGGGAAACATAATTGAAGATGATCTTTTTTGTGATGAAGAGGTAGACTTCGTCAATATAGAATTTGCGGAAAGCAGCGTGGTAAAAACCTCCCAGCGAAGCTGAAATTCTTTCAGGGATATTTGTCTCCTTCTTGTAAAACACCATGGCGAGAAGCGCTCCGATGACCCCAACCAATACAGCCGGAATGGCAACAAACGGTTCAATGTGGGTAGCGAAAGGTTTTCCATCAGAAGTGACGAAAGATGCGAACGGTAAAAATCCGGCAAAGATCGCTCCCAGCGCAAGGAGCATCAACGGGATTGTCATCACCTTAGGGGCTTCATGTGGTGTATGATGATAATGTTGTTCTTTGCCCCAGAATATCGAAAAGTAGAGCCGGAACATATAAAAGGCTGTCAATCCGGAAATCGTCAATCCCAGAATAAACAATATCATGCTTTTCTCATGACCTGCAGCAAGGATTTCATCTTTGCTGAAGAAGCCGGCCAATGGCGGAATACCTGCAATTGAAAGGCATGCGATCAGGAAAGTAAGATGGGTGATCGGAAGGTGTTTTCTCAATCCCCCCATTTCGTTCATGACATTGCTGTGGACAGCGTGAATGATTGCTCCGGCACCAAGGAATAACAAAGCTTTGAAGAATGCATGGGTAAACAGATGAAACATAGAGGCCATAAATCCCAGCCCTTGTTCTTCGCCATAGCCTGAAACGCCGAGGGCAAACATCATCAACCCAATCTGAGACATGGTTGAATATGCCAGCACCCGCTTGATATCGAACTGAGTACAGGCTATTATAGCAGCGAAGATGGAGCTGAATGCACCCACGTACATCACCACATCCAGGGCTACAGGTGCGGAAAAATGAAAGATCGGAAACAACCTGGCAACGAGGTAAACCCCGGCAACAACCATCGTTGCAGCATGGATCAATGCTGAAACAGGTGTCGGGCCTTCCATGGCATCAGGCAACCAGATGTGGAGCGGAAACATAGCTGATTTTCCGGCACCGCCCATAAAGATGAAAATCATGGACCATGTCATTGTTGACAGTCCAAGAAACATGATGCCGCTGCCCTGAAGCATTGCAGGGCCATTCGGGTCGGTAAGGGTAATGAAATCAAAAGTTCCGGTGGTAAAAGACAGAATCAGAATGCCGACCAGGAAACCGAGATCGGCAAAGCGTGTTACGATGAAAGCTTTTTTGGATGCAGCTACTGCTGAATCTTTCTCATAATAGAAGCCGATCAGCAGAAAAGAAGAGACACCAACAAGTTCCCAGAAAATATACATCTGGAAAATGTTCGTTGCAACTACTAAACCAAGCATCGAAAAGCTGAAAAGAGAAAGGAACGAGAAAAACCGCATGTATCCTTTTTCGCCGTGCATGTAACCGATGCTGTAAAGATGAACCATGAAAGAGACTGTAGTAATAACGATCAGCATCATTACAGAAATAGGATCGAGCAGTACGCCCAGGTCAATGTGTAATTTGTCGGTAAGTTTCAGCCAAACTGTATTGTAACCGATTACTTTCGCAAATACATCGCCTGCTTTGGGTAAAACAAAAAAGTACTGGTAGGCTGTATAGTATGAAAGCGCCATGGAAACAAATAGGCCGGAGGTTCCGATAACCCCGGAAACCAGCGGTTTGAATTTGTTTCCGAAGAACCCAACCAAAACAAAGATGATTAACGGTATCAAAACGATCCAGACAGTGTATGTGAAATCGATCATATCTTTTTATTTTCTATTAAAACTCGGTTAGCCCCTCCCCCGCGGGGGAGGGGAATAATTAATATTTCATCTCTTCCATTTTCTCCACATCAATATTTACAAGACGGCGGTAAATGTTGATGATGATGGCAATGGCGACAGAGGCCTCTGATGCTGCTACCGCAATGATAAATATGGAAAAGAACATTCCTTCCAGGTGATTAGGATACAGCAGTTTATTAAATGCCACGAAATTGATATTCACAGAGTTCAGGATCAACTCCAGCGACATAAGCATGGTAATCAGGTTTTTCCGAACAAGGAAACCATAAATACCTACGAAAAACATGATTGTTGCAACAATCAGGAACCAGGATAAAGGGACTCCGTCGAACATGTTACTTTATATTATGGGTTAATTAGAAACATTAAAAATTTTCGATTTGACGATTTACGAGTTACGATTGAAGTGTTAGAGTTACGATTGAAGTGTTAGAGTTACGATTGACGGTTGAAAAAGTAAAAAAAAATCGTAAATCAAAAATTTATTCGTCAATCGTCAATCGTCCAATCGTAAATTGATTCTCTCTCTATATCAAATTAATTATAATTATTCACTTAGTCTTTTCTCTTCTTAGCAATGATTATTGCACCGATCATGGCTGCCAGAAGCAGGATACTGATCACTTCAAAAGGCAGCGCATATCCATATTTTCCTGTACTTATCATAGCTTTCCCAATGTCATCGATAGTGGTCCGTTCTGTAGAAAGATCAGTAACCGCAATCGGGAAATTGTATTGCAGAATGGCAAAGATGCAGACCAATCCTCCGGCAAGTGCAGCAAATGCTGCAAAAATTCTTTTTTTAACTGAAGGTAATTCCAGTTTTTGCCCGACCTGACTTGTCAGTAAGATGGAAAAAATGATCAGTACAACAATACCTCCGGCGTATAATGTAAGCTGGATGGCTGCCAGGAAGTTGAACCGAAGCATAAAATACAGACCTGCTGTGGCGACAAGAACAAACAGCAGGAAAGTAGCCGCGCGTAAAATCCTGCGGCTGGAAACAGTCAGTATGGAGAAGATCACGATGACCGCCGAAAAAATAAAAAACATGATTTGATTGCTCGTCATTCTTCGATACCTTTTAGGATGGTTGAACCGGGTTGATTTAAAATCTTAGTCAGTTTTGCACGGTCAAAAACGGCGTGTTCAAATTCTTGTCCGAAGGCCAGCGCATTGGAGGGGCACGTCTTTACACAAAGGCTGCAAAAAGTGCACATCGACAAGTGGTAGATGTGTTTGTCGATGATCCTTTGTTTTTTTCCTTCGGGTGTCTCAATTCGCATGGAAATGATTTCGATCGAACCGTTGGGACAATTGTTTTCGCAGATACCACAACCGGTGCAACGGTGCTGGTTATTTGCATCATGTGGCATGATCACTTCGCCTTTAAACCGGTCGTACATTTTCAATGTTTTCCGGTTTTCCGGGTATTGTTGTGTAACAATCTGCCCGGGGCTGAAGAAATACTTTCCGGTAACACCCATCCCGATAAGGAGTGATTTTACGCCGGTGTAGATTTCAGCAAAGTATTTAAAAAAGTTATTCATAATTTCTTAAAAATGCCAACCCATTAATACTATAAATGCCATGACCAGGATATTGACTAAGTTGATTGGTAGAAGATATTTCCATTCCAGGGTAAGGAGCTGGTCGATACGTAAGCGTGGGAAAGTCCATTTGAACCACATCATCAGGAAGATCACAAAAGCGGTCTTTCCAAAATACCAGACAAACGGCGGAATGTAATCCATGATGTTGTTGAATCCAGTCCAGCTACTCACATGGAAGGGCATCCACCCACCCAGGAATACTGTTGCCGCAATTGAAGCAACGATAAACATATTCATGTATTCGGCAAGAAAGAAGAAAGCAAATTTGATCCCGGAATATTCAGTGTGATACCCTGCAGTAAGTTCAGATTCTGCTTCAGCAAGGTCGAACGGACCACGGTTTGTCTCCGCAGTAGAGGATATCAGGAAAAGAACAAAGGCGATAAATGCAGGAATATGGCCTTTAAAAATGAACCATCCATTCGCCTGTCCTTCCACGATTGCAGAAAACTGCATTGTTCCGGCCAGGATGACGATGGTAATGAGTGACAGCCCAACCGATAATTCGTAAGAAACAATCTGAGCGCCGCTACGCATGGCCCCGATCAACGAATATTTATTGTTACTGGACCAGCCGGCGAGCAGGACTCCCACTACTCCGAGCGACGAGACAGCGATCACATAGAGGATGCCGATATCGAAGTCGATGGCGTGTAACCCTTTCGCAAATGGAATAGCGGCAATCGCCATAAAAGAAGCAATGATGACTATGAAGGGTGCAATGTTGAAAAGGAGTTTATCAGAATTTTTGATCATGATCAGCTCTTTCATCAGGAGTTTGATGAAGTCGGCTATTGTCTGGAAAATCCCGTATGGGCCAACGCGGTTCGGGCCGACACGGTTTTGCATAAAGGCGCACACCTTTCGTTCAGCATAAACAAGAAACAATCCTACCACTGCATAGAAGAGCAGGAAAATCAACCCGATGAGGGTCATCTCCGCGATGAGTGCCCATACTGGTGGCAGCCAATGGTAAAGCGCTTCATGGATCGGCTTGGTTAATAAAGAAAAATCGTAAATGAAAGAAGCCATATCTTATCGATGTTATCTGTCAATATCCGGAATTACAAAATCAAGAGAAGCGCCGATGGCAACAAGGTCAGCAATTTTAAACCCTCTGCTGAGATGATCCAGGACGCCAAGGTTGCTGAAATTAGGTGAACGGAATTTGATGCGATAGGGAGTTTTGTTGCCGTCGCTGATGCAATAGATTCCCATCTCGCCTCTTGCCGTTTCCACGCGCTGGTAATATTCTCCTGCAGGAAGTTTGATTACGGCTTTCATCTTAGCAGAAAAATCACCTGCCGGAATATTGTCGATCAGTTGCTCAATGATCTTCATGGATTCATGCATCTCATCCATCCTGGCGATATAACGGTGATAAGTGTCTCCTTCTGTAAAAAGGATTTCCCTGAAGTCAGCTTTGTCGTAAACTCCGTAGGGATGATGTTTACGGATGTCGCAGGAAAAGCCGGAAGCGCGACCCGAAGGACCTGTTATGCCGTAGCTGATAGCATCTTCTTTTGAAAGATGGCCCACGTTCTTTGTCCGTTCCATGAAGATGATATTCCCGGAAAGGAGGCGGTCATAATCCTTTATCTTTTTCCTGAAATACTTGATAAAATCCTTAACACTCTTCTGAAAATTCGGATGAATGTCCCACATCAAGCCGCCAGGTGTGTAGTAGCTATGCAACAACCGGGAGCCGCAAGATTCTTCAAAGATGTCGAGGATCTTTTCCCGGTCTCTTAATCCATAGAAAAAGCAGGTAAGGCCGCCAAGATCCATCCCAAAACAGGCCCACCAGAGCTGGTGCGACTGGATTCTTGTCAATTCATCAATGATTGTGCGGATATATTTTACCCGCTCAGGTACTTCGATCTGCAGCGCATCTTCGACAAGCAGGCAAACACCGTGGTTGTTGATGTGTGCTGAGAGATAATCCATCCGGTCGGTCAGGTGAATGATCTGAGGATAAGTATCTTTTTCACACATCTTCTCGATTCCGCGATGAATGTAGCCGCAGTGTGGTTTGAGGCTTTTCACGATTTCACCCTGAAGTGAAACAACCAGTCGCAAAACTCCGTGCGTGGAGGGATGTTGCGGACCCATATTGATATGGTATTCCTCTTCCTCTAAGGCCTTTACGGGTGTATGTATAACTTCTTTCATACTTACAATTCAACGATGTTTACTTCGTCTTTATAATCTTTTCTAAGCGGATGGCCTTTCCAGTTCTCGTCCAGGAAAATCCGTCGCATGTCAGGATGGTTATTGAAATGAATTCCAAGAAGGTCATATATTTCCCTTTCGAGAAATTCGGCGGTTCTCCAGATATCGCAGACAGTGTCGATGGCAGGATTTACACGATCATCGGCTTTCACCTTCAGCACAACAGAATGTCCATGTTTGGTGGAATTTAGATGATAAACCACCATCAGATACTTTGTCATATCAACTCCCGTCTGGCAAAAAAGGTAATCAAAGGCTGTATCCTCTGCTTCCTTAAGGTTTTGTGCGGCTGTATGCAATTTCCCTGCCGGGATAAAAGCCGTGAGGAATTGTTTGTTTTCCTCGAATTCAGCTTCAGGGACCAGCGCTGTTATTCTTTCCTTTAATTTATCTTGATCCATGTTTTATGATAACGTTGTTTTGACTTTCGACTTTCGGCTTTCGACTATTTCTGGATTCTCTTAACGTCGGCTATCGTCGCAAGCTTGATCTTGCGCTGCAGTTGCATGACTCCGTATAAAAGTGCTTCCGGGCGCGGCGGGCAACCCGGAATATAAACATCCACCGGTATTACATGATCCACACCACGGACAACATGATAACAGTTATAATAGAAAGGACCGCCGGAAACAGCACATGCTCCCATTGCAATTACATATTTTGGCTCCGACATCTGGTCGTACAGCCGTTTCAGTACTGGAGCCATTTTATTCACGATGGTTCCTGCCACAACGATAAGGTCGGACTGACGCGGACTGGCACGGTAAACTTCGATCCCGAACCGGGCAAAATCATGTCGTGATGCACCTGCTGCCATCATTTCAATACCGCAACAACTTGTGGCAAAAGTCAGTGGCCAGACTGAGTTCGAGCGACCCCAGTCGATCACATCGTCTATTGTTGTAAGAAGAACATTTCCCCCGGTGTGCTTAAAGGTTTCCAGTGTGGCATTGTCCAGGAAATCCGCTTCTTTCATGTTTTTTATTCCCATTTCAATGCTCCTTTCTTCCAGGCATATAACAAACCGATACCCAGAACGAAGAAGAAAATCAGGATTTCAATAAATCCGGTGATTCCTGCTTCTTTCATGACTTTCGCCCAAGGGAAAATAAACACTGTTTCCACGTCAAACACCAGGAAAATGATGGCGAACAGGTAATAGCCGACATTGAACTGAAGCCAGGATAAGCCTTCTGTAGGAATCCCGCATTCGTATGTTTCTGATTTCTGGGGATTGGTTGAAGTAGGAGGAATATAACTCGAGAACAGCAAGGCGATTCCAACAAGAAATGCCCCTACAATAAAGAATAAGATCAGGCTTTCAGCACTCATATGTAAGTCCTTTAACAGATAATTGGCCGCAAAGGTAAAAATTTTATCGAGAACGAAAAGGAAGAGAAGTGAAGAAATGCAGTCCCTATGTTTGTAAAACATAAGCCTGGAATTTATTAGTTTTAAAGATCGAATTTACAAACTTTTAAAAACCAGACTTATGCAAACACAAAGTAACAAAATTGATTTTAATGGACAGAATATTTATGTTGGATTTGATGTTCATTTAAAGAGCTGGACGGTAACCATCATGACTGAAAAGCTGACCCATAAGACTTTTTCGCAACCGCCTAAGCCAGAGGTATTACATCAATATTTGGCAAAAACCTTTCCGGGCGGAACTTATCATTCTGCTTACGAAGCTGGATTTTGTGGGTATTGGATTCATAACAAGCTCACGGAACTGGGTATACATTCAATTGTTGTTAATCCTGCGGATATCCCCACAACGGAAAAAGAAAAAGTGCAGAAAACGGATCCCAGGGACAGCAAAAAAATT
The DNA here is from genome assembly GCA_903915465.1 of uncultured Bacteroidales bacterium. Classification (GTDB taxonomy): domain Bacteria; phylum Bacteroidota; class Bacteroidia; order Bacteroidales; family FEN-979; genus FEN-979. Next base: position 5,142 of record CAIWTA010000193.1, on the reverse strand, counting down.
GCAAGATCACTCCGTAATGGAGATTTAATACCGATTCATGTGCCATCCATAAAGACTCTTGAGGACAGAGGATTAGTTCGCACACGAGGGACTCTGGTGAAGGATATGACAAGATATAAAAACCGGATAAAGTCATTTCTGTATTTTCACGGCATTGAAATACCTGAAACATTCAGCGCATCCGGGTCACACTGGTCGAATCGATTTATGAAATGGTTGGAGGATATTCCGATGCCAACTTCAAGCGGGAAAGCCTCATTAAACGTTTTGTTGACACAAAGCAAGAATTTACGTGCATCCATTCTTCAGGTAACAAAGCAAATAAGAGAGGTAGCAGAAACGGACTGTTATGAAAAGCAACAGAAGTTGCTTCGTAGCATACCTGGTATTGGCTTATTAACAGCCATGATAATTTTGACAGAAATTGAAATCATCAACCGGTTTGCCAACGAAGATCAACTATGTAACTTTATTGGGCTTGTACCATCAACCAATAGCAGTGGGGACAAAGAAGTGATCGGAGAGATCACACCCAGGGGGCACAGCGCACTTCGAAGTGCAGTTATTGAAAGTGCCTGGGTTGCTGCAAGACTTGACCCGGCTTTGAATAAAAGTTATCATGATTATTGTAAACGGATGGAGCCAAACAAAGCAATAATCAGGATTGCAAGAAAATTAACCAGACGTATTAGATTTGTTTTAAAAAACAATCAACCTTATGTGTGTTCTGTTGTTAGATAAAATCATCCTCTATAAAAAATCTTCGATTGTGAGACTGTTATTGCATTCCTGCAGTTCTGAGTGATCAGAATCTGCTAAACGCAGGCCACGGCTCACTTTCTATAAAAAATGAAGCAAGGTATTGCAGATCAAATTGTACAAGATTCTGCTGATAGAAGGTTGTTTTTATAGATGATTATTTATGATTTTTGAAAAATAAATTGCCAGACTCTTGTTTTACAACATAGAAGGAATGCAAAATGCAGGAATTCAGGAATTCTGATACCTCGTCGCTTGCTGCGAGGTGCTCAATTTTTTTGAAAACAACATCAGTCGCCACAAAAGTAGCCTTGGCTTCTTCGGTTCCTGCGAAGCCGGAAATCGAGCGAAGTGAGATAGAAGAAGGCGCAGCTGCGTTGTGGACGACGAGGCCCGCCCGGCCTGAGGGCAAAGATTGATGAGTTGATGAGTTGATGAGTTGATGGGTTGAAGAGTTGATGAGTTGAAGAGTTGATGAGTTGATGGGTTGAAGAGTTGATGAGTTGATGGGGTGAAGAGCTGATGAGTTGACAAGGAAAGATGTGATTTGCTTTAATTTAAAAAGAATAAAGATCAACAGTCGCCACATAAGCAGCCTTCGATGTCTACAGTTCCGGTGAAGCAGGAAATCGAGCGAAGTGAGATAGAAGAAGACGCAGCTGCGTTGTGGACGACGAGGCCGCCCGGCCTGAGGATATAAATTGATAGAAAATTTCATGAATTTTAAAAAGATTCTAAAAGAAAAATTAAAAAAGTGTTTTAATTTAGCCGTGTCTTCAAATATGATTCCACACTAAAATATAGTCTAATGAGCAAAACCATATCAATTCTGATTTCCGTATTTTTATTGATGCTTTTTCTCCGGGCAGATATTCCAAAGAACGATGGTAAAAGTGCCGCTGCAGCAGCAGTTGTAGATACCGCAATTGCCAGCAAATTATTTGTACAAGGGGATCGATTCTCACAAATGGCCAGATTTGATAGTGCAATTGTTTGTTTTGCTCAAGCAGCATCGATATATCAATCCGCCCAACAATTTGGTAAATATGCCGGCTGCAAGGTGAAGATCAGCGAACAATATATTATGGCAGGCGCTTTAGATCAGGCAAGGGTTTATGCCATTGAAGCCTCAAAATCAAGCCTTAAGCATTCCAATATGGAGGAACTTGGCGGGAGCTATAATTGTATTGGTACTATTTACTGTTATAAAGGGCAGATTGATTCAGGAATGGCTCAGTTCAGGAAAGCTGTTTCGGTATGGAGGGATAATAAAGTCAGTAATCAATCTGGTCTTGCAGAAGTGTTGGCCAATATGGGTTCCATCAATATGGCCCTTGGAAATTATGAAGAAGCCCTGTCGAACACTAGCCAGGCAATTTCCATCACACAATCTTTAAAAGGAAACTATGATGCAAGTCTGTCAACTTATGATAATAATTTAGGAGCACTTTATCACAAGAAGGGAAAGTACAATCAGGCTGCAAAATATTTTAAACGATCTCTGGACCTGGCTCTTCGGGTATTTCCCGAAACCCATCCGACAGTTGGAGCGATATACAACAATATTGGAGAGGTTTATAGTGAAAACGGCGATTATAATCAAGCTTTAATCTATATCCAGAAAGCGGCATCAATCTTTGAAACAGGAGTCGGCAAGAAGGACACAAGAGTTGCCTCCTGCTACGCTAACATTGGCGTAATTCAAATAATTATTGGCGATTTCCCTGATGCTCTTAAGTCGTTGAGAGATGCACTGTCAATTCTTTCAGGTATCCCGGGACAAGGTAGTATGATAGCATCCATCTTCAATAGTATGGGGCGGATTTATAGAGAAAAGAATAATTCAGACTCGGCTGAATATTATTTCAGAAAAGCGATCACAATATTTCTTAATGAAGCTCCTGAAAATCCCGACTTGGCTGTATGCTATTCCAATCTTGGTGAACTTTACAGCAAAAGCGGTAAAATTGACCGGGCTTTGGTTAATTATCAAAAAGCCTTAACGATAAATCAGGAGATTTTTGGAAATAAACATCCGAATGCAGCCATCCTTTTTTATAATATCGGAGATATGTATTTTGATTTGGGAAAGTACTCCCAGGCAATTAAATACATGCAAAAATCAATGATAGCGAACATACAGGATTTCACGGATTCTTTGATTACGCATAATCCGGGAATTGAAAATTCTTTTTCCAGACTTTACCTGCTTGGTGCTTTGGAAGCAAAAGCTGCTGCTTTTTATCAACTGTATGAAATTCAGCCGAATTCCATCGGGTTATTAAAGACGGCTTTATCAACAGTTGATCTGGCTATTCAGCTTCTGGATGAATTACGGATCAACTTTAAAGCTGAGGATGCCAAGGCATTTATGAATAAAAGATATCTTGAAGCGTATCCTTCCGGTGTTTGTTTTTGCTATTTGTTATACCACAAAACAGGTGATCCGAAATACCTCGAAAAAGCATTTACTTATTCGGAAAAAAGTAGGAGTGCCGTTTTGTATTCATCATTAAAGGAACTGGAAGCCAGGTCTATTGGCGGAATTCCCGACTCAATACAAAATCTTGAGAAGAATCTGCGGCTTGATCTTGCATTTTATACAAAGAGCATACAAGAAGAACAAGCACGAAAAAATTCTGACCAGAAAAAGGTTAAACTATGGCAAAACCTGCAATTTACAATGAACCATTCTTACGACAGTCTTATCCGGTCTTTTGAGCAGAGTTATCCGGAATATTACCAGCTTAAATATGATCTCAAAATTGCCGGGATTAAGGAGATTCAGTCACAGCTTAGCGATAAAGACGTTATTATTGAGTATGCCCTCGCTGATAAAATGTTATTTACTTTTATCCTGTCCCCATGCTCTGTTTCCTTTATCGGAACGGCTATTAACAGTACCTTTTATAAAAATATCGACACCTTCCGGAATATGATACTTCATAAAGAATTTTCCGGTGGGGCAGCTACCAGTTTTTCTAAGGTTGCAAATTCCCTATATGAAACCCTGGTAAAAAGAGTGGAGCCTTTGCTGAAAAATAAAAACCTTATCATCATCCCTGATGGGAAACTGGGAACTATTCCTTTTGAGGCGTTGATAACTGAAGCCGGAAATGCCACTGCCAACAATTATAAATCATTACGCTACCTGATTAAGAACCATGCTATCGGATATGGGTATTCAGCAACCATTTACTTGCAGTCGCTGAAAATGAAGAACCGGTCACCCAAAACTGATATTCTTGCCTTTGCTCCCTCATTTAAAACAGGTAATCCTGTTTTGCTGGCAGAATTAAAAGAGCGTGGCGAAGAATTCGTATCTCTGACGGGGTCAAAAGATGAAGTAAAAAATATCCAGCAATTGTATGGTGGAAAAGTATTTCTTGACACTACCGCAACCAAAGCAAATTTTCTTCAGTTTTCGTCTCAATACAGTATCCTTCACATATCAACGCATGGGATCATGAATGATGAGAAACCCATGCAATCAAAGCTGGTGTTTTATCAGAAAAATGACAGCACCGATGCTAATCTATTTGCCTATGAAATATTTAACATGAAGTTAAAGGCTGATCTGGTAGTTTTAAGCGCCTGTAATACGGGTTTTGGAAAGCTCGAAGCAGGAGAAGGGATCATGAGCCTTGCAAGAGGCTTTTTGTATGCGGGAGTTCCATCGATAGTTTCCACATTGTGGAGTGTAAATGATCAATCTACGGCCGACATTATGAAGGATTTTTACAAGTATCTGAATAAAAAGGACGAAAAGCCGGTTGCATTGCAAAAAGCCCAGATCGATTACCTTGATGGCGCTGATAATATTACTGCACATCCTTTCTATTGGTCTGGTTTTGTTTCAATTGGAAACAACCAACCGGTTTGTTTTACCAATCCCTTTATCAAATGGGGAATCCTTGCGATCACTCTATTTGCGATGATTTATACACTCTTATGGGTAAAGCGGAAAAGGAAAGTTAAAACGGAATAGAACAAGATAATAAAATGTGATGCTACTTTAATATTCACTCATTTTCTTTGCTCGATGATTTTCAGGTTGAGTATTTTGAATATTTTTTTTACACCGTGGAGAAGGGATTTCACATCCACAACCCTCCAAAGCTCATATTTGCAATACTTGTAACCATACCTGTTCGCAGGTATAAGGGATTGACATAGTTTTCCTGTGTCGGGCCTGTGAACGCAAGAATGGGATCTGATTCCTTAGTAGGCTCATTAATATACGATGAAACCAGTTGGTTTTCGTGGTTAATACCGGCTAATGTCTTTGGGTTTTGCTGGGTTTTCATTAGAGTTGGGTTTTGTAGGTTTTAATTATTTATTTATTGTCCTGGTAAGTCTTTTCAATTTATTGATCTCTTTGGT
>CAIWTA010000192.1 GCA_903915465.1 uncultured Bacteroidales bacterium | reverse complement strand
CCATGGGAATAAACATAGGCACTACGGCAACGCCTACCTACCAGGATCTTTCTTTCAAAATAAACAGCGGGGAAACAAAACTTGGCAGGTTTACCCTGTTTGGTATCCTGGCTGCCAGCAGCATTGCAATAGAAGGAGGCAGTTCGAATGAATTATATGGCGGTGGACAACAAACAGATTTCAAGAGTAAGATTGCCATCGGGGGATTGAAACACTTCAAGCAGATCAACAGTAAATCGTTTATAAGTTCTACGATCGGCATCAATTATTCTGGAACCAACCAATTGAACTACGGGTTGGATTCATTAAGGAATTCCTACAGCAAAGAGGAAAATAAGGTTAGCAGAACAGGTTACGAATTCATTACCAACTACAATCTGAAAATCAATTCCAGGCTGTTCTTTAAGGTCGGAATGCAGGCTGAATATATGAATCTTTACCTATACAACAGGAGCAGAAGGCGTGAGGTTGAAGATTGGAAGCAGATCTGGGATTACAACAGTTATACCACGCTGGCCCAGGTTTATGCACATCTTAAATACAACATCAGCAAAAAACTCACCCTGAATGCAGGCATCCATGCCCAGCAGTTTTTCCTGAATAATTCATTCTCCCTTGAACCCCGTATCGGGTTAAAGTACGAGTTGAATCATAAAAACAGTTTCAGCTTTGGTTATGGATTACATTCGCAAACCCAGCCTTTAAATGTCTATTTTTTACAGACGCCAAATGCAGATGGGTCATACAATTATGATAACCTGAACCTGGGTTTTACGAAAAGTCATCATTTTGTTTTGGGATATGATGTGCAGCCCTTCAAAGACTGGCGGTTGAAACTTGAAGCCTATTATCAATATCTCATCAACGTGCCTGTTAATACATATCCAAGCAGTTACTCCATGCTGAATACCGGGGCAAGCTTTAAAACCGACCTGGAAGACAGCCTGGCAAATACCGGCTCAGGCAGAAACTACGGTGTTGAACTTACTGTGGAGAAGTTCTTTAGCAGGGGGTACTATGGCTTATTTACAGCTTCGCTTTATCAGTCAAAATACACCGCCAGTGACGGAATAGAAAGAAATACGGCCTTTAACGGGAGATATGTGGCCAACTTCCTGGCCGGGAAAGAGTGGAAGCTTGGCAAGGAAAAAAGGAATGCCATCACAACCGTCATCAAAGTTACGTATGCCGGAGGACGATATTATACACCGATAGATTTAGCAGCATCCCAGGCCAGGGGCAGGGAGGCACTGAGAGGTGATGAATATGCCTATACAAGCACATATCCGGATTATTTCAGGCTGGATTTCAAGGTCGGATATACCCTGAACAGCAGGACGAAAAAATTGTCGCAATCGATTTCCATTGATATGCAAAATGTAACGAACAATAAAAACGTATTCTCCCAGGGTTACGACGACAGAAGCAAGACTATCAGTACGACATACCAGCTGGGTTTTTTCCCGAATTTTATTTACAAAATACAGTTTTAGATAAGTTAAATAACTTTGTGAAATGAAAGCACTTTCGTTGAACAGCAGGAAAATTGAAATTTTATTTTACGTTTTACTATGGATGCTCGTTTTCTCGGTGCCTTTTTTTAGTGAACGCGGCTCCGGACACCTCAACTGGAACAACATTGCAGGACATTGGTTAAACCTTTGCGGATATCTCATTGTTTTCCTGGCAAATGTTTACATCCTGGTCCCCCACTTACTTTTAAAGAAGAGATACCTGAATTACTTTGTGCTGACAACAGTTTTGATATTCCTAGTGATTGCTGTTAATATCATCATTCCTCCGGCCTTTTTGCAGAATGCTGGCTCGGGAATGGATGCTACACCCGATGGATTCAGACCCCCCGATCTCAATTCCCCCAATCCAAAACCGCCTTTCATGGTTTTTTTTGATACGCTTATCATTTGTATTCTAACCGTGGGAGCCGGTACAACGATCAAACTGATGGCGAAATGGCTGAATGAAGAGAGACTGAGAAAGGATGCCGAGAAAGAACAACTTAAAACCAATCTTGCCTTATTAAGACATCAGGTAAGCCCGCATTTTTTCATGAATACCCTGAACAACATCCATTCGCTTATTGAAATAGATTCGGAAAAGGCCCAGGATGCGGTCGCACGGCTTTCAACACTCATGCGCTATTTGCTTTATGACTCAGCTCAAAGCACGATCGAACTGAAAAAGGAGATCGAATTCATCAACAGTTTTATTTCGCTCATGCAGCTCAGGCATTCCGATGAGGTGGAAGTTACTGTCGTGATTCCTGAGCAGGTTCCTGATACAAAAATACCCCCGATGCTTTTTATTTCTTTGCTGGAAAATGCATTTAAACATGGAGTGAGTTACCCACAGAAGTCGTACATTTATTTTGAACTCCAGTTTAGCAGCACTTTCCTGACATGTATCATTAAAAACAGCAAACATAAAATTGCAGCAAATTATCAGGGCGAATATTCAGGAATCGGTCTTGATAACATTAAAGACAGTTTAAAGTTATTATATGAGGATAATTTCCATCTGAACATCCAGGATAAAGAAAATGAATTTGAAGTCGACCTTAAAATTCCAATATGAAGATTCCCTGCATCGCCATTGACGATGAACCCCTGGCAGTAAAAAAAATATCAGCGTATATTCAGAAAACCCCCTTTCTGGAACTGGTGGCTGAATGCCGGAGT
>CAIWTA010000191.1 GCA_903915465.1 uncultured Bacteroidales bacterium | reverse complement strand
TATATAACTTGATGTAATTATCTGGTATTCAATAATATATTTCTCACTGAGTCTCGCAGATTATTGCGCTGAGTCTCACAGATTTTATAAGTGAATTTTTTATTCGGAACTCTGCGCAATAATCTGCGAAACTCCGCGTGAACCATTTAAGTTATCTGATTTGATGTTCCTGTATTTTCCTATAGGTGAGACACTCTGCGAGAAAATAAAAAACACTTTTTAGTCAACCCCTGCAGGGGGTGAGGCAAAATTAAATTACGCAATTATAAACCTAAAATACCAAAAACCATGACACACGAATTGCCCAGATTACCTTATGCTATGGATGCATTGAATCCATATATTTCCAAACAAACGCTTGAATTCCATTATGGCAAGCATCACCAGGCTTATGTAAACAATCTCAACAAACTTATCGTTGGCACCGAGTTTGAAAATGCCACACTGGAGGATATTATCCGAAAAGCAAGTGGCGGGATCTTCAACAATGGTGCCCAGGTTTGGAATCACACTTTTTATTGGAATTGCATGAAACCAAAAGGAGGAGGAGAACCATCAGGGAACCTGCTGGAATCTATCGTCAGGAATTTCGGTTCATTTTCAGAATTCAAAGAGAAATTTTCCACTGCAGCCGCTACACTCTTTGGTTCCGGATGGGTCTGGCTCGTAAAAAAGCCTGACGGATCATTGGATATCACGCAGGAAAGCAACGCCGGTAATCCTTTGCGAAGCGGACTTACACCCCTGCTGACCATTGATGTATGGGAACATGCTTATTACTTAGACAAACAGAACATGCGACCGAATTACATTTCCGATTTCTGGAATCTGGTTGATTGGGATGGTGCTTCTGGCCGACTATAGTCAATAATACACTAAAATACGGGTATATTATTGGCAGCCGGCACACGTCACAAACGATCGCAGCTGATACAAATTAACAGGATCATTCTTTTCCTAATAGATTAGAACCTTTTTCATGCCGGTGAATTTTGAGGTTGTAATCCTGAGGTAATAGCATCCGGGGGGCAGGTCTGTCAAGGATAATGCTACTTCTATTGAACCATTTGGGAAACTGTATGTCCTGGTCGATCTTCCGCTTGCATCGGAGATGTACAGACTGATATCTTCCTGCGGGAGATTGAACTTCACAAACAAATTTTCATGGGCAGGTTGAGGATAAATATGAATCTGAAGATTTTCCGGGTCGCTTTTTACCCCTGTTGTGTTAATAATCCGTAGGTTTTTAACGTACATATTGTTTCCAAAAGCCGGACCGCTTTGAAAACAGAGAAATACATTTTCTTTTCCGGATAGTTTTGACAAGTCAATATCAATTGGCTTCCATTGTGATTCTGTGGGAACAAAATAGTTAGAATCATCGGGAGCAGTCTGGTTTTCTATTTCAGAGATGTTTGCAAGACTTGTCAATGTCTTTACGCAATCCAGTGAATAGGCTACTGAGATCAAGTCATAACCGCCTTTCCGCAAAACAGAATTATTGTGTATACAGGCCAGGTCGAAACGCAAGGAAGCGTTTACGATTCCTGCAAACGAAAGGCCGGGTAAATAAACTGAGCTTAAATAGCTTGGATCGATATTGTAATAGGGAATTCGCAGCGCTTTGGCATAGTCAAGATCAGCTCGTTCCCAGGTTGGTACAGTTGGATAATTATTATCGATGGTCCACCGGTTATATGGAAACTGGCTCTCTTCAAAATTCTCAGTGAAAGGCAAGCCTGGCCAATTCTTTGCGACAGTCACACGGAACCTGATTGTATCTCTCCTGAATCCTTGGGTATATCCATTTATTGAGTTTATCAGGTAAGAAAAATTATGAGATCCGTCGGATAGCTGAGTAAAAGTAGTCCCGTCGAATTCAAGGATATCATAGGTTGTAAGGTGCCCTGTCCAGTCAATGGTTTGTGGAGGAGAATTGTCAACAGAAGCATCAATTTTTGCGCTGAAGATGGACTGAGCTCCATAATTCTGGAGCTTAAGGTATGGGTGAACAACATCCGTACAACCAACTTTGCTTACTGAATCAATGGATACCAGATCCATGAAAAGGCTGTCGGCAGGCGCATTGGGACATTGATGCATTTTTGAGTGAATTGCAGCTGTGTCCAATGTTCCTATCAGTTTTGTTCTTCTGTCACGGCAGATCATGTATACAGAAGGGAAAAACCCAATTTTGTAATCTTTAACGACCTGGTCTGTATTTGGTGCACAGGTGGCAATAAACGGGAAAGGCTCACCAGCCGTCCAATCGCCATAAGTTCCCGAAGCCTGCCCCCGGATCTTTTCCACCGAGCTTTTTATTCCTTCTATTTCAAAGATCATCAATTCATTCGTTCCGCCAGGGCCCCAGGCATTATAAGCCTTTGCAAGATTGTGCGTTTCATGATATTCCCAGCAAGGCCGGCACATCACTTCGAAAAAGTCAATAATTACGACTTTCCCTGAATCAAGATATTCATACAGATGATGCGAATTCCCGTTGATATCCTGCAATGTAAAATCCGGTGCTATACTGCCGTCTGGCAACTGCGCATAGGTTGGAAGAAAAGCCGACAATGAGATTAACAGAATGATCAGGATTGATTTCATGGTTTTCAGCATTTTAAATGTCTGGGATAAAATTATATATTATTCTCACTTTCCCAGTGATGCTGAAAGAATGATATCAACAATAGGTTGTTAACTGGAAATTAACTTTGAAGATACCTGCGATTCATCAAAATAGAGGGGAAACCGGAAATCCATCCAAATACCTTATATCAAAACCTCTGGAAACCCTTGGTAAATCACCCGACCAAAACACACCCCCAACGTACTACTCCACGGTAACTGATTTCGCCAGGTTCCGGGGTTGATCAACATTGCAATTCCGCATCACTGCAATGTGATAGGAAAGAAGCTGAAGCGGTATTGTTGCTAACAAAGGATTCAGAAATTCTTCGGTCTCAGGAATTTCAATGCAATGATCTGCCAAGCCCTGCACGGTTTTATCTCCGGTATTGATAATGGCGATAATTTTCCCTTTCCTTGCTTTCACCTCCTGGATGTTGCTGATTACTTTCTCGTAGGTGCCTTTTCGCGTAGCAATAACTACAACAGGCATATACTCATCAATCAAGGCAATCGGGCCGTGTTTCATCTCGGCAGCCGGATACCCCTCTGCATGTATATAGGAAATCTCTTTCAGCTTAAGCGCACCTTCTAAGGCAACAGGGAAGTTATAGCCCCTGCCAAGGTACAACGAGTTTTTTACGTCCTTATAAATATTGGCGATTTTTTTAATTTGCTCATTGATGGCAAGAGTTTGCTCAACTTTTTCAGGAATGACATTCAATTCCGACAGCATCTGGTGAAAACGGGATTGCGGAATAGTGCCTTTCTTCTGGGCTATCTGCAAAGCGAGTAAAGTCAATACAGCCACCTGGGCGGTAAATGCTTTGGTAGAGGCAACGCCAATCTCAGGACCGGCATGTGTATAAACTCCTGCATGCGTTGCGCGGGCAATAGATGATCCCACAACATTACAGATGCCAAGGACTGTAGCCCCTTTCGACTTTGCCAGTTCAATGGCTGCAAGTGTATCAGCCGTTTCGCCTGACTGTGAAATAGCAATCACCACATCTTCTTCTGAAAGAACCGGGTTACGGTAACGGAATTCTGAAGAATATTCCACCTCGACCGGTATACGCGCCAGTTCTTCGATCAGGTATTCTCCGACCAGGCCGGCATGCCAGGAGGTTCCACAAGCAGTTATGATGATGCGACGTGCGTTCATCAGCTTCTGTTCATATTCCCGTATCCCGCCAAGTATTACCAATCCTTTATCCAGATGAAGCCGACCGCGCATACTGTCACGGATCGATCGCGGCTGTTCATAAATCTCCTTTAACATGAAATGATCAAATCCTTCTTTTTCAAGCGCGTTCAGGCTGATCTCCAGCTTCTCAATATAGGGTGTTTTCCTTTTGTTCGTGATGGTGATAATTTTCAGTTCTTTTTCTTTCTGAATGATGGCAATCTCCTCATCGTCCATATAAACCACGTTGTTGGTATATTCCACAATAGGAGTTGCATCGGAGGCAATAAAAAATTCATCTTTGCCGATACCAATTACCATAGGACTTCCTTTGCGGGCAGCAAGGATCATATCCGGGTTGTCCTTCGAAAGAATGACAATTGCGTAAGCTCCGATTACCTGGTTAAGGGCAATTCGTAAAGCCTCTACAAGATCGACACTTTCATTGGTCATAATATCTTCGATCAGGTGAATCAGCACTTCAGTATCGGTCTCACTGACAAAAGAATAGCCCCTGCTGATCAGCTCACTGCGGAGAGGAGCGTAGTTCTCAATGATTCCATTATGGATGATGGCAAGTTTTTTATTCTGGGAATAATGTGGATGCGCATTCACCTGGTTGGGTTCTCCGTGGGTTGCCCAACGTGTGTGAGCCATTCCCAGGTGCCCTGCCATATTCTTAGCTTTCACATAATGTTCCAGATCAGAGACCTTTCCCTTGCATTTATAGATTGTAAGTTGTTCATTGAGAAGGCAGATACCGGCACTGTCATAGCCACGGTATTCAAGGCGATGCAACCCCTTTATCAGGATGGGGTAAGCATCTCTGTTTCCGATGTAAGCAACGATTCCACACATATAACAGGAAAATTAGTGGTTAAAATTATCAAATATCAATGGAGTTTCAAGAAATTTTCTCCTGATGATGAAAATCAGCAACCCGAAAGCTGATAAACATTTCACTTCGATTTTGTATAAATCATTTGAAACTGAAGACGATCCGTAGATAATGCAGGCAATGGAGGGTGTGTTCCGTTCAGAACAATACGGTTGGGATTAAGCAGGCTCTTGATCGGATTGTTGACCGTCACGTAAAGATCGCAGTTTTTAGATTTACCTAAAAGGATGGATTGAATATAGCGGGTAATACGGAATGAGTAAGTCCTTGCAGTTGTATTATAAACTCCTCCAAAATATTCCGGGCCTTCATTTTCATCTATCAGGAAACTGGTATATCCGGTACTGTCAATCTTCATCAGTGTCAGGTTAAGCGGAGGCGCATAGCTGGTATCAGAAGTGATGTTCTTTAACACCAAAAGCGCGCTGTTTACTGCGATCGGGCCGTTTTTAGCAAAATTTGCAAGAAATGGCAGCCGAACTTTCACCTTAACTCCTCCAAGTCCCTGCAAAAATAACTGGTTTTTCCCAAGGGTTGTGTCGTGATTAAGCACTTGTCGTTTGAATTCCTGGCATGCATCTAAATAGTTATTGTGGTCAAAATGCGTAAACCGGGCACTTGCGGAGGTGATAACCAGATCGCAATGTAAAGAATCTCCAACATCCTGGTTATGGTAATAAACCACAATCTTGGTTTCTGTCCCAAGCGGATTGAAGAGGACCATTGCACCGGAATAATTTGTTTTCGCACTTTCAATATACAAACCTCTCATGTATTCAGGGAAAGTGGCTAGACCGTTCAGGATGGATGTTGGCGTTGAAATGATTTTATTTCCAAAATAGTTGGTGTACTGATTCAGGTTGATGCGTAAATGGGGTGCAACATTTACCCCGAAAACCTGAACCGAATCATGGAGAGCAGGCCGGAACGTTTTATTTGCCAGCATCGTGGAGTAAATTCCGGCAGTATGATTGGAATAATAACTCTTCGTTGGATCCAGTTTTTGACTGACCTCATACACTTTCAGTGATTGTAACGCGTTTGTATCGCCGTAAACAGTACTGTATTGAAGCATCAACACAACAGAATCCAGCACCGGGTTTTGGCCAAAACTGTAAGAATCTTTCGAACTCTTAAATTGTGAATAAAAGCTTGCAGTAGTGACACCAAAAACAGGATCCATGAGCGAACCCAGGGCACATGTCGAAGTTTTATCTGTACGAATAGAATCCTGTATTTCAGAATACGCAATGAGGAAGGCCGAATCATTGCTGCTAATATTCAGAGTATCTGAAGCCGGTAGAAGATCGATGCCTACCTCGTAAGGATCTTTTTTACAGGAATAAAACAAAAAAACGAACAGGGAAAATACGATAAAACGCAGTGAAAGACGAAAAAGACTCGATTTCAAGGCAGAAAAATTAGAGGATTACGTGTTTAAACGACTTCTACAGATTGATTGATGAGGATCTCGTCGTAAAATTCAGAATAGGCGTCAATATAAGTCTCCATTGAATGATACCCGAGAACGGGCTTATCAACTTCATTAAGATATTTTGCCAATTCATGGTTGATATTCTGTGATCCGATAATAACCCCATCAGAAAAATCAATGGCTGCTTTCATCATATTAACGTAGTTCGGCGTTTTATAGTGTTTGAGGTCTTTCGGAGTAATGCCATCCAGTTTGACTTTATTTAAAAAATTCTTGCTCATCGTTTCAATAAAATCATCATCGTATATAGAGCAAATCACTTTTGTCTCAGTAAATAACGGATTATCCTTGTATGCTCTTTTGATATACAGCGGGACAAGACTTGTCATCCATCCGTGGCAATGAACGATATCCGGTCCCCAGCCTAATTTTTTCACAGTTTCCAGAACGCCCCTGGAATAAAATATCGCGCGTTCATCATTGTCTTTGAAAAAAATATTGTTTTTATCGGTAAGGGTATATTTCCGTTGAAAATAATCTTCATTGTCGATGAAATAAATCTGCATCCGAGCTTGCTGAATGCTTGCAACTTTGATGATCAGGGGGTGGTCTGTGTCGTCAATGATCAGATTCATTCCCGAAAGCCTGATAACTTCATGCAATTGGTTTCTTCTTTCATTTATGCTGCCGTACCTTGGCATAAAAGTGCGGATTTCTTTTCCCCTCTCTTGAATTCCTTGCGGAAGATGGCGCCCGATCAACCCCATTTCACTCTCATTAAGATATGGTGTGATTTCCTGAGTGACAAATAAAACCTTTGCTTTTTCCATAAATCGCCCTCCTGATTTCCTTATTTCAAACTCGTGTGCAAAGATACTAAAAAAAATCGAACTCTTATCCAAGCCTTTATTGTAAAAGAATGGTTTTTATTTTGAGTTGGTACAATTTGCCGTCGTTATCTTTGAATCAGGCATTATTACGATGAACATAGATAAAATGAAAACCAAACCCAGGCTCAGGAATTACGTGTAATGCCAGACCATGGAAGGTATTGTCATCAATTGTGGTATCTTTTTGAGAGTGAATATAAAGGAAGTGGCGGTAGATCAGGAAATATGTATGTTAAGTTAATCCCATTACGGCAATCTATAATGAATGGAAATTAAATTTTATTTTTGAGAACTATTCTATACATTTGTTTTGAAACGGGCAATGAACTACCAACAGCAAACAACAGGGTACCAGAATTCAGATTTCAGAATACAGAAAAAAAACAAAATATAATTCTGAATTCCTGCATTCTCAAAGAATAAATGCGCACCAAGCTACGGGGAATTAACCCATAAAAAGATTAAAACATTAATTATTAGCCTGCTTAATTCACAAAATGTTAGTATTTGTCCTTTTCTCTGTGATTCTCAGTGTCTTCTCAGTGAACCTCAGTGTAATTTTCTTTCACAGAGAACCACAGAGG
>CAIWTA010000190.1 GCA_903915465.1 uncultured Bacteroidales bacterium | reverse complement strand
TTCCAATACGAGATGTATCGGGCAGGCTGTACAATTTACAGACTTGTCGCAAACAAATGGCGGCCCCGGCCTTCAGAACTGGTTATGGAATTTTGATGATGTGTTGTCCGGTGCAAGTAATACCTCTACTTTACAAAGCCCGCCACATACCTTTGCTTCAATCGGTAATCATATTGTTACATTGGTTGTAACCAGTGTAAATGGATGTACAAATCAATATGATTCGACCATTGTTATCAATGCGTTACCTCTTTCAGATTTTTCCAATACTACTGCCTGTGAAGGAACTGGCACTCTGTTTACAAACCTTACATTACTCACAGATACTATTGTTTCTTATTTATGGGAATTTGGAGATGGACAAACATCTGCTATACCAAGCCCGACGCATATTTATGCAACGTATGGAACAAAAAGTGTAAGGTTGACAGTCACAACTAATAAAGGATGTATAAAGGATACTGTTAAACAAGTTTTGGTTAACCCCAAACCCATTCCTGAATTTTCTTTCTCGACCCCGAGTTGTATTGGTTCCGTGGTTATGTTTACCAATCAATCTACTGTCGTCACAGGTTTTGTCGGACCTATTGAAACATGGGTATGGAATTTCGGTGATGGCTCAGCACCTATTACCATTACCTGGCCTGCAAATCCGAACATCCCCCATACATTTCCGGGAATAGCAACGAGCCATACTGTGAGGCTGACAGTTACCACAACCAATGGATGTACAGCATTTATTGAACATACAGTTACAAGCCTGCCTTCACCGGTAGCGAATTTTGCTTCCTCCACTATAAATTGCATCGGGCAGGTGGTACAATTTACAGACCTGTCATCAACGAATGGTGGCCCGAGTATTCAGAACTGGTTATGGGATTTTGGCGATCCGATATCCGGTGCAAGTAATACCTCTCCTTTACAAAGCCCGCCGCATACCTTCGCTTCAATAGGCCCTCATATTATTACATTGACTGTAACCAGTGTAAATGGATGTACGAATTTATTTGATTCGACCATTATTATCAATGCTTTACCTCATTCTGATTTTTCTTATATTCCCTCCTGTGAAGGGACCGGTACCCTGTTTACGAACCTTACATTACTCTCAGATACTGTTGTTTCATATTTATGGGAATTTGGAGATGGACAAACATCTGCTATACCAAACCCGTCGCATGTTTATGCAACCTATGGAACAAAAAGTGTAAGGCTGACCGTCTCAAATAATAAAGGTTGTATAAAGGATACCTTGAAGCAGGTGCTGGTTAATCCCAAGCCTATTCCGGAATTCTCTTTCCCCTCCTCGAATTGTCTTGGTTCGGCAGTTCTGTTTACCAATCTGTCAACAACGGTCACAGGTTATGTTGGACGCATTGACAAATGGATTTGGAATTTCGGTGACGGATCGCCGGATACCACCATTAATTGGCCGGATAATCCAAACAAATTACACACATTTCTGGGATCTGCTACCGGACACACAGTGCGGTTAACGGTAATAACGATTACCGGTTGTATTGCTTATATTGAGCACACTGTAACAAGTGTGCCATCTCCATTGGTAGAATTCGGGTTCCCAACCAGTAATTGTGCAAAACAATCTGTTCAGTTTACTGATCTTTCCCAGCAAAATGGTGGTGGAAATATTTTGCAATGGAGCTGGAATTTTGGTGATGCCGCCTCTGGAGGGAACAATTTATCGATTGCTAAAGATCCGATCCATCTCTTCTCAGGACCAGGAGCATTTGTAGTTACCCTGACAGTTACAAATGCATCCAATTGCCCGTCAACCAAAGATACCACTATAACAATAATTGCGCTTCCACTTGCCAATTTCAGGGCAGATACAGCATGTCTGGGCAGCATCACTACCTTTACTGACCTTTCTAATGCCACAGGAACAATTACGCAACATTTATGGGATTTCGGAGATGGACTGACTTCCATCTCGGCCAGCCCTACTCATTTATATTCCACTTCCGGAGTTTTCTCTGTGAAGCTTCTTGTCACTACAAATGAAGGGTGTCATAAAGATACGACCAAGTTGGTACTGGTACTTCCCATGCCGATATCAGCTTTTACAACTTCGGCTCCGGCATGTACGGGCGACTCGGTACAATTCACAGATCTTTCTTCTACAGCGCACGGATCGATCAGAACTTGGTTCTGGGATTTTGGTGACGGAAGAAACCAAACCATCAACTTCCCGGCACCACCCAATGTGCGTCACAAGTATACCACCGCTGGAACATATAATGTTACGTTAAGAGTTACTACTTCAGACAATTGTATAGCTGAGAAGATCACCCCGGTTGAGATCCAGCCTGCACCGCTTGCGAATTTCAGTTATGCCACAGTACGGTGTGCTTTGATGCCAGTGGCCTTCACTGATCTTTCTCAGGTCAATGGCGGGTCCGCGTTAACCCAATGGGAGTGGAATTTTGGAGATCCCGGTTCAGGTAATGCAAATACTTCAACAACGAGAAATCCCCCGCACAGTTTTACTTCGGGTGGTAATTTTCGCATACATCTGACTGTTACGAGTGCAAATGGATGTTCTGACAGCGACACCACACAGATAGTGTCGGTAAATGCTGCTCCATTAGCTAAATTTTCTTCTGATACTGCTTGTGTTGGCAGTGACACGCATTTTACAGACGCTTCAACTCCAAATGCTGCAAGTTTCTTGGCATGGCTCTGGGATTTTGGTGATCCTTCTTCAGGGACAAATAATACATCAACGCTGCAGAGCCCGACACATCTGTTCAGTGGCCAGGGGCTTTTCCTGGTAAGACTGACAGTAACTAATTCTAACAGTTGTATCAAAGACACATTGGTGCCGGTTGCTGTGAATCCAAAACCAACCGCCATGTTCAGTTCGAATGCTTCATGTGTATTTGATTCGACTGCTTTCACTGATTTATCTATTGCTCCGGGGAGCCAGGTCGATTCGTGGTTATGGAATTTTGGTGATGGAAGTACATCGACTTTACAGAATCCAAAACATGCTTACGCTACATCCGGAAATTTCAACGTAACATTAACTGTAACCAACCTGAGCGGTTGTTTAGATTCCATCACTATTCCAATCACCGCACGGCCCAAACCGGTATCTGCTTTTACTTATACCAGCTATTTCTGTCCGGCAGGTTTGGTTAATTTCGAAGATCAATCGCAAGGAACAGGAGCTGCTATCACCGAGCATTACTGGGTTTTTGAACCGGGAATTATTTCAACGAAACCCAACCCATCGTATACTTTCCCGGTAACTGATACAACTTATTTGGTGATGCTTATCGTAACTGATAATTTTGGCTGCAAGGATACCATTTCTGACAGCGTTCATGTTAAGCCGGGATTCAAATTTACCTTCGTCAACGATACTGTCTGTTTCAATGATTACACACATTTCAGGGCTGTCAATCAGGCCGATGGTGATACTTTGTACAATCTCCGCTGGGATTTTGGTGATCCAAACTCCGGGCCGAATAATAATTCGACACTGTATAACCCGCCACATCTTTTCTCTGCCCCGGGAATCTATCCTGTTAAACTGAGAGCAATAAACTCAGATAATTGTCCTGACAGTGTGTATCATAATGTCACGGTGTATAAATTGCCAGAACCTTCGTTCACTTTTAATTCACAAGCATGCGATAGTACAATCAGGTTCAGTGAAATATCTTATGCCGGCAGTGGTAGCATTTCGAGTTGGGAATGGGATTTCGGGGATGGTTCTCCTTTGGTAACAATTCCAGCACCGGGACATTTGGGACATGGAGACACATCGCATCTTTATTCTTCACAAAATTCTTTTTATGTGGTTCTAAAGATCACCAATTCCAATGGTTGTGTGGATACCATATCTCAGCTTGTGGAAAGTTACCCATGTATCCTGGCTTCTTTTACTCATAGTGATACATTGCTATGCGCCAATTACCCTATTACATTTTCAGACAGTTCCTTGACGGCAAGCAGGATTGATCAATGGCATTGGATATTTGGAGATGGCAATGATACGCTTTACAGTACCCATACTTCTGATGTGACACATCGATATGCAAATGGCGGAACTTATGTGGTAAATCTGGTTATCAGTGCTTCCATCAGCGGAAGGACTTTTATTGATACGATGAGTAAGCTGGTTACGATTAATCCGACTCCTTTGACACAATTCGCCAATAAAGCAGTTTGTTTGGATCAGATTACCTTATTTACTGATACAACGAAGACTTATGGTGCCAGGATATTGTCGTGGAATTGGACATTTGGAGAGCCCACTTCCGGTGTTTTGGATACTTCTTCAGTAAAAAATCCTTCACACACATACGATACTGCTGGAATCTATAACGTTCAACTTGTTGTGATGAACCAATATGGTTGTAAAGACTCTTTGACAAAACCAACAAGGATCTTTGCAGTTCCGATAGCCCATTTCAACAATTCCGTCGCATGTTCCGGTAATCCGACTTATTTCAATGATCGCACAATAATTGCTGATACCAGCATTTTCTCCTGGCATTGGAATTTCGGTGAGGTCAGTTCACATAAAGACACTTCACTTTTAGAGGATCCTTCGCATCAATATAAAAATGAAGGAACTTACCAGGTGAAGTTAATCGTGAAAGACAAGAATGGATGTTATGATACTGCAGACTCATCTGTTGTAGTTAATGTCACACCATTGAGTGCATTTACTGTCACGGAAAAAGTTAACAACATGATTGGTAAGATCAAGTTGAACAACAATACAGTGGATGCGGATTCCTTCTTCTGGGATTTTGGCGACCCGACGATCCCGAATTCAACGGATGAGAGTCCGATTGTGACTTATTCTCATGATGATACTTATCTGATTATGCTTGTATCTTCAAATTCATTCCACTGTTCAGATACAACTTACTTCCAGTATAAAGTACTTTTCAAGGGATTGTATATCCCCAATGCTTTTGCTCCTTCCAGCGGAGTACTTGGTGTCTCATTATTTCAGCCGGTCGGAGTTAATATCAAAGAAGGGACATACCTGGTTGAAGTATTTGATACCTGGGGGCACCTCATGTGGCAGTCCAAAGAACTTGATACTGAGGGTCATCCAGTTGAAGGCTGGGATGGAAAAGATCCTAACGGCAACCAGTCACCAGCAGGAACTTATATGTGGAAAATTAACGCAACGTTTAATGACGGTTCTTTATGGGAAGGTTCAGATATAGGGAAAGGGGATTACAAGACAATTGGTACCGTCACACTTATACGCTAATAATAATAATCTCTCAGATGAAGAAGCTTTTTCTATTTCCGATATTTCTTCTTGGCCTTTTCTTTCTGATTCCAGAAGCCAGGGGCCAGGATCCGAATTATTCCCAATACTTTAGTGAACCTCTTTATTTTAATCCGGCTTATACCGGGCTAAATACCGGGCTGAGAGCGAGGTTCTCATTTCGCGACCAATGGCCTAATCTACCGGTTGATTTCAGGTCCTATTATTTTTCTGCCGACATTGGCGATAGAAATCTTCCCGGTGCTGGCGGCTTTGGCATCATCATCAATTCAAATAATGAGGGTATCAGTTTCATTAAGAACCTGATGATAGGGCTTGCAGTTTCGGTGCGGATTCCAATTACTTCGACCCTGGTTACGCAGGTTGGTTTGAAAGCGTCTATCGTGCAGAAACGTTTGAATTGGGATGACTTTGTTTTCACAGACAATTTAAGTGAGAAGTATGGTAATGTTTACCTTTCGCAATTTACGCCACCCGATGTTAATTCTAAGGTTTTCCCGGATTTTGGCGCAGGAGGTGTTTTGCAGTTTGCAAATAGTGAAGGAAATGTTAGCGGAACTGTTGGGTTTGCTGTTGACCATCTTTTCAAACCTGATGAATCTTTCCTTTCCACAGCTGTAGCCCCTCTTCCAAGGAAATTCATAGGACATGTCGACCTTGTTTTAACTGCTGCCGGGAGGTCTTCTGCAGGCATGTATACGGCAAGTAGTGAACCGCTAAAGATCAATCCGGGAATTATTTACCAAAACCAAGGTAATAAAAGTCTGATACAAGCAGGACTTAATCTCCTTAAATTTAATATATACCTGGGAGGGTGGTTTAAAGGTTCATTTGATGCTAATGCAGGCACGGCTATAGCATTGTTAGCTGGTTACAGATATTCTTTTGCTGAAAACATGAGTATCAAATTCATGTACAGTTATGATTTACAAATGTCGGGAAACCTGCAGGGTATGGGTGGAGCGCATGAGATCAGCCTGATCCTGGAATTTGATAAATTGTCGATATTCGGCGGCGGAGGCGGTGGAGGATCATTTTCAACTCCGGGACGCAGCTCAAAAAGCAACTCTGCATTGGAATGCCCGAGTTTCTATTAATGAAGAGAGAGCGAATCAATCACTGAATGTTCGTCTGAAAGCACGTAACTTGTGCTTCTTCACGTGAACATTTTTCTTAGAAATCAGGATAATTTACTTTCCCTGTATTTTCGTTATGACTTTTATATATTCTAACATCTACTAAATCAGTGATTTAGTGATTTTTTATTTCTCAATGATCTTGTAGTTCTTTCCACCGGCATCATATTGTTTGTATTAAGTTTATTTTTGTGTGAAATTGTTGAATCTTATTCACGGATTTAGTAACGAATAGTTCTCAAAAGTGTCAACTTATCTCCAGACAAACAACGATTAAAGTCATGTCTACCTCCTACCTACACAACTCTTTGATACTCTGTTGAGAGACAAAATAGTACATCAATACCGAAATATTAGAAGATTTGTGTATTCGCTTTATCTTCAAAATAGAAAAATCGAATTAAAATGTACCCAGCAGGAAGCTGGCATTTCTGCAATTGGTGCTTACAAAGGGATAAGCACTATTAAAGATCAACAGGCTACTTTAGATTTAGCATCCAATGATTACGATTTAGAATGGACAATAATACCTAACACAGTTTGTCTATGAAAACAATTATTTACCTGCAGAGAACAGGTCTGGTATTTTTTTTATTTCTTGGCTTGTTCTTGAAGCCTTCCTTTTCACAAGCACAAATGACAACATTGGCCCCGGGTTCGTTTATCATTAATGATCCTGATCGCACACAAAGATATTTGCTAAATAATGATGCAAAGTACACAGCGGCAGTAATTGCTTTCGGCAGAGGTTTTGGCGATCCTAACCGGGGGCATGTGATGATAGAAGCGGCACATTCACTAAATAATGCCCAACTTCCGGCAAATATTGCAGCACAACGTGTTTTCTTCAATTTTTCGTTTATGGCTGGAAAAGATGCTACTATTTTACCCGATCTTGCCGGTATTCCTTCCAGTGTTGTACCAGCAACCGGAGACAATGTAATCATTGGAACAACCGAGGCTAACACTGTTGATAATACCAGTGCAATTGTCCTGGCGCTCAATGCAGACTTTACCGGTGTACCATTAACGATATGCCAGGGATCAACGGTCACATTTACAGATATCTCCACCGGTACAACCGGAAGTACAACCTATAGTTGGGACTTTGGCCCCGGAGCCTCACCGGCTACTGCAGTTACGGCTGGCCCTCATGTTGTAACGTACAGCACAAGCGGATTAAAAACAGTTTCTTTAAGCATCACCGATGGAACAACAGATACTGAGACAAAAACGAATTATATTACAGTTAATCCAACCCCATATGGTGTAGCTAAAACCAAAATAATTTGTAGTGGATCGGCTGTAAACCAGGCAATAACAACTAATCCGGAATTAGCAGGAACAACATTTACTTACCCTGCACCTGCTGTAACCGGAGGTATAACAGGAGGCACCGCCCGAATTACAGGTAGTGCTGCTGATATAACCGATATCCTTGAAAATCCGGCAGCGACATTCCAAACTGCGACGTATACAATCACTCCGGCCAATGTGGATGGATGTGCTGGGCCAACATTCGCAATAGTCATAACAGTCAATAAACAGGCGATAGCCAATGCAGGCCCGGATGCTTCGATGTGTGCTATATCGGACTATACAATAACTGGATCCACAGCATTGTATGCAACAAGCATTTTGTGGACGTCCTCAGGAACAGGAACATTCAGCAATCCATCCATCCTGCACCCCGACTATTCTCCAGGCGCAGCAGATATTATCGCGGGAAGTGTGACTTTGACCATGACTTTGACCTCTGCTACAGGATGTTTCTCTGCACAAGATGCTATGGTTCTGACGATCAATAAGCAAGCAATTGCCAATGCAGGTCCTGATGCTACAATGTGTGCAACAGCGACCTATCCGTTGAATAATGCAACAGCCATTAATTATATGACGTTAATTTGGACAACATCTGGAACAGGAACTTTCAGCAACTCAACCATTCTGCACCCTGTTTATACTCCAAGCCAAGCAGATATTACTTTGGGCCATGTGACATTGACTTTAAGGCTGACTTCCGGCGCCGGATGTTCTTCAGCAAATGATGCAATGATTCTTACGATTAAAAAGCAGGCAACCGCCGATGCAGGCAGCGATGCCACGATCTGTGAGGGAGCAACACACCCGCTCTCAGGTACGGCAACTAACTACGCTTCATATATCTGGACAACATCGGGCACAGGGACTTTCAGCAACTCAGCCATTCTGAACCCTGTGTATACTCCGGGCAGTGCAGATATTGCAGCCGGAACCGTGACACTGACCCTGAACGCAACGGCCTATGCACCATGCAGTAATATTAGTGATGCGATGGTATTGACCATCAATAAACTGCCGATAGCCGATGCAGGTCCGGATGCTGCGATTTGTGAAGGCTCAGCATTCACTGTATTGGAATCAAG
>CAIWTA010000189.1 GCA_903915465.1 uncultured Bacteroidales bacterium | reverse complement strand
GTCTGGAAATCTGAGAAGATAAAACCCAGCCTGGTTTGTTTTATGTGTAAACCGGATATTCCCCTCATGGTCTATATTTGCAGAATCCAATGGAATGATCGCATTGATATCCATTTCTTCAAGAAGGATTTTTTCACCGGTACAATTTGAGAACTGACCATGAATGGTGAAAGAATCTGAATTTTTATTGAAATTTGAACAGGAGAAAGTCAACAATGCAAAGAAAATCAGAGCAATACCTGATATGACAAAAAACCTGAATGAACAGAGAGATTTATATATGGTTGATTTAGTTTCAATGATGTGTTTCATGGTTGATATGATTTCATAATGTTGGTTCTAATTGATAATCTGAATTGATGATTCATCCAGCAATTCTTTCCCCTGGAACTTCAAAAACAGGTTCACAATGGTGAGAACGTCTTTCTGGCAATAGGTTGCGATCCTGTCTAAGTTCTTCTCCTCCCAGTAAACCCTGGCAATATCGCTTCCCCGGATGTCGTCTTTTGGCGAAGGAATCCCAAAGACGGCAGCAAGTAGTTCTAACGATGTGAAATTTTTATAATCGCCGAATTTCCAAAGTTCCATCGTGTCAAAATGGTTTACTTCCCAGGGTTTCTTACCGATGAGATCCAGTAAAACAGGGATTGGCAGGCCATTGATCAACATTCTGCGAATCATATACGGATAATCAAACTCTTTGCCGTTATGGGCACAAAGAAACTGAAATTTTTTCCCTGAAGCTTTGGAGAGCATTTCCGAGAAATCCGTAAGAAGTTGTTTTTCATTATCTCCAAAAAAGGATTTTAGCCAGACAGATTGGTTCCGAATAATACCGGTTGAAATACAAACTATCTTTCCGAATTCCGCATAGATCCCGGCCCTCATAAAAATTTCCTCAGGTGACGCTGGTTCTTTTTCAGTTCTTCGGTCGTTCATTGACAGAATCTCCGCCTTTCTATCCCATAACTTTCTGAAATTTTCAGGAAGCTCATTGTAACCCGCTACCATCGGGACTGTCTCGATATCAAGAAACAGGATGTTCTCAATGTTGACTTTTTCCAGCATAAGCCCAGATTTCAATGTCTAATGTCTAATTATTCTAATGACTAATTATTCTAATGACTAATTATTCTAATCACTACTATTTGATATTTTCTCCTTTTGATCTCAATTTGTTATGAATCGCGTTAAAAATCAGATTAAGTTCTTTTGCTTCCTGCCATAAAATCATTGCTTCATTATTCATTTCTGGGGCTGCAATGGCAATCATCTTTAGAAAATGCATAGTTTCACGAGATTCTTTTTTACAAATACAAATTTTATAATTAAAATCCTTACTGGTTTGGGCATCATCGGCTTCTGCATAATTAGCCCCAACACTTGTCCCGGATCTGACTAGCTGATTGATAAGAGGCGAAGTAATAACTCCCTGCCGAACTTTTTTACAAAAAAGAATAATGTTAATTCCCAATTTCGATGTCCTTTCCTCAAGATCGTATTTCATTATTATGACAAAAATGTGAATTTCAAATAAGTTTATTCAATGCCTAAACCCTAATTATTCTAATCTCCCCAAAGGCGTTTCATAACAACTATTTCATAATTAGGTCAATTAGACATTAGAATAATTAGACATTAGACATTGTTTTTATTCATTCTCTTATTCCAAAAAATCTTTCTTTAACTTACCAATTATCATTTTATCAATTGGAAAAGTAAAATCGTCTTCCTTGATATCTTTGATCGTCATCCACCGGAAACACTGCGCCCCATCAACAATTTCGGAGAAATCATATTTTTTTTCTGTGGTGATGAATGGATATGGTTTATTTGCAAGCACTAAATAATATACATTAATCAGCTGAGATTCGAAAGGTAGCAATGTTGTGGCCTGAAAAAAATCAGTGGTGTAATAATGAGAAATGATAGTTAACTCTGTTTGAAGTTCTTCCATAAATTCCCGTTTCAGGCAATC
This sequence comes from uncultured Bacteroidales bacterium, assembly GCA_903915465.1. GTDB lineage: Bacteria > Bacteroidota > Bacteroidia > Bacteroidales > FEN-979 > FEN-979. The sequence goes on along the minus strand of CAIWTA010000189.1, from coordinate 2,842 downwards.
AATCAATCCTTCCCCATACTTCAATCCGCCCCCAGGAAATTTTGTCATCAAAATTCCCAAACGGAATTCATCAGTTACAAGGACTTTTCCATCTTCGATTAGCAATCCATATACGCGAATATTGAAACGTGGTGCTTCCATGATGTTATTTGTCGAATGAATGAATTTCCTTGTTATTTCTTTGTTGCCCTTGTAATTTCCCTTTTTCCAGGCGGCCCCGGAAGTTTTTTCACTTCAAAACCAGTGCTTTTTAGTGCCCTTCTTACAGACCCTTTCACTGAATAAGTCACAAGGATGCCGCCTGGTTTCATGGCATTGGTTATTTTCTGGAAAATCTGATCAGTCCAAAGCTCCGGCTGAACTTCCGGGCCAAATGCATCATAATAAACCAGGTCAAAGGTATCTGGGTTGAAAATTAAATCCTGTAGATCTTTATTAATTTTGAAAAGTGTAAAATCTGCAGTGATCTTGATTTCCTGGTTCCATCCAGAATTATGTAATGACCTGAATATCTTAACGAAAGATGGATTTAGTATTTGCGGATAATTCAATTGTTCAATAATTCCGTCGGAAAGCGGGAATTTTTCAACACCAGTATAATGAACCTGCCTTGAGTTTTTTTCAGAATTTATCAAGGTTAGCAAGGCATTTAACCCGGTACCAAACCCCATCTCAAGAATGTTCACAGGGGCTATTGTCTTGTCAATTTCATCAAATCCAGACTGAATGAAGACGTGCATGGATTCCTGCACTGCACCAAATGTAGAATGATAATGTTCGTTTAGTTCACGAACAAAAAGTGTATGTGATCCGTCGCTGGTTATTTCAAGCCGGGTCTGCATAAATAATATCAGTAAAGGCGGGGGTATTTGTTTGGATTGTAAGCATTCATCATTGAATAGGCCAAATCAAATACATCTTCTGCATTGGGATTGGAAAAATAATCCCCATCGGTGGAGTACGCCGGACGATGTTCAGAACCAGTGAGCGTGCGGGGTTCAGCATCTAAGAATTGGAATCCGCCTTGTTCTTCAATCACTTTTTGCATCATAAAAGCTGTAGCTCCTCCTGGCACATCTTCATCAAAGAAAATGATCTTATTCGTTTTTTTCAGGGAATTCAGGATATCATTATGAATGTCGAAGGGTAACAAAGTTTGCACATCGATCAGCTCAACAGAAACACCAAAATCCTTTAATTGCAGGACAGCTTCTTGCGCGATCCTGACGCAGGAACCATAAGTAACCAGTGTAATGTCGCTTCCTTCAGAAAGCTTTTCAGGAATGCCAACCGGGACGCGATAATGACCTATGTTATCGGGTAATCTTTCTTTGAGCCGATAACCATTCAGCGGTTCGATGATCAAAGCTGAATCATCAGAAGCCAGCAGTGTGTTGTAGAAACCTGCAGCCTGGGTCATATTCCGTGGAACCAACACATAAACACCACGGATAGAGTTGATCACCAAGCTCAGTGGTGATCCTGAATGCCAGATTCCTTCGAGCCGGTGACCACGCGTGCTGATGATCAACGGCGCTTTCTGACCACCTTTGGTACGGTAATGAAGGGTGGCAAGATCATCGCAGATCACCTGCAGACCGTACATGACGTAATCAAAATATTGGATCTCCGCGATTGGCCTGAGCCCGCGCATGGCGAGACCGATTCCCTGGCCAATGATGGTCGCTTCACGTATCCCGGTATCAGAGATCCGCATCTCACCGAATTTTGCTTGAAGGCCTTCCAATGTCTGGTTGACACCGCCTATTTTTCCGACATCCTCACCAAAAATCATCGTCAGGGGATTCGACCGGAAGATGTGATCAAAGTTGGCTAAAAGCACTTCCCTTCCAGTGATGACTTGAGATTTTTCGCTGAAAGTTGCCGGAACACCTGCAATTTTCAGAGCGCTGTGTTTCGATTCGCTATAAAGATGAGAGCCGTAACGTTTATCATCGGTTTTCAACTGTTCATCAAGCCACACCGAAAGATCAGCTTTCATGGGTTTTTTCATACTGCATGTCGTACAAATGTCACGCAGGATTTTCTTGCAATTAGAAATTATATCTTTCCGGATGGGTTCGCTGAGTTTTTGAAGATCCTCAACAATCGCATCAATACGCTGTTGTTTCTTGCATGGACAGTGTGAAGTTCTTACCGTTGTGATCAGTAATTCCCGTTCCAGTTTGATGGGATCAAGATAATTTTTCCAGGCGTTGTCGCGGGCCATACGAACAGCTTTCACCGCTGATTCTTCAATGGCATCCAGCGCGGATGCAGGAGCAAGGCCGGTTTTCAGAATCCAAAGTCGCATCCGGAGAATACAGTCATATTCTTTCTCCCAGGCGAGACGTTCTTTGGATTTGTATCGTTCATGTGATCCGGATGTGGAATGCCCCAGAGGTTGGGTGAGTTCTGTAATATGAAAGAGTACCGGGATATGATACTTCCGGCATTGTTCAATACCTGTGGCATAGGTCCGACAGAGTTCCGGATAATCCCATCCTTTCTCACGATAGATCATGAATCCCGGATTCATTTCGGTTTTTTCAAATCCCTGGAGAAGTTCAGAAATATTCTGTTTTGTGGTTTGGTATTTGATTGGAACTGAAATTCCCCAACCGTCGTCCCACACTGAAATAGCCAGAGGAACCTGTAAAACCCCGGCTGCATTCATAGTTTCAAAAAAATGGCCTTCGGAAGTACTGGAATCACCTATTGTTCCAAAAGCCACTTCATCACCGTTCCTGGAAAACTTACTAAAATTCTTCAATGAAGGATTATTCCTAAAAACTTTTGAAGCCAGGGCAAGACCGAGGAGACGTGGCATCTGACCAGCAGT
>CAIWTA010000188.1 GCA_903915465.1 uncultured Bacteroidales bacterium | reverse complement strand
TTGTTACCAAAACACTGGTTTCAACAATCTCCACTACAATCGCGGGTATCCGCCACATTGCTTACGATCCGAATGCTGATGGTAATAACGGTGGATTCTGGTGCGGTGCATGGACTACTATGAACCTTGTTTCCAGAACAGGTGCCACACTCGCTTCAAACTCAATTGCTGGTCTTGTCAACGTCTACGGCTCTGCATTTGATAACATGACACCTACGGGTGGACCTTTCCTCTGGACAGCTGACCAGGGCAACAATACACAGACTCTTCTGAAACAATATAAAGTTACAGGAACCACATTAACCGCAACCGGATTAACAAAAGATGCAAGCACATTGCCCGGATACCCGGCAGGTGGATCTGCTGGTGGTCTGTCTTCCGGCCAGGTTGGTACCAAACTGGCTCTAATCGGTGTCGTACAGGGAGGTCCAAGTATGGTCTATGCTTATGAAATTGCTGATTGGTCAGGTGGCGGTGGTGGAACACCTCCGGGTCTCGAGGGATATAAAGTGTATCGTGATGATGCCTTCTTACATTATGTACCAAGTCCGGATACATTACATTATTATGATATGCATCTCGAACCAGGTAACTATTGCTATGATGTAACTGCATGGTATAAACTTGATCCTTATGGATTGGTTGGTCAGTTTGATGAATCATTATATGCACCAAACGGTCCTGCTTGTATCAACCTTTCTTATGGTATCGATCTTCCATTCCTTGAAACATGGGGAAATACAGGTGGTTTTGCTTTCTACGGCTGGACATTTGATTCAGTTGGACAGGGTAACTGGTCAGTAAATAATACATTGGGTAACCCTGCACCTTGTGCAGATTTCAGTTGGCAACCGATCCATGCAAACTATAATTATTCATTGGTGAGCCCGGTTCTGAATGCTGCTGCCTGGACATGTGCTGATATCTGGTTAGATTTCGATTATAAACTGCTTGACCGCAATGCTAATTCCAAAGAAAAAATGACAGTTGAAATTTACCTGAATGGTACATGGAAATCACTGACTGAGGAGTTAGTTAATAATGGTTCAGTTGATTGGACACCACAGCATGTTGAATTGAAAAGCGCTAAAGGCAAGGGCTTCAAGATTCGTTTCCGCGCTAACGGTTTAAGCACTGATAACATTATTCATTGGTATATTGACAACATCCATGTATATGGTATCTGTAAAGCTCCGGTTATGAATGCAGCAAGTCAATCGCATTTTACAACCACTCTGACATGGGCAGCACCGGTTTGCGGTGGCGGCGGTCAGATTATGGATTTCATCTTTGATGATGGAACAGGCGAAAATGGCTGGGCAATTAACCCGGGTTACTTGGCATGGTTAGGAAATGAATTCCCGATTGCTGCCTCGATGAGCGGTGTTATTCAACAGTTCAGCGTGTACTTCCAGGCAAATGCAGCTGCTGGTTCAGACCAGATGACCATCGAAGTATTCGACGGAACTCAGACTTCTGTTGGTATAACAGATCCATTTACTGTACCAACAGATGCATGGTTAGATATCCCGGTTAGCGATATTCCTTTCAGCGGCATGTTCTATGCCATGGTGAAATGGAACAACAATGCCGGAAATACCAACTACCTGAGCCTTGACGAAGATGGTCCTTATTCAGCACAAGACCTTGAATGGTACTATGACGGTACTGTATGGGATAAAATTTGGATCGCTGCAGGTCAGGGTAATCCTGGTGTGTATTTACTGCGCGCTAAAGCGCTGGTTTCCGGCGACCTGAAACAGGTTGTTCTCAATCCGGGACAAGCTTTTGTACCTGCTCAGACCACACCGACTCCTCAGAAATTCAGCAAGTCGGGTAAGAGTGTTGATACACACAACTATGAAACAATGCAGCTTTCAAGTGTACCTGACAGCAGCTCCCTGGTTGGCTACAATGTATTCCGTACTGATTCAACGGGACAGGGTCAATTCTTTATGTTGAATACTGCTCCTGTTACAACTACATCATATGTTGATACATATCCATCGTCTCTTACACCTGATCCTACGAAAAGCTTCTGTTATTATGTAACCGCGTTGTTCCAGAATTCTCAGAATCCTGGTGCGGGAGTTATCTGCGAACCTGCTTCCGATACAACCTGTGTTGATTGGCCGGCCGTTGGTATCAATAACCTGACAAATTCTTCGATCAGTATTTATCCGAATCCTGCAAATGATCTTGTAAATGTGGTTTCAACAACCAGCATCAAGACCATTGAGGTACTAAACTACATCGGTCAGACCATTTACATGAACAAGAGTGTAGATGCAAAACAGATGCAGTTAAACGTATCCAGCTTTAAAGCAGGTGTTTACTTCGTGAAAATTACAACCGGAACAGGTATTAAAACCACCAAGATTACGGTTACTCATTAATCCTTAACGGAAATCTGAAAAAAAGGCTGGCCATTTGGTCAGCCTTTTTTTTTTGGATTTTTTCTCGCTGAGTTACGCAGTGTTATACGCTGAGTTTCGCAGATCATAAGGTTTTTTTTTCAGCGGAACTCTGCGAAGAACTCTGCGGAACTTCGCGTGAACTATTTAAGTTATCAGTTTTGATGTTCCTACTTATTTTTATTAGAAGAAGACTTAGTGGTATATTATTTTTTTCTTTGATAATTCAAAAAAGATAAAACAATTATCTTAATTACCTTTGCACCACAAATGATCTCCGTAAACAACATAGCTGTACAATTCAGCGGAACCCCGCTGTTTGACCAAATTTCCTTTATTATCAATGATAAGGACAGGATCGGTTTGGTGGGGAAAAATGGCGCAGGGAAATCAACCCTTATGAAGATTATTAAAGGAATTCATGTTCCTGATCAAGGAAATGTTGTGATCCCTTCTTCTCAGACAATTGGGTATCTGCCGCAGGAAATGGAATCGAAAAGCACGAAATCAGTTTTTGACGAAGCCATGACTGCTTTCTCCGAAGTCATTCATCTCAGGGAAAAAATAGAACACCTTGAACATGAGATCAAGTCGCGTTCTGATTATGAATCGGATGAGTATCATCTTCTTTTGAGGAAGCAATCTGACGTATATGAACGGTATAACCTACTGGAAGGTCATTCTATTCATGTGAATACTGAAAAAGTTTTGACCGGATTGGGGTTTGAACCTGAAGAATTTACACGCCCCATCAACCAGTTCAGCAGCGGTTGGCAAATGCGCGTGGAGATTGCAAAAATCCTTCTCCAGCAACCAGATTTATTATTGCTTGACGAACCTACAAATCACCTGGATATCGAATCCATTGAATGGCTGGAGGAGTTCATGATTTCTTTTAAAGGTGCCGTTATTTTGGTTTCTCACGACAGAGCTTTTCTGGATAACGTGACCAAACGGACGATTGAGATCTCGATGGGAAAGATTTATGACTATAAAGCCAATTATTCAGAATATGTTGAATTAAGAGAAGAACGATTAGAGAGCCAGATAGCTACGTTTAACAACCAGCAACGGCAAATAAAGCAAGTGGAACGATTTATTGAGCGGTTCAGGTATAAATCCACAAAATCCAAACAGGTACAATCCAGGATCAAGATGCTGGATAAATTAGAAGAAGTGGATTTAGACGTGTTTGATGAATCCAGTATCCATTTCAGGTTTCCTCCTGCACCTCACTGCGGGAATATATTGCTGGAGGCCAAGCATCTCACAAAGGATTATCCGCAGAAAAGGGTTTTAAACAACCTTAACTTTACACTGATCAAACATGACCGGATTGCGCTTGTAGGAAAAAACGGAGAGGGAAAAACAACGCTTTCAAAGATCATCGCTAAAGTTCTCGATTACACAGGAGAGCTGAAATATGGTAAAAATGTTATGATTGAATATTATGCTCAGGACCAGGCCGATTTTCTTGATCCCGACAAAACTGTTTTTCAAACAATTGATGATGTTGCAACCGGTGATATCCGACCAAAGATTCGAACCATCCTTGGCGGATTTCTTTTTGGCAATGATGCTATTGACAAGAAAGTAAAAGTGTTGTCGGGAGGAGAAAAATCAAGACTTTCTCTTGCGAAATTACTATTAACCCCATCTAACCTGCTTATTCTGGATGAACCTACAAACCACCTGGATATGCGGTCGAAAGACATTCTAAAAACTGCATTGCTTCAGTATAATGGAACACTGATCGTTGTTTCACATGACCGGGATTTTTTGCAGGACCTGACCAACCGTGTATTTGAATTTTCCAAAGGAACTTTTCGGGAATATATTGGAGATATCTATGATTTCTTAGAAAGCAGACGATTAAAAACACTTTCTCAGCTTGAGGCGGGAAACAGGAAAAAAGCACCTTTGACCAATCAGGAGGCGCCATCTCTGAATAAAAAAAATTATGAGAAACGAAAAACATTCGACAAAGAAGTCAGACGGTTAAAGAATTTCGTTGAAAAGGTAGAAAGTGAAATCGAATTGTTGGAAGCTGAGATTAAAAAGACAGAAGAAATCTTAATTCAACCTGAAAAATTTAAAGACAAAGTCTTAGGTGTGCAGGTTTATAAGGAATATGAAAGATTAAAAGGCTTATTGGATCTTGAGATGAAAAAATGGGAAAAAGCCCATGCTGAACTTGAAGCATATGTAAAACAAAATGATTAAGAATTTTAATATTTTACCACTTAGTGTCTCCTATATAACTCTTTGTAACTGTCAGATTATCACTGCTATTTTTCTCGCAGATTTTAACAGATAAAAACACAAATTTTCGCGGAAGAGGATGTTGATAATTTAAACAGTGTGAACTCTTGGCTTTTAGTGGCATTCATTTTCAATAAACATTTTTCAATTACAGGAAGTGGATTCTGCGCGAATCAAAGTCCTTATCTGCGAAAATCAGCGAGAACTTTTTTATTTGTCTGATGTGATGTTCCTGAAAATAACACTCAGGAGGGGACTTAGTGGTGAATAATTAAAAATCTCTAAACAGCAATTGTTTAGCTAACGCTTTAAGTTCTTCCTTCCTGTTTTCTTCAACATGTATTTCTTGCAAACATTTCAGGGCATTGGCATAATAAATATCAATCTGATCCTTCGTCTTTTCATGAATATCCAACCTGGTGTAGATATCTCTTACCCTGTTTACTTTTTCCTTCGGTTGAATTTTCGGGTCGGAAAAACAGTGCTTTAACGCTGATAGATCATTTGGTACTGCAACTTCCATTGCTTTGAGGTACAAGAATGTTTTTTTGTTTGTAACGATATCCCCGCCAATCGCTTTCCCGAATTTATCTTCATTTCCAAAAACATCAAGAAGGTCATCCTGAAGTTGAAAACCCAGACCCAGATTTTCGCCGAAACCATAAATAAAGTTTGCATCAACCGGCGAAGCATGGCCAAGAATAGCTCCAAGTTTGAGACTACAACCAAGCAAAACTGCTGTTTTCAGGCGGATCATCTGGATGTAATCGGCAATCGTAACGGAAGATTGTTTCTCGAAATTCATATCATACTGTTGTCCTTCGCAGACCTCACGGGCAGTTTGGGTAAACAACTTTAACATTTCCGGTAGCAATGCTGGATCCACTTCTGTAAGAAAATCATAAGCAATAGCAAACATGGTGTCGCCTGAAAGAATAGCGATGTTGGTATTCCATTTTTTATAGACGGTATCTTTTCCACGGCGAAGCGGAGCTTTATCCATTATGTCATCATGCAGAAGTGTAAAATTGTGAAAGAGCTCAATTGCCAATGCCGGTCGCAGGCTGGATTCAATATCCCCATCAAACAGATCACATCCCATCAGAAAAAGGAGCGGACGAATTCTTTTCCCGCCAAGGTTCATAGTATAGATAATAGGTTCATAAAGTTCAACCGGTTTATCCTGAAAACTCAATGCTGCGATACTTTGTTCCAGTTTTGTTCGGAGGGAGGAAAGAGAATGCATAAATCCTTCTTGTTATTTTGTATCCTCGGTAAGGTTGATAAGGTATTGTCCATACCCGCTCTTAATCAGGGGTTGGGCAATCTCCAGCAGTTTTTCCCGAGAGATAAATTTCATTCTGTAAGCTACTTCTTCGATGCAACCAATTTTTAAACCCTGGCGATTTTCAATCACTTCAACAAATTGGGCCGCTTGCAGAAGCGATTCAAAAGTACCGGTATCTAACCAGGCAATTCCACGACTTAAAACCCCGACGTTAAGTTTTCCCTGTTCAAGATAATACCTGTTTACATCGGTAATTTCGTATTCTCCCCTGGCACTTGGTGCAATATTTTTTGCTACATCAACTACTGAATTATCATAAAAGTAGAGTCCCGGAACAGCAAAATTTGATTTTGGTTGCCTGGGCTTTTCTTCGATGGAAATTGCTTTGAGATGTTCGTCAAATTCCACGACGCCATATCTTTCCGGGTCATTTACATGATAAGCGAACACCATTCCTCCATCCGGATCATTACTATGTTGAACAATCTCTGATAAACCACTTCCATAAAAGATATTATCACCGAGTATTAAAGCTACTTTATCTTTCCCGATGAAGGATTCTCCAAGCACGAAGGCCTGAGCGAGTCCGTTGGGGACCTTTTGTTCAATATATGAAAAAGTGCAGCCGAGCTGGGAGCCATCACCAAGCAAGCGTATAAAGTGCGGAAGATCCACAGTCGTTGAGATAATCAGGATCTCTTTGATACCCGCCATAAGCAGAACCGACAAGGGATAATAGATCATCGGTTTGTTGTAGATTGGCATCAGCTGTTTGCTCACTGCAAGTGTCAGAGGATGCAGCCGCGTTCCGGCACCACCGGCAAGAATGATTCCTTTCATATATGTTTTTTTAATCCTTTACAACAAATGGGACGTGTTCAATTAACAAAATGAACCACATTGGGCACATAGGTCACAGTAGTATTTTTATTGTGGAGTATTGTGTCTATTGTGGTAAAAAGAAAGTTAAATATGAATATACATTTTGGTTAAAACCTACTTATCAATATCAAGATTCTCCGCTTCAGTATCATCATCGTCTTCATAGATCTCCAATATCGGTTTTTTAAATGCCTTGGTTGTACTCCATTCGTCAAGAGTTAGAAGCAAAGAAGGCAGGATGAACAGGTTTAATAATCCTGCTACAAGAAGCGTGATTGAGATCAGAAATCCCAGGGCTTGCGTACCTCCAAAAGAAGACAATACAAAAATCCCGAATCCGAAAAATAGTACAGTCGACGAATAGATCATACTATACCCGGTTTCTTTTAAGGCAGAAACCACGGATAGCGGAATATTTCCTTTCGAATGTTTCAACTGCAAACGATACCGGGAAAGGTACTGAATAGAGTTATCCACTGAGATTCCAAGGGCAATGCTGAAAATCAAAATGGTAGAAGGTTTAATAGGAATTCCCAGGAACCCCATCAAAGAGGCAGTCATTAATTGGGGGATAAGATTTGGGATCAAAGAGATCAGGATCATCCTCCAGGAAGTAAAGAGAAATGCGAGGAGAATTGCAATCACAAAGATTGCTAACAGAATGCTTTCCAAAAGATTTCTGACCAGGAAGTTGGTTCCTTTAAGGAAAACCATACTGGTACCGGTAAGTATCACTTTGTATTTTGCAGGGTATTTTGCAGGGTTAAAGATGGAATCTATGGTAGGTTTGAGTTTATTCTGGATTCGCTCAATGTCATGGGTTCCCATATTTGCCATTTGAACTGAGATTCTGGTAGTTTGATAAGTTGAATCAATGAAATTTTTAAGCAATGTTTTTTTCTTCGATTTCATATCCGGGATATAACTTCCCATAAATGTCAGTTCATTTGATGTCGGCATCCCGTAAAACTGAGGATTTCCTCCATAAAATGCCTGTCTTGCTGCTTTAATTACTTCCACAATGGAAAGTGGTTTGGAGAATTCGGGGTACGTCTTCAAAGAATCCTGTAACCTGTCAATTTTATTGAGCGTAGAAAGGGTAAGAATTCCTTTTTTTCGTTTGGCATCAATCGTGATCTCCAGAGGCATGATTCCCTTAAAATGATGCTCAAAAAACATCAGATCAACATAGAGTGGATCTCTTTTTGGGATGTCATCCACGATGCTTCCGCTGGTGGTAAGTCTGGTAACACCAATTACACCGATAAGCATCGTAATTCCGGTTGCCAGATAAATGGTTTTCCTGTAAGAAGTTATCCAGATAACAGCCTTATCAATGATGGCCTTTGCAAGACTTCTTTCAAGATGTTGTGTGTCTTTGATTTGAGGTGGCTGGAGATAACTGAAAAATATCGGAACAAGTGTCAGCGAAAGGATAAAAACAACCATTATGTTCAGTGATGCGATGGCTCCGAATTCAACCAGCAATTTATTTTGTGTAATCAGGAATGCAGCGAATCCGGTTGCTGTGGCTGCGTTTGTTAACAGGTTAGCTTTTCCGATTCGCTCAATTACGCGGGAAAGTGACTTTACTTTATTCTGGTGATGCCGGAATTCGTAGTGATATTTATTCAGCAGAAAGATACAATTCTCAACGCCAATAACGATCAACAGTGGCGGAATAATCCCTGTGAGGATGGTGATTTTATAACCAAACAAAACGATCAATCCCATTGCCCAAATAACACTGATAACAATGATGATCATTGGAAAGATCACTGCCTTCAGCGATCGGAAAAAGATAAAGAGGAATACCGCAGCAACAGCCAGAGCCAGCAGCACAAAGAGTTTCAATTCATCTTCAACTTTTTTTGAAGTGACAGTCCGGATATATGGCAATCCTGAATAATGAAGCGGGATATTGTATTTTGCCCCGAAACTGTCTGCAGTTTGCTTGATTTCCTTAATCAAAGCGACACGATTTTTTGTGTTAAGCTTGTTTTTGTCTAAGGTCACCATCATCAAAGTGGCACCCATGTTCTTTGTAAAGATCAGGTTCTCGTATAAGGGAATGGAATAGATGATCTTTTTGATGGAGTCAACCTCTTGTTGAGTTTTAGGGCGGTTTGGACAAACCGGAAGGAATTCGAATTTTTTAAGGGAATCGTTTTTTACCAATTCAAATAATCGTGTAACGGAAAGAACCTCTTCAACTCCCAGTATATTCTTCAACCTGACAGAAAGATCATACCAGTCATTGAATTTATTGAGAGAAAAAAGATTTTTATCCTGGATCCCAATAAACATGACGCTGCCGTCTTCACCAAACTTCTTCTTGAAATTGTCATAAATGATGGTTGTGGAATCATTTGCCGGAAGTATCCTTGCCATTTCGTAGGAAAGTTTCACTTCACGGGCTTTATATCCCATAAAAACAGTAACCAGTCCAATGATCACTAATATGATAACTCTATCACGAAGAATGTGTCTAATAAGGAAATTCCACACCGTTTTAATTTTGGGATTCGAAATTACTATTTAAATTTGAAACATACATTGAAATCTTGTAGGTTTGTGCATGTAAATTCAGTTGACTTATGAAGTTAGAACAAAAACAATTTAAAGGGAAAACCCTTGCAATTTTATCCGGAGGAGGCGATACGCCAGCCATCAATCATAGTATTGAATCGATTCGTAATCGTGCTTCATTACTGGGTTTTAAAGTATATGGAATCAGGACTGGGTGGAAAGGCCTTCTCGGCGATGGTGATGTTGTGGATCTAACCAATCAACCTTACGATGGTTGGTATGGTGGAACGGCATTACGATCGAGCAGAACAAACCCGTTTCCCTCGAAGAAGAATCCTGAAAGCCGGGTTCCACAGGTGTTAAAAAACCTTGACAGATATAAGATTGATGTTCTGGTAACCATTGGCGGAGATGATACCAATGGCGCTGCGAAGCGTCTATTTGAGACCGAAGGTATTCCGGTCATCGGGTTCCCTAAGACCATTGATAATGACCTTCGCACGAGAACCATGCATCATTATAAGGGAAAGGAAATTGAGGCAGTTCTTTGCCCCGGGTTTCCGTCTGCTGCAAAAGCAGTTGCTGAATTTACGGCAAAGATTAAAACTACAGCAGAATCTCATTCGCGGATTATTGTGATGGAGGTTATGGGACGTGATGCAGGCTGGCTTACAGGTACAGCATTATTTGGAGGAGCTCAATTGGGACTTATCCCGGAGTTTGAGATTACCAAAGCAAGAAAGGAATTTTTTCTGGAAACGGTGAAAGAAGCCTACCTGAGCTCACGAAAGAAGTACCTGATAATTCCTGTGGCTGAAGGTGTTCGCTGGTATGATGAAAAAACGGGGAAATTGGATGTTGTATATGCAAGTTCAGAAGTTGATGAATACGGACATCCCAGGTTTGGCGGTATCAGCGGAATCATTGCTTCCGAGATTTATAACAAACTTGGCATAGAAGCACGTGCGCAAATCTCTGGATATTATCCCAGGTCGGGACATTGCCGTAAATACGATCGCAGGCTCACAGCAACACTCGCAGATAAGGTGGTCGATTTATTGCTCAGGGAGGATTACGGACAAATGCCGGTACTGAATAAAATTGTTCCTTTCATGGAGCTGGAGGAATTCAACACTACTTCAATTGATATGGGAACGGTTGGGAATAAGCCTCTTTCAGAGGAATACTACAACATTGAAAGATTCTCTTTCACCGATGCATATCATGACTTTCTTGGCAACGTCCTTGAACGGCCTGACCTGGAAGATTTCAGGTACGATTTTCCTGTCGTTATTCCTGAATAATGGAATCCTTGATGGGGTTGATTAAAAAGTAAAAAAACAAAATGTCTCGCAGAGTTTCGCAAAGTTTTACGCTAAGTTTCGCAGAGTTAAAATTCATATAATCAATATTCTGCGAAACTCTGCGATTCATCAGCGAGCCTCTGCGAGAAAATAAAAAAACCTTTTTAGTCAGTCCCGGCGAATAAATTTCCCAGCAAGGGAAGACATCGAGGCAAGCTTTACAAACGCGCGCCAGCCGAGAAACTATTGTAAAACCAGGTGAACTGTACTTCGGGTTTTCTGTTCGAGTAGTATTTCCCTGCCTTTCGCGATTTTATTTATCGCCCGTTGATGGTAATGCCGGATTGTGTATAATTCGAGATTCTTGTTGTAGCGCACACGATAGTCTTTTTGTAAAACCGCCAGGCATTGATTCTCCAAAGCCGGATCATCATCCACACAAATTGAAAATGAGATGGCAGAATTCTGCATTACATTCACCCTGATCTGATGCTTAGCCAAAATGTTGAAGATCTCACTCAGGTTTTCTTCGAGGATGAAGGAGAAATCGCGCGGAGATAAAGAAATCAGTACCTGGTTTTGTTTTCTGATAAAAATAGGGAACGGAACACTCCATTTTCTCAGGTTTTTAACTGAGGTGCCTGGAGAATCCGGATGAAGAAATGACATAACTTTCAAAGTAATATTGGCATTCTCGAGTGGTTTGATTGTTTTCGGATGAATGACAGATGCTCCGAAATATGCTAATTCTATTGCTTCCCGGTAGGAAAGAAGATCCAGTTTTTTAGCATTTCTGAACCATTTTGGATCAGCATTCATTACCCCAGGGACATCCTTCCAAATTGTTACTTCCTTCGTTTTCAGCGAATAAGCAAGAATTGCAGCAGAATAATCTGATCCTTCACGCCCCAGGGTCGTTGTATTCCCGGAAGGATCACTGCCAATAAATCCCTGGATAACAGCAACTTTTCGTTTTTCATCTCTCTTAGGGAAATAGGAATTCATTACCGTCCGTATCGTTGCAGAAGTTTCAGTCCATTCAACCCTTGCATCACGGTAAGAGGAATCTGTCTTTATCATTTTCCGTGCATCAAACAGTTTACTCTTAATCCCGGAATAGACAAGATGATGATTCACAATGATCGTGGCAAACTTTTCCCCAAAACTGACGATCTGGTCATATTCGAAGTTGTACTCTTTCCTTTCGCCTGGAGTAAGATGTCCTTTACGCAGATAACCTTGCAGAAGTGTGAATTCGGTTTCCAATTCTGCAAAAACCGGATGATTTTTATCTGGAAATAGCTTGTGAACGATTGCAAAATGAAAATCCTTTAATCTGTAATAAACTTCAACCATCGAAACCGCATCAACCGAAAGGTAATGCCGCAACAGTTCTTCCAAAGCATTGGTAGTCTTGCCCATGGCAGAAAGTACCATCACAATATTATTCCCGGGGTATTTTTCCAGGATAGCAGCCACATTTTGAACCCCCATGGCACTGTTTACTGATGCTCCGCCGAATTTAAAAACTTTGATTTCCATATCACAAATCTACATGAAATTTCTCAGTTAGCGCGCGTTTGTAACGCGTGCTCAGAAATCAGAAAGCGCGACTGCAAAGAGGCTGTCTCAAAAGTTAAAATTTTACCGCTAAGTCGCTAAGACGCTAAAAGTTTAGTATTGATTATCTGGACTTTGCGTCTTTGCGGTAAAAGAACAAAGCTGACTTTTGAGACACCCTCAGCCTGGGTGCAGGAATTGAGAATGCAGGAATACAGATACCCCGTTGCTTGCTGCGGGGTAGTTCATTACCTTTGCAGGCTAATTAGAATAATTGAATCCTACTGAGCTTCGATCAATTTTTAGGCAGGATCCCAGGACATTTGAAATTGCAGGAGCACTTCTGCCCGCTCAACCATCAACTTCTATTCTGAACGATAAGGAGGTTGGTAAGAATTTGCCGGCAAAACACATTCATCTCAAAGGCCTGTTAGGGTCTTCCAGGGCATTTGTTGCCTCCGCAGTGTCTGAATCCAGCCCGGGATTGCATTTACATATTCTTCCTGACAAAGAAGCTGCCGCCTATTTCTATAATGACCTGGAACAGATTTTTGATGAAAAAACCGAAGATTCGGATGTAAAAAAGGTATTGTTCTTTCCATCTTCTTTTAAAACCAAACCGCAATCCGGTCATAATGACAATCTTGGACTTCTGTCACGAACAGAAGTTCTGAACCGGCTGTATTCTGGTTCCGATAAATTTTCAATCGTCAGTTATCCCGAAGCACTTGCCGAAAAAGTAGTAAACAAAAAATTTTTAGAAAAGAACACGTTGAAACTGCAGGCTGGTGAAGCAGTTTCGTTGGAATTTGTGATGGATCTTCTCATTGAGTATGAATTTGTGAGAACCGACTTTGTTATAGAACCCGGACAATTCTCCCTGCGTGGTGGTTTGATAGACGTGTTCTCATTTTCAGCAGATCATCCTTTTCGTATTGAGTTTGAAGGTGACAATGTTGCATCCATCCGTTCATTCGATCCTTCTAACCAGTTTTCTATCGGAAAGAAAAATGAGATTACCATCATCCCTGATATTCGCGTGAACAGTGAACGCAAGATCAATTATGATGCGATATTTGAATTTCTTCCAGCCGGCGCAACGATCTGGATAGATGATCTGTCGTACGTTACCGATGTTCTTGACAAGCAGGAAGAAAGCGATTTATTCCTTTCCGGTGATAATCTTCTGGGCGAATTGCAACATTATTCAATTGTTGAATATGGCCGTAATTTCTATTTTGAACCCGACAAGATCATTCAATACAATCTCTCTCCGCAGCCATCCTTCAACAAAAATTTCGATCTTTTGCTTAATGATCTCAGGGAAAATTCGAAAAAAGAATTTCGCAATATTCTTCTTACCGATAATCCTAAGCAAAGTGAGCGTCTTTTCTCAATTGTAGAAGATCTTCAATATAAAAACCCGGATCAGCTGCCCATCTCATTTTTTACCATCTATTTTTCCATCCATGAAGGTTTTATTGAGAAGGATCTAAAGATTGCCTGCTACACGGATCACCAGATATTTGAGCGGCACCACCGCTTTCATCTCAGAGACGGTTATGTGAGTAAGGAGGCACTTTCCATCAAAGAGCTGTACAATCTACGCCCAGGGGATTATGTGACGCATATTGATCATGGGATTGGCCGGTTTGATGGATTGGAGAAGATTATGAATGATGGAAAAGAACAGGAGGCTATCCGGCTGATTTATAAGAATGACGATATTCTTTATGTAAGTATCCATTCGCTGCATCGCATTTCAAAGTATGTTGGGAAAGATGGCAGCGCTCCTTCCATGAACAGGCTGGGGTCGGATGCATGGACAAAACTGAAGAACCGCACCAAGAGCCGGGTCAAGGATATTGCAAAAGATCTGATAAAACTGTATGCTGAACGAAGAGCCACGGAAGGATTTGCCTATTCTCCCGACACCTATCTTCAGACGGAATTGGAGGCTTCTTTTATTTATGAAGATACACCTGATCAGTTGAAAGCTACGGTGGATGTGAAAAAGGATCTGGAAGCGGAATTCCCTATGGACCGGTTAATTTGTGGAGATGTTGGTTTTGGGAAAACCGAAATAGCTGTCAGAGCTGCATTTAAGGTTGTTGCTGAAAGCAAACAGGTGGCCATTCTGGTTCCAACGACGATCCTTGCATTGCAGCACTATAAAACATTTTCCGAAAGACTGAAGGATTTTCCTTGTTCCGTCAATTATATCAGCCGCTTCAAATCTGCGAAAGCACAGAAAAAAGTCCTGGGCGACCTGGAATCCGGAAGTCTTGATATTCTGATCGGTACCCATCGTTTGTTGAGCAAAGACATAAAATTCAAAGATTTGGGATTGCTGATCATCGATGAAGAACAAAAATTCGGGGTTTCCGCCAAGGAAAAAATTAAACAATTCCGGGTCAATGTAGATACACTTACACTCACGGCTACGCCGATTCCAAGGACATTGCAGTTCTCGTTGATGGGAGCCCGCGACATGTCGATTATCAATACTCCGCCTCCCAATCGTTTTCCTGTTCAAACAGAAATATTTCCACTTAACGAAGAACTGATCCGGGATGCGGTCAGTTATGAAATCTCGCGTGGAGGTCAGGTTTTCTTTGTCACCACACGTGTTCAGAACATTATCGAAGTGGCAGGAATGGTACAGCGGATCGTGCCGGGAGCAAAAGTTGCAATTGCACATGGCCAGATGGAAGGCGCCAAATTAGAGCGGGTGATGATCGATTTTGTTGAAGGCGACTATGATGTGCTTGTGGCTACAACAATCATAGAATCAGGTCTTGATATCCCGAATGTCAATACTATTTTTATCAATGATGCGCATCATTACGGGTTGAGCGACCTGCATCAGCTCCGGGGCCGTGTTGGCCGTTCGAATAAAAAAGCATTCTGCTACCTGCTTGCACCGCCAATCTCCTCGTTGACTGATGAGGCCAAAAAGCGTCTCAGGGCAATTGAGGAATTTTCCGAACTTGGAAGTGGTTTCAATATTGCAATGCGCGACCTCGATATCCGCGGAGCAGGGAATATTCTGGGGGCAGAGCAAAGTGGTTTTATTTCTGAGATAGGATTTGATATGTACCAGAAAATCCTTGATGAGGCGATTCTCGAGTTAAAGGAACAGGATTTTCGTGAAGTGTTTGAGGAAGATCTGCCAATAAATTATGTAAAAGAATGCCAGATTGAGACAGACCTGGAGATCCTCATTCCGGATCATTATATCACGAACATCACCGAGCGGCTAAATCTGTACAAAGAGCTTGATTCTATTGAAACAGAAACAGACCTTCTCGTTTTCGGTGCCAGATTAACGGATCGCTTTGGCCCATTACCATACCAGTCGATTGCTTTGTTGGATGCGATCCGGCTACGTTTGTTGGCCAGAAAGATCGGGTTTGAAAGGATTGTACTTCGAAATACCCGGTTGACCTGCTATTTTATCAGTAAAGAGGATTCTCAATATTTTCAGTCTCCTCAATTTACAGCTATTATCACCTTTATTCAGGAAAACCCATCTTATTGCGGGATGAAGGAAGAAAGGAAGAAATTATTCCTGACCTTCAGGAATGTGCTGGGAATTACTGATGCGTTGGATAAGTTGAATGGGATTCCGCTTGTTTAACAACAAATTCTATACTATTCACTGTTATCCGTTATCTTTTCAGTGGTAGTTGTGCACTGTTCACAGGAAAATAGTGAACGAATAACGTTCAGCGAATAATTAATAACTAACAATGAACAGTTTGTCTTCGGCGTCCCATCGCTGAAAACAAAAAAAAGCGCAGCTTCAGCCGCGCTTTTATGAAGTTATAATTGATTACTGATCACCCAGTAATTATTATTTCAAAGGATGGAAGTTTATAAGGTCGAGAGAGTCACGGACAAGTAACTCGTATTTTGTACCATATATTGTAAGGATGCCTTGTAATGTACCGATTCCTGCAGGGAGTAAAGTGCCTTTGAAATTAGCATACTTGCTTGTGTAGATGATAATTGATGATACACGATTGGCTGAATCTGCAACTTTCCGGGAAGTATAAGAATCAGGTGATTTCACGAAAGGTTGACCTTTTTCGGGAAATGTCACACTATTAATGGCCACCAATAATGAAGTAATTTTACTAAGATCAGGGAGATGGGCAATATTAAACTCAACGGGTTGTGGTTGACTTCCTGGTGCCCCATCAGGAAATAAATGTAATGGAATCACTGCATCAGGAATTCTTCCGGTTGTTCCATTGTAAAGGTATCCAAGTTGAATTGCAGTACCGTAATTCCCCATGTAAAGCTCTCTGCATTTGATGAAAATCTTCTGTCCTACAGGGTAAGTAGTGTATAAACCAGTACGGTCAAGAGAA
>CAIWTA010000187.1 GCA_903915465.1 uncultured Bacteroidales bacterium | reverse complement strand
GGCCGTCCTGGGGTCTGAAGATGCCGGTTTTTATCAGCACCGCGGATTCATCCCGGATGCGTTCAGGGAATCTTTTATCACCAATATTAAGGAACGCCGGTTTGCCCGCGGAGGCAGCACCATCAGTATGCAGTTAGACAAAAACGTTTTTCTTAACCGGAACAAAACAGTGGCTCGAAAGCTGGAAGAAGCCCTTCTGGTATGGCTTATCGAAAACCAGGGACTATCCTCGAAAGATCGGATGTTTGAGGTTTATCTTAACATTATTGAGTGGGGCCCCAATGTATTTGGCGCCAATGAAGCTGCCCGGTTTTATTTTAACAAAGATGCTTCGAGGTTGTCTCTGGCCGAATCAATTTTTCTTGCTTCAATCATTCCCCGGCCAAAATGGTTTAAATATTCTTTTGATGAAACTGGGCATCTGAGTACAACTTCTGTAGATTTTCTGAAACTTTTATCCGGGAAAATGTTGCGGAAAGAGCAGATTACACAACAGGAATACGAGAAGTTCATTCCTGACGTGACCTTAAAAGGGGCAGCTAAACTGCTGTTAAAGAAATCAGATTCAATTCCGCCTGACACCTCTGATGAGGGAGATTTGGGGTTGTGATAGCTGAATTAGTTCTTCTTTGCGTGAATGTCATTTTCTGGAAGAATGTTTTTCCATCGACCCGAATCCTTCCGTCAGTAATTATTTTCCCTTTGGAATTATTAGAAATTCATCCTACCTTTACATGCAATTATCATGGGTTATTGTTAATTATCTAACAATGTAACGCACCGAAGCAAAATTTATCACAAAATTATTTACTTATATAGGAGAGACAAAAAATGAAAAAGAGGTTACTAATTCTGTTTGTATTGGCGTTTGTAACAATGAACTTTTTATTTGCTGACGCCATTGATCAGGAACTTGCCGCAAAAGTTGCAAAGAACTTCTGCCTGAACAGTTCAAAAATCAAAAGCCTATCCGCTGTAAACCTCACTCTTGCTTACACAGAAAAGAGTGTAAACATTTCGGGTGGGAAAAGTACCGACATGCAGGAATTCCCTGTATTTTATATTTTTAACGTAAACCAGAACGATGGTTTTGTGATGGTTTCTGCTGATAATGACGTTGCTCCAGTGCTGGGTTATACGGCAACAGGCAGCTATACAGCTAAAAACCTGCCTCAGGCATTTAAGAAACTGATGGAAAAATACAAAGAGGAGATCCGATACGTCATCGTCAATCAATTGAAGGCAGATAACGAGATTCAGGTTTCCTGGGAAAATCTGGAAAACGGACGACCATTGAATTCATCAAAAAATGTTAAAGCTGTGAGTCCCTTGTTGAATACTACCTGGAATCAGAATCCGTATGAAAATGAGATGTGTCCGGCCGATGCAGCAGGACCTGGCGGTCATTGCGTAACCGGATGTCCGGCCACGGCCATGGCTCAGATCATGAAATTTTGGAACTATCCCGCCACAGGAACGGGTTTTCACTCTTATAATGCCAGTAACAGCAATGGGAATTACGGAACATTGTCGGCCGATTTTGGAAACACATCATATGACTGGGCTTCGATGCCAAACAATTTAAGTAGTTCTAATGATGCTGTGGCATTGTTAATGCTCCATTGTGGTGTGGCAGTTGAAATGGATTATGGTCCTAACGGAAGTGGCGGATGGGTCATTACAAATGACCAGTCGGGCAATCATGCGGCATGTTCAGAAACTGCATACAAAACGTACTTTGGTTATTCGAGTGCATTACTCGGTTCACAAAGAGCATCACATTCTGACGCCGAATGGAAACAAATGTTGAAGACAGATCTGGATGCTGGTCGTCCGATTCAATATGCCGGATGGGGGTCTGGAGGGCATACATTTGTTTGCGATGGATATGATGCGGATTACTTCCACATGAATTGGGGATGGGGCGGAGCCGCTGATGGCTTCTTTGACCTTGACGCTTTAAATCCGGGCAGCAATTATTTTAACAGCAATCAACAGGCAGTATTCGGCATTCAGCCCGGGCAATCTACGAATACTTCATTGGAATTGTATTCTGCTATTACAGTAGCACCCAATCCTATCAATTACGGTGCGGGTTTCACGGTTAATGCAGACATTCTTAATAATGGGTCAACATCTTTCCAGGGCGACTTTACAGCAGCACTTTTCACCAGCGACGGCACTTTTGTCGATTATGTCCAGACATTAACCGAGGATAATCTTCAACCAGGTTATCACTATACCAATGGATTGGACTTTACTACGGCAGGGATTACAGCAGCAACACCTGGCAATTATATGATCGGAATCTATTCCCGGCCTTCAGGGGGTGGCTGGACCGCACTGGCCGCTGGTTCATATACAAATTTAATAGACATAACCATCCAGGGCTCTGCAAATGATATCAGACTTTACGACAATATTGTGGTTGACCATGATCCCATTATGATCAACCAATCTTTTAGTGCTACCACCAAAATAGCAAACTATGGCTCTTCTGATTTTTCGGGCTACATCTCTCTTGACCTTCATTCCACTGATGGAAAATGGATTCAGGTGATAGAGGAATACACAACAGCAACTTTATCGGCGGGTTATTTTAATACTTTTACTTTCTCCTCATCAGGCTTAAATGTTGCACCCGGGAACTATTATCTTGTTGCATGGGACCAACCCAACGGGGGTAACATGGAGCTTGTTTCTGCCACTTCTTATTCTAACCCGATACCCGTTGTGATTTCAGGCGAGCCTTTGTCAGCCGATAGCTATGAACCAGATAACACGGAAGGTACAGCTCGCCAGCTGGCGGTAAACTTTAGTGGAAATACAGCCAATTGCAATTCCAATGGTTCGAATATCCATTCCAGCGATGATGTGGACTACTACAAGGTCGATCTGCCTGGTGGTTATACATACATTATAGATGCCCGGATTCATGACAGCTACAACAGTGGCAATGGCCAAACCTATACTGGAGATGTGCTGTTTTCCTACAAGCTCGGTTCTAAATGGTCAGACACTTACGATGATGTGATGCCTTCAACTATTACGCTGCAAGGCGGAGGCGTGCTGACCTTCAACGTTTCTCCTTATTTCCCTGGACAAACTGGCACATACTTGCTGGATATGAATATTACCCGGTCACTTACAGGCATTGAAAGTGTGCAAGACAACAACAATTTCAAAGTATTCCCAAATCCTGCGCAGGATTTTGTAACATTCCAGTTCGATCTCCAAAAACCCGAAATCATATCTGGTACATTAAGTAATGTCTTCGGCCAGAAAGTGATGAATATTGCAAAAGGCAGTTATATTGCCGGAAAGAACAACATCAGGCTCGATGTAAGCTTATTATCTCCAGGATATTATCTCTATGAATTTGAATCTCAGACGGGGAAAAGTACGGGGAAACTGGTGATTACGAAATAACTGATTGTTTTTAGTCTTTTAAACAAATGTAAAATGGTAAAATAGCAAGTCTATTTTACCATTTTATGATTTTGGTAATGTCCCTTTCGGGGAATGGGAGAAAATCCCTCACCTTTAGGCGGGGGTGGTTTAATTTCTGAGAACCTTAAAACCGTTGTTCCGGTTTTATTAATATTTCGATTACGATTTGCAAGGCTAAGTATGAAAAATATCGTTTGTTTGTGGAGTAAAGAGTTTATTGAATCTTTTTCCCTACCGAAATATTCAGCCTTATCACATTGATGGCATAATCTATTTTGGCCCTCAGGAGATTCACCCGGCTCTCTTCAAGTGCGGTTTCGGCGTCGAGCAGATCGAGGTTAGTGATGACGCCGGTTTTAAAAGATACAGCAGCCAGGTTGAGTGCCTCGTCGGCCTGTTTGACCTGCAGCATGCCCTGGTCGATTTTTTTCAGTGAGGCAATCAGGCTGATTTCATTTTGATATACTTCAGTCGAAATATCTCTTGAAGTCTGGTCAATATCGCTTTGGGCCATACTGATCTGCGAATTGGCTTGTCTGATCGTGTTCCGCCGGCGGGTTGCATCAAAAATCGTGACGTTCAGGCCGAGGCCCGCAGCATAGTTGGGTGTGAGGGCATTAAGGTTGGGGAAATAGCCGTTCTTGATACCCCCGTTTACAAACACTCCCAGTGTCGGGTTATCCATCACTTTGACCGAACGCAGGTACAAACGGGCATGGTTTTCACGCAAATGTGCCATTACCATCTCATACCTGTGATTCAACGCGTAATTGATCAGAGAATCCGGGTCAATTTCAGGCTGGGAAGAGAGAAAATTTACCTGTACTTTCAATGGAGTTTTTACAGGAAGCCCCAGAAAAGAGTTCAGAATTGCCTGCTGGGTTTGCCTGGATGTCTCCAGGTCAACTTTCTGGTTCTCGGCACTGGAGAGCCTTACCTGGGTTGAAAGGATCTCATATTGCGTGGCAGAACCTGTCTCTTCTTTCCGCTTAACGAAATCAATGTGTTTTTTCAAAGTTTCGATCTGGGAATCCTTGATTTTGATCGCTTCCTGAAGGTAGATCAGGGTATAGTAGCTCACAGAAGTAAGCAATGTCAGCCGCTGCCGAACCAGTTCAACATTTTTCTCAGAAAGTTCCTTGTGCGATTTTTCCAATTGAACATTCCGGGTGGTTTTTTCGAAATCATAAACATTCCCGTAAGCATTTACTGAAACATCATAGTTGTTGTTGGGGGCCATTACGAAATGGCCCAGGTCGGGAATGGTCAGTTCAGGAACCGGACCAATTCGTGTGTATCCTGCACTGCCCGTAATATTCGGGTAGTAGCCCGATTTTGCCAGGGCAACGGATGCTTCTGCTGCCTTGATGGCTTCCTGTGCTTTGGCCACGGTCGGATAGGAATCCAGTACCTGTTTCAGAATCTCGGGAAGCGATAGCGAATCGTTCACCGAGATGGTTGTTCCTAGCCGCTGGGACTGTCCGTATGCATGATGTGCCATGCTCATCCAGGCAACGCATACAAAACAAATGATCAAATTCCTTACTTTCATAATTCTTTATTTTTCTTGGTTACTCTGAGAAAGAATACCGGGATTGCACTGATCAGTGTAATGATCGCCGCGATGAGGAAGTCATCGCTGATGGCCTGCACAAAGGCTTGCCGGTTGATGTGCGACATGATCAGGAATTTCCCCTGCTGGATTGCGTTGGAGGCAGTACTGCCAACATTGTGCACAAGGAAATTGCCGATGTTGGCCATCACTCCCTGAAATGCCGGTGAATTTTGATCAAGCGTCTCCCCGTACGACTGCGAATGGTAAATTACACGTGTCGTCAGAAGTGTTGAAAGCACCGCCACCCCAAAACTGCCGCCGATCTGCCGCAACACGTTGATTAGTCCTGACGCCTGTCCCATCTTTTCCTTTGCGACACCAAGCGTGGCAATGGCAGTAAGCGGGCTGAACATCAATCCCATGGCAAGTCCGCGCAAATAGAGCGACAGCATGATGAACCAATGTTCGGTGAGGTACGATAGCATGCTGTTCAGGTAAAAGCTTATGGCCAGTAACAGCGCTCCGATAATAATGGGAATCTTAGGATTGATTTTATTGGAAAGGATCCCGGTGGCCGGCGCTGCTATGCCCTGGATTATCCCTACAGGCAGGAATACAGCACCGGCCTGGATGGCAGTATAACCCAATGAATTCTGCAGATACAACGGCAACAGGAAGGTGCTGCCAAACATTCCGATACCGAAGATGAAGATAACCAGGTTACTTACGGCAAAATTATAACCTCTGAATAAACTCAGTTCAATGAGTGGTTCTTTGATGGTGAGTTCAGTGACCAGGAATACGGTCAGAGAGATCACGGATATTCCGAAGCACGCAAGGATGATTGGGGAGTTCCATCCGCCAGAATTGCTGGAGGCATTCCCCTCGGTAAGTGCATACAGTAAAACCGGCAGGAAGATGCTTACTGAAATGAATCCGACAGGATCGAACTTTCGCTTCAGTGAACTTCGGTACTCCTTCTGAATGATGGCGGTGGCAAGCATCCCTGCAATCCCGATGGGTACGTTCACATCAAAAATCAGAGGCCAGCTAAAGTTGTCGACAAGATAACCCCCAATGAGCGGGCCGAAGGAAACCGAAGCGGCTGATGCGATTGACCAGAAACCCAATGCCAAAGTTCGTTGTTCAGGAGGAAATTCCCGTGTGATGATCGCCATTCCTACCGGCATCAGGGCACCGGCGCCAAGTCCCTGGATCACGCGGGAGAAGATCAGCATGTCTTCAGATGAGGAATATCCGCAAAGGAATGATCCAAAAGTAAAAAGGAACAAGCCCAGAAAATAAACACGCTTGTATCCGAAACGGTCAGCCATCCATCCCGAAGTGGGAAGCATGACTGCCAAAGCGAGCATATAAGCCGTGAGCACCCATTCGATCTTGTCTATTCCAACGCCGAACGAAGCCATGATCTTAGGTAATCCCACATTTACAATAGTAGCATCGAGAACGGCCATGAAGGTGCCAATCATCACATTCGCCAGCAGCCACCAGCGGTAGGTGGGGCTTTGATCATCAAACGTCGCGCTCTGCTTCCGGATGAATTCTCTGAACCCATGAAAGGGCTTTATTTTCAGCATGGTCATTTATAGATTTTAATCACGACCGACATCCCTGAAACCAGGCGATGCATGACGGTGGTATCCTGGCTGTCGCAATGATCAATGGAAATCTTAACCGGGATGCGCTGGGTCACTTTTGTAAAGTTGCCTGAGGCATTGTTGGGAGGAATGAGCGAAAACTGGGCTGCCGTATTCGTACCGATCTCATAAACCTTCCCGAGGAATTTTACACCGGGGAATGCATCCACTGTGAACTCGGCCTGCTGCTTTTCACGGATTCCGGCGACTTTTGTCTCTTCATAGTAGGCAGATACCCATAGCAGTGAGTCTTTTGTGATCGTAAACACCGATTGCCCCGGTTGTACTACATCACCCGGCAACAACCACCGTTTGGCAATGCGACCTCCGGCAGGAGAGGAGATCCGGGTGTTGCAAAGAGAAGTCTCAATAGTGCCAATCTGCGCTGAAGCAGTCCTGATAGTCAGTGTAGCGCTCTCAATCTGTGACTTGCTTACTGTCAGTTGTGCCCGGGCGGCTTCCAGTTGCGCCACCGATGCCTGCCAGGCCTTTTTAATGTGATCAAACTGTTCCTTTGCGATCACTTTCCCATCATACTGTATGGTTGCCCGGTCAAGATCTTCTTTTGCTTTTTCAACATTGATCTCCTGGACTTTCATGTTTTTCTCGTCCAGTTCATACTTTGCACCGGCCTGGGTAACCGAAGCGATTGCCTGTTCGCGCATGGCAATGGCCTGAACCCGCTGTGCCACCAGGTCGCTGCTGTCGAGTTCCACCAGTAATTGCCCCATGAATACAGTATCGCTCTCATTCGCATGGATGCAGATGATCCTGCCGAGAATTTTTGAACTGACCGATACCCGGTCTGCATCAATATATGCGTCATCAGTCGAATAATATTTTGTGTATTGACTGTACCAGTACCAACCGACTAAAATAACTGAGATAACAACCAAACCCAGAAAAATATAGGCTCTTAGCTTTCTGCCTTTTGATGAATCCGCTTTTGTTTCTATCGCCATTTCCTGATTTTTTTACGTGAATACGATGGTAAAATTTATTTTCCTTGTTTACAATCCATGAAATTACGGATTATTAAGGTCACTATTGAGCTTTTTAAAACAGGTTGTTGAATAATTTTGCCACCAGAAATGCCGCTGTCGCAGCAGTTATCCCAATAATAGCGACCTTTAATGCTCCTTTAAACGCGCGGTTGCCCGATAACCTTACTTTTAAAATATCCGAAAAAAACAGGCAGATGATGGTAAGCAAAGCTGAAATTGAATTACTCTGAACAGCTCCACTTAAACCTGCCGCCAGTGCAAACTGGACTGTCAGTCCATCTGCCATCCCGATAACAATATCGGCAATAAAAGCCGAATCTGCTGCATCCTTGGGAACATCCACGGCACCATCAACAGAAATGCCGACATCGGCAGCGTGTATAGCCGAAGCGTCATTGATGCCGTCGCCCATATATCCGACTTTTTTATTCGCACTTCGTGCTCCTTTTTTTCATTTCTCCGAGAGACTGAAACAAGTTTCAGTTTCTCCGAAATGAAAAAAACCGCCTTGAGGCGGTTCTTTCGGTTGCGGAGAGAATGGGATTCGAACCCATGAACCGCTTTTGGCGATTACACACTTTCCAGGCGTGCGCCTTCGACCAACTCGGCCATCTCTCCAAATTCTCAATCCTTCACCAAACGCGGGTGCAAAAATACAAAATTCCTGGAAATTTCAAACCGTTATTTCTCCCCGAAGCGATGTTTGTAACAACTGTTCTATTTCTTCCTTCGAAAAACCGCACCCAAGTAAGTACATCAGCTTGGTGACAGCAGATTCTGTGGTGATATCGGATCCGCCAATCACCCCGATTCTTCCAAGCTCCACACTTGTTTCATATTTGCCGATATCAACAGCACCTCCTTTGCACTGCGTGACATTGAAGATAATTATCCCCTTTTCATTGGCTGCATTAAGCGATGACAGGAACCAGGGAGTAGTCGGCGCATTGCCGGCACCAAAGGTTTCAAGAATAACGGCCTTCAGCCCTTTGGTCTCCAATATACTGTTCACAACATTTTCCATGATCCCCGGAAACAACTTCAGAATGGCTATATTCTCATCTAATTGCTTATGCAGTTTAAGTTTCCTGAAATTTGGTTTCAGAATCAAATTTTCATGGTAACGGATATGTACACCGACTTCCGCTAATGGCGGATAATTCCCTGAAAGAAAAGCGCCAAAGTGTTCCGCATTGAATTTGCTTGTCCGGTTGCCACGGAAAAGTTTGTTCTCAAAGCAGATTGCTACTTCCGGGACCATTGGAGTATCTTCCACTTTGGCTGCAGCAATTTCGATGGAATTGATAAGGTTCTCGCGACCATCTGTCCGTACCATACCAATAGGTAGCTGTGAACCAGTAAAGATCACCGGTTTGTTCAGGTTCTCGAGCATAAAACTCAGTGCAGATGCGGTATAGGCCATTGTGTCCGACCCATGTAACACTACAAATCCATCAAACAATTCATAATTCTTTTCGATCAGCGTTGCCAGCTCGACCCAAAAAGAGGGGTGCATATTGGATGAATCCAGTAAGGGATGAAAAGTGTAAAAATCAAAATTGTAATTAAAGTTCTCCAAAACAGGAAGATACCTGTAGATATTATCAAAAGCCAGGGTTTTAAGAATCCCTGTTTTCGGATCATGGATCATCCCGATCGTACCGCCGGTGTAAATGATAAGGATTGAAGTTTTGTTTTGCATAATAGCTGATAAAGTTAGATGTAATGCCTCAGTGGTAAAAAAAGTAAAAAATAACTACTCACTTAGAGACTGTTTAAAATTTACGATTAATTCGATTTACGATTTACGATTATATTGACGAATGAAGATTTTTGAGTGCCAAATAAAGGAAAGGAATATATGGAAGTGGTTAAAATTAACATTCTTAAAGAATTGTAAAATCGCAAATCGTAAATAAAAAAATACATTCGTAAATCGTAAATCGAATTAATCGAAAATAAACCAAACTTGATTTATCGATAAAATATTAATTTTTAAACAGACACTCAACCTTTAATGTTGAATAGCTTCAAAGCGTTCTCTGTAGTAATCCTGGCAACTTCTTCGACAGGAAGTTTCTTTATTTCAGCAATTTTCCCGGCGATAAACGGAATGAAAGAACTCTCGTTGCGCTGCCCACGGAAAGGCACAGGCGTCAGCCAGGGAGCATCGGTTTCGAGTACAAGATTCTCTAAATCAACTTCTTCAAGCACTTTCTGTAATCCTGAATTTTTATATGTGATGATGCCACCAATCCCGAGAAAAAACCCCAAACTGATGGCTTGCTTCGCCTGTCCGACTGATCCTCCGAAACAATGGAAAACACCGGAAAGCGCAGGATTCTGTTTTTCTTCCAGGATGTGGATGACTTCGTCGAATGAATTTCTTGTATGGATCACAACCGGCAGGCAATATTTAAGAGCAAGATCAAGATGGATATTCAACGCATCGGCTTGTTCATCAGCATACGTTTTGTCCCAGTAAAGATCTATTCCAACCTCACCGATTGCATAGAACCTTTGTTCATCCTGGGATAGCTTTTCAATGATAAAATTCAGCTCATCCTGATAATCCGATTTTACCGAAGTCGGGTGCAACCCTATCATCGGAAAACAATGACCGGGGTGGCGAAGGCAGAGATCCATCATCCCTTGGTAATATTGCCGGTCGATATTGGGAAGGAAAAGATATTTCACCCCGTTATCAAAGGCTTTCTGAACAACCTGATCGCGGTCTGCAGCAAATTCCTCAGCATATAAGTGTGTATGCGTATCTGCAAAAATCATAAGGGTTTTTGTGGTGTATTCAGGGAGTTGATGATTCCTTCCAGGTCCTGGTCATTCATACAGCGAAAATGGCCTTTCGGACATTTATCAAATCCTATTTTGCTGCAGGGACGACAGAAAAGGCCTTTTACTTCGAAGATCTCAGAAAGGTTTTTGTCTTTATCAGGAAAATAGGGAGTCATCCCGAAAGCAGGGATTGTATTTCCCCAGACGGAGAGAACAGGTTTTTTGAAAGCAGCGGCAATGTGCATGAGTCCGGTATCATTGGAAATTACTTTTTCTGATTGCCCGATCAATGATGCAGACTGGTTGATATTGTATTTCCCGCAAGTATTCAGCACTTGGTTTTTGCAAGCCCTGACAATTTCCTCCCCTCTTTGATGGTCTTCTTCTCCGCCTAATAATATCACGGGTTTTGTGAGCCGATTGCTGATTAATGCAACTTTCTCCAATGGAAGGATCTTGGTGTTGTGTTTTGCTCCGATGACAAATGCGATATATCCTTTATGAAACTCTACAGGAAGAGTATCCAAAGAGATTTCATCCTTTTCAGGGATGAAATAATCAACGCCATTGCTATCGTTTTCCACATGGAGAAACTGAAGTGCCTGAAAATAACGGTCAACGATATGAATATCGGGGAGTAGATTGATCTTCAGGTTGACCATGAGCCACTTACTGAAATTCAGCTTTGGGAAAGAAGCATTGGATTTATAAAACTGTTTTTTGACAAAATTTGATCGGTAATTATTGTGAAGATCCACTATGAATTCAACCCCCTGAGATTTAATTCCTGGAATGATATCTTTGAAATTATGATCATACAACCAGATTTGATCAATATAAGGATTGGCTTCAAGAATAGGTCCGAATTCTTTCTTTGTGAGATAATGGATTTCCGAACGGGGCCTTTGCTCCTTGATACACCGTATCAAAGGCGTAGTCAATACAATATCCCCGATGGAGCTGAAGCGAATTATCAGTATTTTTTTTGATTTCTTCATGATACTTTTTTCCGATTCGGGTTTGAGTATGCTCCGGAAAGGGGAAGCATATTTCTTTTAACGTATAAAAAGATTGTTCGTTTTTTCATATCCGATTGTTGTCTCAGGGCCATGACCAGCATAGATAATTGTTTCATCCGGAAGGGGGAACAATTGCGTCCGGATACTATTCATGAGCAGGTTGAAATTACCTGATGGCAGATCAGTTCTGCCGATGGTATCTTTGAAAAGGACATCGCCCGTCAACACGAAACCTTCCTTTTCGTTATACAGGCAAACGCTTCCGGCTGCATGGCCAGGCGTATAAAGCACTTTCAGATTGTTTTTTCCATAGGAAATACTATTCCCTCCTTCAATGAAACTTTTCGGGTCGGGGAACTTCCCTGAATTGAAGCCGAATGAGCTGCCGATTTCCCTGGCCGTAAGAAAAAACGGGACAGATTCCTCATGGTATTCAGGATAAACCCCGTACTTCTCAGCAACAAAAGCATTTCCAAGAATATGGTCGATATGACAATGGGTGTTAATATTGCGTATCAGTTTCAGTTTATTTTCTGCAATATAATCCTGGAGTTCTTCTTTTTCATTTTCCTCATAGCAGGCAGCGTCAATGATAATACATTCCAGAGACTCATCATACAGCAGGTAAGTGTTTACCTGAAAAGCATTGAAAATGAATTTTTTAATTTTTCCCATGTGTAAACTATGAATGATCGTGTTGGTTTTCAAAGGAGCGCAAAGGTATGAAATTGATGGTTTCTGATTATGACATTTAAAATAATCTTATCTTAGCGGAGTCCATTTTATATATTCATTTTTCGTTTAAAACCATGATCAGTGCCGGAGTTTTTAAGATACCCAGGCATTTAATAAAAGCGGCCATTGTGGCGCTGGTCGTACTTTTCACCCCGTTTTTTCTTCCTGCACAGTTTTACAACGGATCGCAATTGACTTTCGGGAAAAACCGGGTGCAATACACGGATTTTTTGTGGACCTATTTCCGGTTTGATAAGTTCGATACATATTTTTATCTGAACGGAAAGGAGTTGGCAACATATACTGCTGAATATGCCGACAAGCACATCAAGGAGATAGAAACAGATCTGCAATCCACCCTTGAAGAGAAGGTTCAGTTCATCATCTTTAACAATCTCAGCGATCTCAAACAAAGTAACATTGGTTTGACAGGAGACTGGGACAGTTATAACACCGGTGGCGTGACAAGGATTGTAGGGGGAAAGGTCATGCTCTATTTTGACGGGAATTATAACCATTTTGAGCAACAGATCAGGGCGGGGATTGTCACAGTTATCCTGAACGAAATGATCTATGGGACAGGCATCGGTGCACAGATTAAAAACAACGCTATTTTCAATATGCCTGAATGGTATATGAATGGTTTGATCACCTACATCTCACAGAAGTGGAATACGGAAATCGACAATACCGTCAAGGATGCTATTTTGCATGGGAAATATGCAAAATTTAACCGGTTAACTGGTCTGGAAGCTGCCAATGCCGGTCGTTCTCTCTGGAATTATATTGCTTTGAAATACGGTGAGTCCTCGATTCCAAACATCGTTTATATGGCCCGGTTAAGCCGCAATGTGGAAAAAGGGTTCCTGTATGTGTTGGGCACTTCATTCAATAATCTGATATCTGAATGGTTGGCGTTTTACAAAAGTATGTATGAAAATGATGACCTTGCCAGAACTGCTCCTGAAGGAGTGAAGATAGTGAAGAAACCCGGGCAGGAGAAGGTCTATGGCCAGCTGAAGATAAGTCCGGATGATCAATATGCTGCCTGGTGCACCCATGAGTTGGGCATTCACAAGATCTATCTGCAGGATCTCGAAACAGGGAAATCCCATAAGATCTATCGTGGGGGTTACCGCATTGAAGATAAACCTGATTATTCATTTCCTTTATTGACATGGCATCCCAGCGGAAAGATACTTGCTATCGTCACCGAACGGAAAGGGGAATCATACCTCTATTTTTATTCTGTCGACGACAAGAGTTTTGAAAAACGTAGTATGCCTGCTTTCGTCAAGATTCTTGATTTTTCCTATTCGGAGGATGGTTCTTTACTTGTGCTTTCGGCGATCCGCAAAGGCCAGAGCGACATTTTTGTGTACAATATTATTGCCGGCTCGTATGAGCAGATCACAAATGATCTTTATGATGACTTCAATCCTCGTTTCATCTTTCATTCGCGGTCGATCATCTTCAGCTCCAACAGGCCGAATGATACGATCCGGTTCAATGAAAAAGTCAGGATCGATAAGCAACACTTTTCGACTGATCTTTTCCTTTATGATTATGCCGGAAAGAAGAATGTGCTGAAGCGGATCACCAACACTTCATTGGCCAACGAAATTCAGCCTATGCCATATGATGATCGTTTTTTCTCATTTCTGAGTGACCAGAACGGTATCTATAATCGTTACCTTGCCCGCTTAGACAGTACAATCTCCTTTATCGACACGGCTACTCATTACCGTTATTTCACCAATGCCATTCCAATCACCAACTATTCCAGCAATATCCTGGAACAGACCATGAATCCAAAGTCCACAAAAATCGGCCAGGTAGTTTACCGGAACGGCCGATACGATATGCTTATGGCTGATAAGATCCAGGCGAAACATGTTTTGCCTGTAACGCTTATGAATACCTTTTACGGGAATTCTGAGATACGCTCAGCCAATCCCGGGACGCCCGCATCAAATCCTGATTCCACAACAAACACACAAGAAATAATCCATCGCTCAAAGAAGAAGCACTTCACTACTGTTATGCAAAGTGGCGTACCACAAGTGATTCCTAAGAATCAACCGGGCACCGTTACGCCAAAAGGGCAATTCAGGGATACAATTCCTTTCGTTGCACCGGATACACTCTCCAGGAAAAAAGACGGAATGCGAACCAGAACAGGGAAAGATACAATCAATAAATATCTGAATGCAAAACCGCTTAATTATTATGTTGAATATTCCATTGACCAGATGGTCACTCAGATTGATTTTAACTATCTGAATTCGGCTTATCAGCCATTTACAGGTGCAAAGGAAGCGATTTTTATTAATCCCGGGTTTAATGGATTGTTCATGGTTGGAGTCACCGATCTCATGGAGAATTACAGAATAACAGGAGGTGTCCGTCTGAATTTCAATCTTATCAACAACGAATATCTTCTCAGCTATACCAATCAGCGAAAGCGGCTTGACCACCAGCTGATCTTTCATCGACAATCAATAGAAGAAACCGGTTATTACTCGTATATAAGGCACCGGGTGCATGAGTTGTATTATATCCTTACTTATCCGTTCACTCCGGTATTCAACATAAAGGGAACGGCTACCATCAGGTACGACAGAGCGGCTTTTCTTTCAACCGACCAGTACAACCTGAAACAGCCTGATATTGACAGGTTCTGGGGAAGTATTAAGGGCGAACTGACTTATGACAATACCAGAAATGTGGGGTTAAATCTTTATAACGGAACACGTTACAAGATCTTTGGAGAATATTATCAGATGATCAATGGAAAAAACAACTATATCGTGGTTCTGGGGGCTGATTTCCGCTATTACCACAAGATACACCGATCGATGATCCTGGCGCTGCGTTTTGCTGCCAGCACTTCTTTTGGCAGCAACAAACTGATCTATTATATGGGGGGTGTCGACAACTGGCTCTTCCCGGGATTCAACACAACAACTGCAGTAGCAACAGATCAGAATTACGCTTTTCAAACGCTTGCCACCAACATGCGTGGCTTCAACCAGAATATCAGGAACGGAAACAGTTTCTTTGTCATCAATGCAGAAATCCGGCTCCCTCTACTCCGTTATTTCTATAATCGTCCCATTCGTTCTGATTTCCTGAACAACTTTCAGGCTGTGGGCTTTGGAGATCTTGGAACAGCTTGGACCGGACTCAGCCCGTATTCTGAAGACAACCAACTGTTTACTACATATATTTCACGGAATCCTCTATTTATCAAGGTGGAAATGATGAAAGAACCCATCGTCGAAGGAATAGGTTTTGGGCTACGGTCGCGCCTTTTTGGCTATTTCTTAAGGGGCGACATAGCCTGGGGAATAGAGGATGGAAGTGTACGGAAACCCATGTATTATTTATCACTCAGCCTGGATTTTTAATTTCCCTGATGACTACAATTGACCAACGCATTTTGGAATTCATCGGGGAGCATCATGTTTTGACGCTGGCTGTTGCAAGGGAGCAGCAACCCTGGTGTGCAACCTGTTTTTATGTCTTTCTACAAGATGAAAACCAATTTGTTTTTACTTCGGATGATGACACCCGCCATATCCGTGATGCCACGGAATCAGGCAATTACAACGTTTCAGGAACCATTGCATTAGAGACGAAGATGGTTGGCAAAATCAGGGGAATACAATTCTCCGGCGTCATGTTCAGGTTGGAAGGGGAAGACAGGAAAAAAGCCCACCGGAAATATGTGAGAAAATTTCCGATCGCCAGTCTGGCAAAACTGGAACTCTGGGGGCTGAAACCAGATCATATTAAGATGACCGACAACCGGTTAGGGTTCGGGAAAAAGTTAATATGGAATTTAATTCCGCCGAATGAATTGTGACCTGAACGAATTTTTTCCATCATTTCAAAATTTGGCTGACAGATTTTTCCTCCGAAAATAATTCTCACGCCTTAGTTTTTTTAAAGTCAAAGAATTATAATTTATCAACCGTTGTTGTTAATAAATTAATGACAATGAAAGCGATACTTCGTTGTATATTGCCGCTTGAAAGAGATTCCTTTCTCTATTTTGTAGCACCTACAGCATCAGTAACTTATATATTCTTCATCAAATAAATAATGCTTAACTTGGAAACACCCCCCATTACTGGCACTGAACAGGAAAAGAAACCCGACTTTTATGGGAGCTTATTATCTAAAAGAATGCGGCCAAGAGCCAAAACGGAAGAACCGGAAATGAAGAACGAAGAAGACGAAAAAAACAGAAAGGATGCTGGAAAAGCTTTAGGGAAAGGATATACAATTCACGAAGCGATAGAAAAATCGACTGCTTATTTTAAGGGAGACAGTCTGGCTGCCGATGTATGGGTTAACAAGTATGCATTAAAAAATATTGACGGTCAGTTATTTGAGTTGACACCGGATGACATGCATCGCAGGATAGCGAAGGAAATTGCAAGGATTGAAAAGAACTACCCGAATCCGATGAATGAAGAAGAGATTTTTGAATTGATCAGAGATTTCAGGTATATCATCCCACAGGGTAGCCCAATGACGGGTATCGGGAATGATTTTCAAACAGGTTCACTCTCCAACTGTTTCGTAATAGGCAACAATGGATCATCTGATTCTTACGGAGCAATCATGAAGACGGATGAAGAGCAGGTTCAGTTAATGAAACGAAGAGGCGGCGTTGGCCATGATCTCTCGCATATCCGGCCAAAAGACAGCATAGTGAGGAATAGTGCATTAACCTCGACAGGTATTGTTCCTTTTATGGAAAGGTATTCTAATTCCACGCGGGAAGTTGCACAAGAAGGGAGAAGAGGCGCCCTGATGCTGAGTATTTCCGTCAAGCATCCCGATGCTGCGCATTTCATCGATGCCAAACTGGAAGCAGGGAGAGTTACCGGCGCAAATATTTCTGTGAAGATCACCGATGATTTTATGAAAGCTGCGATCGATGATAAAGAATTCGTCCAGCAATTCCCGGTAGATTCTGCAGAACCCACATTTTCACATACGATTAAAGCCCGTGAGCTCTGGAAGAAAATCGTTCATAATGCCTGGAAATCAGCTGAACCAGGGATACTTTTCTGGGATACCATCATCCGGGAATCTTTACCGGATTGTTATGCTGACCTTGGTTTCAAAACGATTTCAACAAATCCTTGCGGGGAGATTCCGCTCTGTGCTTACGACAGCTGTCGCCTGATGGCGATCAACCTTTTCAGCTATGTCGACAAACCTTTCACAACTGATGCCAGCTTCGACTCCGAAAAATTCATTGACCATGTGCACAAAGCCCAGCGGATGATGGATGATATCATTGACCTGGAATTAGAGAAAATAGAGAACATCCTCAAAAAAGTCGATGCAGATCCTGAATTGGAAGAGATCAAATCCAGAGAAAGAAATTTATGGCTGAACATCAAGGAAAAAGCCATCCAGGGAAGAAGAACCGGTTTCGGTATTACTGCCGAAGGTGATATGCTTGCAGCGCTCGGAACCCGCTATGGATCTGACGAAGCCATCGACTTCTCCATTGAAGTTCATAAAATGCTTACACTTGAAGCTTACCGGTCATCCGTAACCTTGGCCAAAGAAAGAGGTGCATTCCCGATATACAACGCAGAACGGGAAAAAGTCAATCCCTTCATTGTTCGTATCAAGGAAAATAACTCTGAACTTTATGACGATATGGTGAAACATGGCCGCAGAAATGTGGCGCTTCTTACTATCGCCCCTACAGGTTCAGTAAGTATCCTCTCACAAACGACTTCTGGCCTCGAGCCTGTTTTCGCAGTCAACTACAAACGCAGGAGAAAGGTGAATCCCAATGAAAAAAATGCCCGCGTTACATTCACTGATGATGTTGGTGATACCTGGGAGGAATATAATGTTTTTCACCACAAATTCGTCAGCTGGCTGGAGGTGATGGGATACAAAGTGGATGATGTTGCAAAGATGGATGAAAAAGAACTGAAGAACATCATTCGCAAATCACCTTATTATAAAGCTACAGCTAACGA
Source organism: uncultured Bacteroidales bacterium (assembly GCA_903915465.1). Lineage (GTDB taxonomy): Bacteria > Bacteroidota > Bacteroidia > Bacteroidales > FEN-979 > FEN-979. The sequence continues at coordinate 35,841 of CAIWTA010000187.1, read as the reverse complement.
CATTGACTGGGTGGCAAAAGTAAAAATGCAGGGTGCCGTGCAGAAATGGGTAGATCACTCAATCAGCGTGACCGTCAACGTTCCGGCAGACACGAAAGAAGAAATGATAGGCTCCATCTATGAAACAGCATGGAAAGTTGGTTGTAAAGGAATGACGGTTTACCGTGATGGCAGCCGGGCAGGTGTATTGGTGAACAATACAAAAGAACCAAAGAAGGAGAGTACTGAATTCATTGAGACAACAGCTCCTTCACGTCCCGAGAAGCTCGAAGCCGAGATCGTCCGTTTTCAGAATGACTATGAAAAATGGATTGCCGTTGTAGGATTGATGAATGGCCGGCCATATGAGATTTTCACAGGACTTGCAGATGATTTCTGGATCCCGGCATGGGTGGTGAAGGGATCAATTATCAAAGTCAAACAGGAGGGAGACAATTCCCGCTATGATTTCCAGTTTGAAGATCGCCAGGGATATAAGATTACCATTGAGGGACTTAGCCGCTCTTTTACGAAGGAATATTGGAACTATGCCAAGCTGATCTCCGGAATTCTTCGCCACGGTATGCCTTTGCCATTTGTCGTCAATATTATCTCCAAACTTCACTTCGAAGTAGATACCATCAACACATGGAAAAACGGTGTTGAACGCGCTCTGAAAAAATTTATTCCCGACGGAACCAGGGCAGCAGAACATGATTGTCCGAAATGCAGCGACCAGAATGGCCTGGTTTACCAGGAAGGTTGCTTGGTTTGCAAAAGCTGCGGGTATTCGAAATGTGGATAATCCGAAATTAAAAATGCAGTTTGTGGTAGTCAAAAGTTTGACTGTCGCGTAGATGCTTTATTTTCTGCGCAATTCTGATCAAGGCATGCAGGTTTCTCTGCATCATCCATTCAATCGCTTCCTTCTTTCCTCTGCAACATTCTGCAAAAACTATATGGAAAAGATAGTTGCTGTTCTTCAGCCATTCGTAAGCTTTGGGATCTTCATCAATGGCGCTGTCGAGCGCTGCCAACTCAGGAAAATTGTTCTTCATCAACCACAAAAAGGCTTCATCACTTCCCTGGATGGCATGCGATAGAGCTGCCAATTCAGGATAACCGTTCTGGATAAGCCAGCCGGTAATCTCATTATTCCCTCCGATGGATTCACCAAAGGCAAGAAGGATTTTTGGAGGATATGTGAGCAGGTCAGGCAATGATAAATATTTGGTGTTTGTTGATCTTGTCAGATGATGGTAAGCTATTTTGAATATCAGACTAAAATTTCCGATTGGACGATTTACGATTTACGATTAAATTGTCCGATTGACGGGTTATGATTGATTAATAAAGGAAATGAAAAATCGTCAATCGTAAATCGTAAATCGAAATAATCGTAAATAACCTGATATTGTCAATCAATACACAGCCGTCTTTATATTGAGTTCCCTCACTCTCTCAGCAATCTTCTCCAGCTCAGAAAGCGGAACCTTTTCCAGGTGATGCGATGGCGTAGCTCTGTCGAGTGAATAAAGCATCACCATTTTCGGGCGAATATCAGCGATGTGATTCAACCATTCCGATAATTCCTCTTCAGTAGTATTGTCAACCGAAAGGGTATTGAAAAAACCTTTCAGGAAAAGACTCTGAATAATTACCTGGCCATTGAATTTTTGTAAGTTTTTGATCATTTCCCCGAATCTTTCCGGATGAACCGGATTATTGATCAGCCGGAACAATTTATCAGATCCGGAATCTAGTTTCTGGATGTTCTGGTCGAGTTTCAGCAAGGCATTAAACACCTTCTGATCATGAATCATGGATGCATTGGAAAGAATAGTAACTTGTGCCTGTTGAGCATATTGGTTGCGAAGAGCCAGGGTATCATCAACAATGCCGGGAAAATCAGGATGAAGCGTAGGTTCCCCGTTACCGGCAAATGTCAGGGCATCGGGAATGTAATCTTCCGAAACAAGTTCTTTCAGTTTTTGTTCAAGAAATTCCCTGACTTGTTCCCTGGAAGGAAGATCCACCACATCACCCGGAATCTTTTCAGTCCAGCCGCATTCACAATAAATACAATTGAAAGTACAATATTTTGAATGAGCCGGTAAAAGGTTGATTCCAAGAGAAAGACCAAGTCGCCGGCTACGAACCGGACCAAAGATGACATCATGAAACAAAAAGACAGGCATAAAACCGGTTTAGTTCTGCAAAATTGAGAATTTTCAACGGATTGACTGTATTTCATAGATAGAAAATTTGATTAATTTTACTTTTTTAATTCAGCGGATGATATCCTTACAAGAAATACAAGCACCTGTCCAGGAACATATCGGAGTTTTCGAAAATAAATTCAGGGCTTCGATGAAGAGTTCAGTTCCCTTGCTTGATAAGATCACTCACTACATTATCAAGCGTAAAGGAAAACAAATGCGGCCACTGTTTGTTTTTCTTGCAGCCAGTGTCTGCGGAGGTATAAAGGAGCCAACATACCGGGCTGCTTCGCTCATAGAATTGTTGCACACGGCAACGCTTGTTCATGATGATGTGGTGGATGATTCAAACCTGCGCCGTGGATTTTTTTCAATCAATGCGTTATGGAAAAATAAAATTGCCGTGCTGGTCGGGGATTACCTGTTATCCCGCGGATTGCTTTTTTCTCTCGAAAATGATGATTTTGAGTTGCTGAAAATCGTTTCCAACGCTGTCAGAGAGATGAGTGAAGGGGAATTGCTGCAAATCGAAAAAGCCCGCAAACTCGATATCCGCGAAGATATTTATTTTGAGATCATCCGGAAAAAGACGGCCTCACTGATCGCCTCCTGCTGTGCGTGTGGCGCTTCTTCATCAGGATCAGATATGGAAACCATTGAAAAAATGCGATTGTTCGGCGAATATGTCGGAATTGCCTTCCAGGTGAAAGACGATTTGTTTGATTATGATTCCGGAAACAATACCGGAAAGCCGCATGCCATTGATATCAAGGATCAGAAGATGACACTTCCTTTGATTTTCCTGCTTAATCATTCCACCATCATGGAAAAACGATGGATCGTCAACACAGTCAAAAATCACAACACAGATCCAAAACGAATTGCACAATTGATTGATAAAGTCAACCAAAGTGGCGGGATCGCATATTCCCGGGAAAAAATGCTGGTTTACCGCCAGAAAGCTCTGGAAATCCTGAAAACCTTTCCCGAAAGCATTTATCGAAGCAGCCTGGAACAACTTGTCATTTTTACAACTGAGCGTAATAAATAGCCACTTTTGCAGTTTTTCCTTCGTGAGACTGCAGATTCAATTCTTTTCGCTGTTATTCCTTGCCCTTTTCGGGACATTTCCAACATTTTCCCAGGAAACAGATAGTATCGTCAAAGTGTTGCCGGAGATTTGTCTTTCTGAAACTGAGCAGCAGATCTTCCAGAAAGTCAATGAATACAGGGTTCAGCATGACCTCAAAGCGGTAGCGCTCTCCAAATCCCTGACTTATGTAGCCCAGAATCATGTCTGGGACCTGGCAGTTAATAATCCGGCTTCACGACGTTGTAATTTGCACAGCTGGTCTTCGAATGGGCCATGGAGCTCATGCTGCTATACTGAAGATCACAAAGAAGCAGAATGTATGTGGAACAAACCGAAAGAGCTTACAAATTATCCCGGAGACGGATATGAAATTGCATATTGGACGAACGAACCACTTTCACCTTCCCGATTTTCAGATAAAGCATTGCTTGGATGGAAACAAAGCACTGAACATAACCGGGTGATCCTGAATAAAGCAGAATGGCAAAGCGTAGAATGGAATGCCATGGGTGTCGGTTATTATCTGGGCTATGCTGTGATATGGTTCGGGACCTTGTCGGAGGAAGAACAGGAAATACATCTTTGTGTGAATTAAAATGGTAATTTTATCAAAAATTGGATTTTTATACTGCTTTTTAGTCCTTGAATTGAAAGTAATAATAACCACAATAGGCACATAGAGCACAATAGTATATTATTGGTGTTTTTGACATTCTGAAGGAATAAAAAAGTTAATCTTCTATTGTGACCTTATGTGGCTACTGTGGTAGAAAAAGGGAAATTTTAAGAAAGACATTTTAGTCCTGAATTTAAATTATTAATGCATGTTAAGAAAGATATTATTTGGATTGTTGCTGATCTCTTCCACAACGCTGTTTGCCCAACGCTTTAACGGCGGGATTTTAGCCGGCGGAAACGTTAGCCAGCTTGACGGTGATAACAACGACGGTTACAACAAATTCGGTTACCAGGCCGGTGCATTCGTGAGTTTGAAGGTTTCACAACATTCATCATTTCAGATGGAAATGGAATACATTCAGAAAGGAAGCAGGATCAACGCTGATACTATCACAAACACTGGCACTACTTATTTATTCAGGTTCCATTATCTGGAAATCCCGATTTTATATCAATATTCTTTTACGAAAGGTAAGAGGTGGTCATTTGAAGCCGGACCCGCTGTGGATGTCCTGCTCGGTTCCTGGGAAGGAAGCGACGGACTGGAAGTAGCCAGTACAGTACCTTTGCGTCCGATAACATTGGCAGGGATTTTAGGGTTTTCAGCTTTTCTTACAGATCACCTGAAAGCAAATTTCCGGTTCAACTATTCCCTGTTATCAATCAGAGTAACTCCGCCTCCTGATGCCATGCCATATCCATCCACTTATCGCCATATTCTCTTTGAAACAGGTCAATACAATAATGTAATGACTTTGTCTTTGTTCTGGTATTTTAGGCCGAGGGAGCAGTAAGTGGTTGTTAAAATGCCTGGTGTATGATAAATTATTTACGATTGGACGATTTACGATTTACGATTAAAGTTTACGATTTACGATGTACGATTAATAATTTTTACAAATTCACAAATAAATCGAAATTCGTCAATCCAACAATTCAATCGTAAATCGTAAATCGTCCAATCGTAACTCTATTTTAAGTCCATGAAAAAAATCAGAATCATTATTGGTATTACCGGCGCCAGTGGCGCAATATATGCGCAGCTCCTGTTAAGGAAGCTGGAAGAGCTGAAAGATCAGATCGGCGAGTGTGGAGTTATTTTCTCCGAAAACGCCAAAGATGTCTGGGATTTTGAATTGGGATCATTTCAGGAAACGTCAATTCCATTTAAGATCTATGAACAAAATGATTTCTTTGCACCCATGGCATCAGGATCCGCTGCCTATACTGCCATGATCATTTGTCCATGTACGATGGGAACCATTGGGCGAATAGCTTCTGGTGTTTCCATGGATTTAATGACCCGTGCAGCTGATGTGATGCTGAAAGAACGGAAAAAACTGATTCTGGTTCCCCGTGAGATGCCCTATAACCTGATTCACCTGGCCAACATGAAATTGCTCACAGAAGCAGGTGCCATCCTGTGCCCTGCATCTCCATCGTTTTACAACAAACCGTCCACCATTGAAGATTTGGTTATGACAGTTGTCGATAGGACATTGGTACTGGCAGGTTTTGAAATTGATTCATTTCACTGGGGAGAAAAATAATTCTACGAAAATTCATACTATCCGGGGTCTTTAGAAAAGTAATCAAAAATGCTTTGCGGTACTTTGTGCAACTACTATATAACTATTTATAACTGCCTGATTATCATTGATATTTTTTCTCGCAGATCAACGCTGATCAAAATGCAAATTTCCGCAGAAAAGAAAACAGACACAATTTCTGTGAGAATCAGCGATCTTATCTGCGAGAATCTGCGAGAACATTTTTGTTATTTATTTTGAAGTTCCTATAATTTCCTTGAGGTGGGGCACTCTGCGGTAAAAGGTTTAAACCCAGAGTGCCGCAAAGCTACATCTTGATTTTAGTCTTTTACACGAAAATGTTGTTCTTCAATCGCGATTTGATACAAACATGATATTCCGCATTAACCGGTCGTAACCGATATGATCTACCGGTGTGCCCTTGAAAAGTTCCACAAAAGTCTCTTTCTTCAGGTTGACCCAGTCGCTCTTATGCATCTTATACAATGCCGGACGAGCAGAGAATTCCTGCACTGAATTTGGTATGGCAAATGCATTAAACGGGCATACGTCCTGGCAGATGTCGCAACCATAAATCCGGTCATTGAATCTGTCTTTCAGCATTTCAGGTATATCCTCTTTGTTTGACAATGTATGGTAAGCGATGCATCGGTGAGGATCCAATTTGTAAGGTTCGATAAGGGCGCCTGTTGGGCAGGCTTTCAAACATTTATCGCAGGTTCTGCAATGGTTATTCCCCGTCAGATCATAATCCATGACAAGATCCGTAAGTAGAATTCCAATCACGAAAAACGATCCGGATGATTTGTTGATAAGAAGAGTGTTTTTGCCGATCCATCCCAATCCGCAGCGCTGTGCCCACTTCTTCTCCAGTAATGGAGCGGAATCAACGAATTCCCGGACCTTGGTGGCACCGAGCTCTTCCTTCATATAATCACCCAACTCCTTCATCTTTTCCATCAATACAGTATGGTAATCCTTGCCATAAGCGTACTTTGCAATGATATAGTTGTCCTTTTCGGGAAAAATGGAGTTTGGGTAATAGTTCATCAGTAAGGCAACAACGGATTGGGTCCCTTCCATTACAAGACGGGGGTCGATTCTTTTTTCCGGTTCTCTTTCCAGGTAGTGAAGGCCGGCATTTCTTTTTTTGGTAAGATAATCTAAGAAAACAGGCCTCTCTTCTTCCAGCGCTTCGGCTTTCGATATGCCGCACTTACTGAACCCAAGCTCCAATGACTTTTTCTTTATTTTTTCACTGGTCGTTTCCATTTGTTTTTGATATTTTATCAGACATGCATTATTGGCTCACGCGCGTCTGTGACGCGTGCGTTGCATGTAGGCACGCGTTGCAAACGCGCGCCAGCAAAGGCCAAACCTAAAACAATTCAGATTGCAATCCGGGTTTCACTTTCCCCAGTTTTTTATATGCTAACTCTGTAGCTTCTCTTCCACGCGAGGTTCGCATGATGTAACCTTCCTGGATGAGGAAAGGCTCGTACACTTCTTCTATGGTACCGGGATCTTCAGATACAGCAGTAGCTATAGTTGTCAGGCCTACCGGGCCACCGCTGAATTTTTCCACGATAGTGGAAAGAATTTTATTGTCCATTTCATCTAATCCGTCGCGGTCTACATTCAGTGCAGTAAGGGCGAATTGGCTGATGGCCAGGTCGATCTTCCCTGTTCCTTTTATTTGGGCAAAATCACGGACCCTGCGCAACAGCAGGTTGGCGATCCGCGGGGTTCCCCGGCTTCTTCTGGAGATCTCTTCAGCAGCTTTTTTCTCAATCGGAATCTTGAAAATCTCTGCCGAACGGTTGATGATTTTCTCAAGTACCTCAGCCGTATAATAATTCAGCCGGGAATTGATCCCGAAACGTGACCGGAGAGGAGCAGTAAGTAAGCCCGACCTTGTTGTTGCTCCGATGAGGGTGAAGGGATTCAGTTTGATCTGGATGCTGCGTGCATTCGGCCCTGTTTCAATCAGGATGTCAATTTTGAAATCTTCCATTGCGGAATAGAGATATTCTTCGACCACCGGACTCAGGCGGTGAATTTCATCAATGAAAAGAACATCGTTTTTCTCAAGACCGGTCAACAATCCGGCTAAATCTCCAGGTTTGTCAAGGACGGGGCCCGAAGAAACCCTGATATTTACGTTGAGTTCATGCGCTATGATGTAGGAAAGGGTTGTCTTTCCAAGCCCCGGAGGACCATGGAGAAGGACATGGTCCAGTGGTTCTTCACGTTGCTTTGCGGCCTGAACGAAGATCTTGAGATTTTCAATGATATTTTCCTGCCCCGAGAAATCGATAAAATCATTCGGGCGGAGAACTTTTTCAATCTCTTTTTCGTCTGCGCTGAATTGCTGACCGCTGGGATCTAAATTTTCGTTCATTTTCGCTGCCTTACCCCAATTACACTATGTTACAAAGTGAAGGTTCACAAAAGTAACAAAATTGTTATTGAAATGTATAACATAAAAATCAATCCATTCATATTGGGGGTTGTACTTTTTTTTACCTTTACATGCAATTTTATTGACAAAATTACAAATTATGCACCCGATCGTCGTTGCTGTCGATTTCTCGAACACTTCCATTCATGCCTTGGAATATTCGATTGTGCTTGCGAACAGATTAAAATCTGACATTGTCCTGATCTGGGTTGACAAATTCACTTCTAATGAGGCCATCTACCCTGATACGTCTAATGAAAACCGAAATGAGGCGAAGAAGCGGTTTGATGAACTGATCGGGCATTACAGTAAATCGTTGACCGAAGGAATAAAAATTGAATACAAGTTGAGAAAAGGGAAGATCTACCATGAAGTGGATACACTGGCAAAAACACTGGGAGCATCCATGATCGTCACCGGGGCCCATGGTATTTCAGGATACGAAGAATTCTGGATCGGAAGTAATGCGTTTAAAATTGTTACTTACGCTTCATGCCCTATAATTACTATAAGAAATGATTATCCGGTTCGTGACGGTATAGATAAAATCCTTATTCCGATCGACAGTTCTCTGGAAACTTTACAGAAATTGCCGATAATAGCGAAGCTTGCAACACTTTTTCATTCAGAAGTTCATCTTGTGGCTACCCATTACACCCATTTAAAATCGATACAAAAAATCGCCATGAAGTGTGCTGACCGTGCTGAACACTTTCTCGAAAAAAACAACGTTAAATCTATAACAGACGAAATCGTTTCCGATGATATAACGAAAGCTCTTATTGCGTACGCAACTCAATTAAATGCAGACCTGATAGGGATTATGACAGAGCAGGAGACACCGGTCAACATTCTGCTTGGGCCTCATGCACAGCAATTGATTAACCAATCTCCGGTTCCGGTTCTTAGTCTTCATCCACAGGAACATTTTTGTTTATGAACTTTTTATTAAATCTCCGGTATAATCTTTTTTTCTTTGCAGGAATGCTATTTCTGTCAGGCTTTTCCAGCGTTTTTGCACACCCATCGGGGAGTGATACCGGAGAAATTAAAATTGTTCAGGATGAGAAGGTGGACTTACTGTTGAGTAAACATATACAGATCAACCAGAATAGAAAAGGGATTGACGGTTACAGGATCCAGATATTTTTTGATTCTGGCATCAATTCAAAGACCAAAGCTCAATCAATTTTCGAATCTTTCAAAGCCAGGTACCCGGAAACAGGTGGTTACCTGACGTTTAAAGCTCCCAATTACAAGGTGAGGGTGGGGGATTTTCGTACAAAACTTGATGCACAGCGCTATTTGAATTCCATTATTGGGGAATATCCCAATGCCTGGATTATTGAAGATATAATCAATTTGCCTAAAGTTGAATGATTAAAAACTACAGCTATGAATAAAATCGTCGTCGCCATTGACTTTTCAGAATGTTCGATCAACGCTTTCCTGCATGCATTGTCGATTGCACAAAAATGCAACAGCGATTTATTGCTGGTGTGGGTTAGGAAATCTCCTTCAGACAAAGATAAATTTGATGATCTGGAAGATCCGAGTAAAGAAGTTGTCTCGCATTTTGAAGAATTAATCAAAAAACACAAGCCATCGCTGCCAAACAACAAAATTGAGTACAAGATCCGAACCGGAAAAGTTTATAAGGAAATTGCTGATGAGGCCAGGGAAAGCAATGCACTCCTCGTAGTTACCGGTACACATGGAGCCACCGTCTTCGTGGAATTCTGGATTGGAAGCAACGCCAACCGCATCGTGTCACTTTCGCCCTGTCCTGTAATCACCATTCGCGGCGGGATAGATATTCTCCGGCCATTGACAAGGATCATTCTACCTATTGACAGTTCCATGGAAACACGGCAGAAAGCTACTTTCACGGCATACATTGCAAAACAGCACGATGCTGAAGTTTATATCCTTTCCTTATATACTACGAAAGTCAAAGCCATGCGCCAAAACGTAGATTTGTATTCTCAACAGGTTGCCGCTTACATGGAAGAAAATGGGATCAAATTCAACATTGAAAGCGTTGTTGCTGATAACATCGCTGATAATATGATCGAATATGCCAGGAAAGTAGATGGCAACTTAATTGCCATAATGACGCACACCGAAACAAATACTTCCAACTTATGGATGGGTCCTTATGCACAGCAAGCGGTAAACCGCTCTCCGATACCTGTATTAAGCATTCATCCAATGAATACAATGTCGGGCGGGCTCGGATTCTAAAACTACCTATCCTGTTCAGGTAAATTCTAATTCCTGTCTATACAATTCAAATCCGAAAAAGCAATTTTAAGCCTTTCCACGATGGATTTTTCACCTTCCCTCAACCATGCACGGGGGTCGTAAAACTTTTTATTGGGTTTATCTTCACCTTCCGGATTGCCTATCTGGCTTTGTAAATATCCCTGGTTCTTTTTATAATACTTCATTATCCCTTCCCAGAAAGCCCATTGGGTGTCTGTGTCGATGTTCATCTTCACAACCCCGTAGGAAATTGCTTCCCTGATTTTTTCCGGGTCAGATCCGGAACCGCCGTGGAAAACAAAATTTACAGGATTTGCACCAGTGTCGAATTTTTTCTGAATATACTGCTGTGAATTATGCAGGATGATAGGTTCAAGCTTTACATTTCCGGGTTTATAAACACCATGAACGTTGCCGAATGAAGCGGCAATCGTAAAGCAATCGCTAACCTTATTCAGCTCTTCATAAGCGAGCGCAACGTGCTCGGGCTGAGTGTAAAGACGGGAACTTTCGATACTGGTATTATCCACGCCATCTTCTTCACCTCCTGTAACACCCAGTTCAATCTCGAGAGTCATTCCGATTTTGCTCATTCTTTGCAAGTATAGTTTACAGATCTCTATGTTTTCATGGAGTGGTTCTTCCGAAAGATCAAGCATATGGGAACCAAAAAGAGGTTTTCCGTTTTTCTGGAAATACTTTTCCCCGGCATCCAGGAGTCCATCGATCCAGGGAAGAAGTTTTTTAGCCGCATGATCCGTGTGGATGATAACAGGAACACCGTATAACCCGGCAACTTCATGAATGTGTTGTGCACCGGCGATGCATCCTTTGATGGCTGTTCTTTCATTTTCATTGGAAATGGATTTCCCTGCATAAAAGACACCGCCGCCATTGGAAAACTGAATGATTACAGGAGAATTAACTGCCTTGGCAGCTTCAAGTACAGCATTGGCGTTATCTGTACCCGTGACATTCACCGCAGGTAATGCAAACTGGTTGGCTTTAGCAATCCGGAAAATTTCCTGAATTTCCTTACCGGTTATAACACCTGGTTTTACTTTATCAAAAATTTTTTCTGACATATATCGATGATTTTGTATTGTTTTATCAATGAACCTTCAAAAGTAGTAAATATTTTTTAAGATGAAAATTCTTACCTTTGCATCAACGGCTCCGTAGTTCAATTGGATAGAATGGCAGATTCCGGTTCTGTTGGTTGGGGGTTCGAGCCCCTCCGGAGTCACAGGTTCAAGTGCGAAGTGTGAAGTGTGAATTATTTCAGGCTTCACACTTATTAACTTGCTCAAGCATATCGGGATTTGATTAAACAAGCAAGTTCTGAGTCTACGATCCGCATCGCTCTCTCTTTTCTGCTTCTTCATGAGATAGAATGAATACCAACGGCATTTTCATTTGACAAACTCCCTGAATCCCTCAGCAAAACTTTTCACCTCGAACTCAATGACCGAGTATTGAGCAACTCCATTGATAACATACGGGTCATTTTTCATGATCTCTAATGCCTCTGCTTTGCTTGCTGCATTCATCAGGATAAACCCGCCGGTTCGCGGGATCTGAGGGCCTGAACAAATATTGATTCCTTTTGCATAAAGGGTTTTCAAAAATGAGCGATGTGCTTCGAGATATTTATCAACCTCTTCAAGCGGTTTTAGATAAACAGAATGCATTGCGAACATATATGCCTGATTTAAAACAAAAGTAGGAAATAATTTGAAACCCGTTTCAGAGTCAATTTTCGCTCCGGAAGCACAATTTACAGTTGAATTGTGTATTCATAGGTCACAGGATTGCTGGTTTGTGGTTTCTGCTCAGTTTTAGGCTTAACTGGCTCATGAATATATGAAATAGAATAGTTGGTGCTTGATTTTGGGTGCCTGAAGTTGATATTGGTTTTCGATGTTAGTTTGACGCGCATTCCCCTGTTCTTCACTTTTTCGAATTGAAGAAGGCTGACAACCCTGATGGCCTCTTCATCGCAGCCATAACCAAGTCCTTTCAACACCCGTGGATTGCCTACATCTCCATTGTCGAAAATGTCGTATTCAACAATCACGGTGCCTTCCACCTTTGCCTCAAGCGCTGCTTCAGGGTATCGCACGTTTTCAGCAATAAATTCCTTAAATGCCTTACTTCCGCCAATGTATTTTGGCAGGTTTAAAAATCGTTTTTTGTTGTGGTGATCGTACATGGTTGGTTTTGCTTATTTTACCTTTTCAGAACCCATTCCTCAAAGGTAAGGAGATAATTAAGATGGAAACATCAGTTTTTCCGACAAAGCACTACGGCGAAGAACACATCATTTTATCCCTTCAATACGCCCCTTTTGGTTCCTTTTTAAGCAATTTTAACAATTCAGAGATAGTAAGCTGCAAAATGGGTTAATTTTATGGAGATTACCAGGATAATGAAAGTGCCGAAAAATATAAGCGAATGACTAACCAGGAAATCATCGAAAAAACCGTAGAATTTGTAAAATCCGAACTCCAGCATGCTGAAGGAGGTCATGATTGGTGGCACATTGAACGGGTCTGGAAAAACGCCAAAACAATCGCTCAATCAGAGTCTGTCAACCTCTTCATCGTTGAATTAGGTGCCCTGCTGCACGATATCGCTGACCATAAATTTACTGACGGCGACGAATCTGTTGGTGTCAGAAAAACCCGAAAGTTTCTGACAAGCCTTTCCGTTGATGAAGATGTGATTGACCATGTCGAAAAGATCATGACTAATATCTCTTTTAAGGGTGGAAATTTTTCGTCAGCATTTGCCTCTATCGAATTGAAAGTAGTTCAGGATGCAGATCGGCTGGATGCAGTCGGAGCCATCGGTATTGCCCGTGCATTCAATTATGGCGGATTTAAAGGAAGAAAATTATACGATCCTTCAATTAAACCTGTAATTGGAATGACAGTGGAGCAATATAAAAACAGTAATGCTCCTACAATCAATCATTTTTATGAAAAGTTATTGCAACTGAAAAATCGCATGAATACAGCAACTGGTCGGAGAATGGCTGAACAAAGGCATCAGTTCATGGAAAATTATCTGGCGCAATTCTTTCAGGAATGGGATGGAGGTTAGCCTGAATGCGGATCGTTCTTACTTCGATGATATTATTTTAATTCAAGGTGACCGGAATGATTTAACTTTGGTTTTTAATCCAACCAATTGACTACCTTTATTGTCTTGGTCATCATGGTAAGCTTTCTTCAACATCAAAGAATAAAACAAGGAGCAAATGAAAAAACAAACATTGAATTCAAAAAGCAGTAAGGGCTTTTTCAAACCAACAACAATGTTTCTTCTGCTGTTTAGCTCAATTATCCTAATATCGTCCTGTAAAAAAAAGCATGACCCTGAGCCTGAATGTTCGCCTTTAGCTACCGGCGGATTTGAGGTTGTCTCCCATACTGAACGAACTGCACAGAATGTCATGGATCAGTTACAGATTCTTCCAGATGATTCGGCCTCTTATGATTACAATGATTTTTACAGAGAAACGGCTGCGCAATTACCCGGTTCGCTGGAACTCAGACCGATAGCTCATGAGGTAGTGAAGTATACTTCAACAGATGACAAAGGTGCTCCAATCCAGTTGACAGGCCTTCTGATTTATCCATGGAGCCTTTTTGGAAGGATCAGTGCTCCAATTGTTTCTGTAAATCATGGTACACAAATACTTAAAGCCCTTGCTCCATCCAAATGGAAAAGTGCTAAAACGAGTGATTGGAAGGATTTTCCCGAAATGGCAATTGCAGATATCATGGCCATCTGGTACGGATGGATTATCATTATGCCCGATTACCAGGGGATGGGTGGTGATACGAGTGAAAATCATCCGTATGTCATCAGGGAAAGGCTGGCCAACGCTACTGCCGACATGGTGGAGGCAGCTCAGAAATCCCTGAGTTGCAATCGCAACGCTTATGTGACATGGAATGGGCAGACCTATCTTTATGGGTATTCGGAAGGCGGATTTGTTACCATGGCAGCGGCCAGGGAACTCGAAGCAAGAAAAGTAAACCTGAACGGCGTAGTGTGTATGGACGGGCCATACGACCTTTCTGGTACCATGCTCGATGTAATGCTTGGCGATGCCCCATTCCCTGTTCCGTATTTTTTACCAATGATGCTGGTAGGGTATAACACCATGTATCCTAATATCTTTAACTATGAATCAATGCTGAAACAACCATACAGAACCGACATCCCACAATACACCACGGGATTCTATAATGAAACGGTGGTAAACAGTAAAATGCCTCCCGACAGGATCTTAAAAAAGGTATTTACCGATGCCTATATCGATTCATTAAAGAATCCAAACAGCCAGGCCCGCCAGACGATGTACGGAAACAATTCGTATGTTAACTGGACTCCTAAATCCAAAATGCTGCTCTGGCATTGCCAGAATGATGATTGTGTTCCTTTTGGAAATTTTACCGTCGCGAAACAACGGTTCACATCACTCGGATTAACCAACATTGAATACGTGGAGTGGCCCCCTGTTGTTCCTAAAAGCGGAACGGTACATGTTGCAGTGGCCCCGAGAGCCTTTTATGAAGGTTCCCGTTGGATCTACCAGCTCACAAAATAAAAAAAAAGAGCATGCTGTTGATACTGGTTGTCTTTGATATTCAAATAAACAATTCACACATGAAAAGTAAATCATTAATCATTTAAACAAAACCCATGAAAGATTATACATTATTTACTCCTGCAGAGCTTGGATCTGTAGCACTTGAGAATCGTATTGTGATGGCGCCAATGACAAGGTGCAGGGCCATTGGGAATGTGCCCAATGAGCTGATGGCAAAATATTATCAACAACGTTCAGGGGCCGGATTAATTCTCACAGAAGGTACGTCACCATCGCCAAACGGACTGGGATATGCCCGCATACCCGGAATCTTCAGCCTGCAACAGGTGGAAGGCTGGAAAAAAACAACATCGGCAGTACACAAAGGTGGAGGAAAAATATTTGTACAGCTTATGCATACCGGAAGGATAAGTCATCCTCTCAACATGTCTGAAGGATCTCAGATACTTGCACCTTCGGCTGTTAAAGCTGCAGGACAGATGTGGACCGATGCGAAAATGCTGCAGGACTTTCCGGTACCTGAAGAGATGACAGCCGAAGAACTTTACCATACTAAAACTGAATATGTTGTTGCAGCAAAAAATGCTATGAATGCAGGATTTGATGGTGTAGAGCTTCACGGGGCTAACGGCTATCTGCTTGAGCAGTTCCTGTCGCCCGTAAGTAATATCCGTAAAGATAATTATGGTGGAAACATTGAAAACCGGTGCCGGTTTGTTATTGAAGTGGTAACTGCCGTGGCAGAAGCTATTGGAAAAGGAAAAACCGGAGTTCGTTTGTCGCCTTACGGAGTGGCCAGTGATATGCCCCCTTACCCTGAAATCGATGCCACCTATAAATACCTCGCCGAACAACTGAACAACCTTGGTATAGCATATATCCATCTTGTGGATCATTCTGCAATGGGAGCCCCCATAGTGCCAATGGAATTGAAGAAACTGATAAGAAATATTTTCAAAAACACTATTATCCTCTCTGGTGGTTATGACAAGGAGAGGGCAGAAGCTGATATTCAAAGTGGCCTGGGTGACCTCGTGGCATTCGGACGTCCGTTTATCAACAATCCCGATCTTGTTGAAAGGCTCAAAAACAATTGGAGTCTTTCACAAGATCTTCATATGGATTTGTTTTATACTGCTGATGAAAAAGGGTATACGGATTATCCGTTCTATAAGCCCTGAGCCAAATAATCCAAGGTCTTTGCTTTTACCAAATCTTCACTCTGAGACTATCCGGAACCCATAAAGCATCACCTTTTTTTACTCCGAATGTTTCGTAAAATTCGGGCATATTCGATAATGGCCCGTTAACACGGAATTTTGGGAGTGAATGTTCATCGCTTTTGGCAAGATAAACAGCATACTCGGGACGTATACTGACCATATTAGAAAATGCATAACCTAAGAAGAATCGTTGGCGGGGATTCAGGCCTTCAACAATCTCGTTGTTTTTAAATTGAGTAGTCTTTTTGAAAGCTTCATAAGCAAGGATGAGTCCGCCAAGATCGGCAATATTTTCCCCTTGTGTTAATTCGCCATTGATGTGAAGAGTGTCGATTGCAATATACCTGTTAAATTGTTTGATAATCATTTCCGTCCTGGCATAAAATTTCACGCTGTCTTCGGAGAACCACCAATTCTGAAGATTGCCCTGTGCATTGTACTGGCAACCCTGGTCATCGAATCCATGTGTGATTTCATGTCCGAATGTAGTCCCGATGATTGCATAGAGGATAGCATCGTCAGCAATCTTGTGTTCATAACCGGGAATATTAATATTAAAATCCGTAATGGTTACGGTATTTTCAGCAGGATCATATTCTGCATCAAATGACTGTGGGTTGATTCTCCATACATTCCTGTCAACAGGTTTTCCATACTGTGAAATCATGTATTTGTATTCCCATTGATTAACATTCATCTCATTTTTCATGTACGATGAGCGATCAATTTTTATAGTACTGAGATCTCTCCATTTATCAGGGTAACCAACCCTCATCCTCATCGTATTGAGCTTATTCAATGCTTTTTCTTTTGTAGCGCTGCTCATCCAGTCGAGCGCTTTTATGCGTTCAGCAAACACCGTTTTGATGGTATTGCCTATTTCAACCAGTTTTTCTTTTGTCCCCTTATGTATATATTTATCCACATAAACCTGGCCGATAAGTTCTCCCAGTGCATCATTCGTTTGTTCGGATATAAGTTTTGATCGTTTCCATTGTTCTTTTGTTCCATTGAGAGTTGATGCATAAAAATTAAAAAATTCACGGTATGTTTTATCATCCGCATAAGCGGCCATAGCTCTAACAAAATGATAAGTAAGATAGATTTTCCAACTATCGACCGGATATGATCTGATATCCTTATTCAGCGCTGCAAAAAATTCCGGTTGTCGCACAATCACACTGTCCACATTGTGCAAACCGAAATAATCCATAAAAATATTCCAATCAATATCCGGAGTCAATTCAGAAAATTGTTGATATGTCATTTTATGATAATTCATCCATGGATCACGGGTTTCATCAGCGTTACGCGTGTTTCCTGCCAGAGCGGTTTCCAGTTCCATCAGTTTTCCGGCAGCAGCCCTTGCTCTGTTTTTACTGTATCCCAGACTGATGAAAACACTTTCCGCATGGTTGATGAATTTCTTGCGGATTGAAACACTTTGGGAATTGGTATCGAAATAATAATATCGGTCAGGCAGGCTTAATCCTTCCTGAGCAAAATAAACAGCATTTTTGCAGTTGATTTTTTCATCCTGCCCAATGCCAAAATCGAATAAGGATGAACCGCCAAGTGATTGAATGTACGCACTGAAATTGATAATACCCCTGAGATCACGAATGACTTCTATCCTGGCCAGATCTCCTGATAATTCCGAAAGCCCTTTTTTATTGCGGCTTACGCTATCCATGCCCGAATAATAAAAATCACCAATCAATTGCTTCACGCTTCCTCTTTGAGCATTTTTGATTGCTGCAGAAGATTCGCAGATTTTCCGGATCTGTGTATAGCTCAACTCCTCCATCAATTGATTGAAGCCATTGTAAACTTCACTTGCATGAATCGGGTGTTGCCTGAACCATTTACCGTTGGCAAATAGAAAGAAATCATCTCCTGGTTTAATAGTAGAATCAACGTGGGAGACAAGAGCGTCATGTGCCTGATCTTTTTTTGATTGTCTGCATGATGAAATTGCAATGATTGCAAGCATTATCACTAACGAAAGAAAAAAAGGCTTTATCATGCTGGGGATTTTAGGATTTATAGATGATCAGCAGCTGAGTTGAAGTGCAACAAACAGATAAAACGCATTCACAGAAAAAATATTTTCTTTCTGAAAAAAGGCTCTCAAGTTGATTTTAGAAGAGGTCTTTCTCAATTCAACCGGCTTTCCTTGTAAATGGGTTAAGTTGATCGATTTTGACACTTGTCCTCTTTCATAAACGGATAAGTGAACTCTGTTGCCGGCATCAGTGTTTCCTTGATCGTCCGGGGATTTACCCATCTTAAAAGATTCAGGAAACTTCCAGATTTATCATTGGTACCCGAACCACGGGCACCACCAAATGGTTGTTGTCCGACGACCGCTCCTGAGGGTTTATCGTTGAAATAAAAGTTTCCTGCTGCATAACGGAGAATCCGGCAAGCCGTATTCAGTGCATCGCGGTCTTTACTAAATACAGATCCGGTCAACCCGTAAGGAGAGGTTTCATCACAAATATTAAGCGTTTGCTCAAAATCCTTGTCTTTATAAACATAAATTGTCATGACCGGTCCGAAAATCTCTTCTTCCATTGTCTTGAAATGAGGATTTGTAGTGAGAATAACGGTTGGATCAACAAAGTATCCTTTTGATTTATCGCCTTTTCCTCCGAAAATCACTTCTGCATCAGTCGATTTATGGGCATGATCAATATATCCCATGATGTTGTCGAAGGAATTTTCATCAATCACGGCATTCATAAAATGGCTGAATTCCCTGGCATCACCAACAGTAATCCTGGATATCATCTCTGCTATCCGTTCCCTGATCTCCTTCCATAGGGATTCCGGAAGATAGGCTCGAGACGCTGCAGAACATTTCTGGCCCTGGTATTCGTATGCTCCACGGACAATGGCAACAGCCACTTCCTGCGGATCTGCAGAAGAATGAACAAAGATGAAATCTTTTCCTCCTGTCTCACCCACCAATCGCGGATAAGATTTATAATTTGACATATTATCAGCAGCCAGTTTCCAGATACTGTTGAATGTAGCGGTAGAACCTGTAAAATGAACACCCGACAAATCGCGGTGAGCCATTGCTGCTTTTCCAATCAGGCTCCCGGACCCCGGGATAAAGTTTATCACACCATCAGGAACTCCGGCTTCCTGATAAATTTTCATCAGAATATAATTTGACAAAATAGATGTGGTAGCGGGTTTCCACACAACCGTATTGCCCATCAACACCGGTGCCATATTCAGGTTTGATCCGATAGCAGTAAAATTGAAAGGCGAAACAGTCAGAACGAATCCTTCCAGCGGGCGATATTCAACCCTGTTGATAATTCCTGGTTGTGAGTGTGGCTGTTCTTTATAAATTTCGGAAATGAAAAATGCGTTGAATTTTAAAAAGTCAATGGTCTCGCATGCAGCGTCAATTTCAGCCTGGTACGCGTTTTTCCCCTGACCAAGCATGGTGGCAGCATTCAACACAAATCTGTATTTCCTGGAAATTAACTCAGCAACCTTTAAAGTAATCGAAACCCGGTCGACCCACGGAAATGATTCCCACGACTTATGGGCTTTCAAAGCTGCAGAAATTGCCTGTTGAATTTCCTTCTCCCCAGCTTTATGATAATGTGCGAGAACATGCTGGTGGTCATGTGGAATAACAACATCACCAACATTCCCTGTTCTGACTTCCTTTCCCCCAATAATCAAAGGAATATCCTGAACCTCAGCACTTAATTTATCAAGCTCGGCATTGAGCGCTTTTCTTTCTTTACAACCTGGCGCATAATCGAGTGAATGTTCATTCTCAGGCCGTCCGATATTAAATATTGCGTTATTCATAAGTCTCAAATTTTTGCAAAAATAATCTTTTTACGATATGTTTATTATTGCATATCGACATGTACATGACCGCTGCAAAGGTAATTCTTTATTTAGAACAATTCTAATATAATTGTCGGATATGTCGGTAAACACATATCGTATAAAATTGTATTTTTACCCAAATTTGTGGCATGGAACAATCATTTGAGAACAAACTCTCTGGTATCCAGTTAAATTACAAGATTTGGTTATCGGATAAGGATGGAAAGGGTATTCTTGGCGACGGGAAATGGAAGATACTCAAATTGATAGAGGAGAAGGGATCAATAAAAGCTGCTTGTGATGAGCTCGGATGGACTTACAGGCGGACCTGGGGAAGTTTAAAAAAAATTGAAACATTTTTTGGGTTTCCACTGCTTGAAAAGCACCGCGGAGGAAATGATGGCGGGACAACTAAACTTACCCAGGAGGGCAAAAAGTTTGTCATGGCTTTCGATCGGTTTCATGCTTCGGTAGATTCCGTGATTGTAAAGGGATTTGACACGTTAATAAAGGATCTGAAAAAATAGTTAAGCCCACTCTAAAATTAGCTATCCAAGAATGGTATTGGGCTAAAGCCCTATATTTTCGGGATCTGCCTAACCCCGACCTTAAGGTCGGGGTTATTGATAATCAGTTTGTTAATGGACTTTAGTCCAAATATATATTTTTCGGAGCAGTCTCATAGTTGATTCTATAACACGCCAAAAAACACATTTTTATTTTTATGAAAAGATTCTTCCTGTTATTTGTATTATTATTGTTTTTGTCAATTGTTGGATTATCTCAATCGAAGATTCCAACTCTTTCCGGTGACCTGATCATCTTTCATGCCGGGAGTCTTTCGGTGCCAATGAAAGAAGTGGCAAATGAATTCAAAAAGTTGTACCCGAATGTTAAGATCTTGCTGGAATCAGCAGGTAGTGTTGCTTCTGCCCGTAAGATCACGGATTTAAATCGTCCCTGTGATATTCTTGCATCATCCGATTACTCTGTAATTGATAATATGCTGATTCCAAAATATGCTGACTGGAACATCAAATTTGTCAGTAATGAACTTTCCATTGTGTTCCATGAGAGTTCGAGGTATGCTTCACAAATCAACGGAAAGAACTGGTATGACCTCTTGTTGAAAAAAGATGTGGCTTTTAGCCGGGCAGATCCTAATTCAGATCCTTGTGGCTACCGTACGGTCCTGACGCTAAAGCTTGCTGAGAAATATTACAAAAAACCCGGTCTTGAGAAAACAATCACTGATAAGGATCAAAATTATATGCGTCCCAAAGAAGTTGATCTGGTTGCTATGCTTGAATCGGGAAGTATTGATTATATCTTCCTCTATCGTTCTGTTGCAATACAACATAAATTGAAATTTATCCGGCTTCCTGATGAGATCAACTTAAGGGACATGGCCAACGCAAGTCTTTATGCAACGGCTTCTACTGAAATTAACGGGAAAGAGCCAGGAAAAAAGGAAGTGATAAAAGGTGAACCGATGATCTATGGTGTTACCATGTTGCGTGATGCTCCTAACAAGACGGCGGCAATTGTATTCCTTGAGTTTTTACTGAGCAGGGAAAGAGGGATGAAGATCATGGAAAAGAATGGGCAACCGTCTGTGATCCCAATGGAAACCGGGAATTATGAAAAATTACCAAAAGAATTGCGGCTGTTTGCTAAACCCGGCAAACCATGAATAGGTTTTTCCGGCTTTTGCGATTATTGCTTTAAACGATATGCAATAGGCTGTTGATTATTTTTGACTTTCGACTTTCGACTTTTGACTTTCGACTTTCGACTTATCAACTTATAAACCTTTCAACCATAAACCTATGAAACTTTTTCTGAATGTATCAATTATCCTGTTACTTTTATCCTTTGCTTTCCATGCAGACATGAAAGCCCAGACGATGAATAACAACACCAACAAGATTGCCATCACCCCGGCTGCTGATTCTTCAGACAGGAACAACAACTTTTACGACAATACAGAGACTTACACACTTCCTGGAAGTGAAATTGAAATTACCGGTGAAATTGAAAATCCCGGGAAAGTCGATTTTTCCAAGCTTTCAAAACACTTGGTAATTGTGAAAGAAACCATTTTGCAAGGAGAAGGTCAGGATTCTTTCGTCGGGGCATACCGGTATGATGGTTATTCCCTTTTTGATATTCTGAATGACCGTATTATTAAGAAGAAGAATGCCGCAGAGTATAAGCCAATCATCGATCTCTTCGTGGAGATTGAAAATTCAAACGGAGAAAAAGTAATTTTGAGCTGGGGAGAAATCTACTATCCCAATTTCCTTCATAATTCGATCATTGCCACAAGTGTAGCCCGGATTGTTCCAAGTAAAACAAAGGACCTTTGGCCATTGCCCAAAGAAAGCAAACTTGTTGTTGCCAACGACCTGATCACCGAACGCAACATTTCCAATCCTGTAAAAATTACCGTAAAATCCTATGCCCGTTCGATTCCTGTAAACCGCGATTTAACGCCATTGTATTCAAATGAGGTGAAAATCTTTAATGGAGAAAAAGAGGTGGGAAAAATTACTGAACTACCAAGGAAATTCCAGAATGAAACAGTTCATACAATCTTTTATGGCCGGGGACGTGGAATTCACAGCACTCAGCCTTTCACAGGAGTTTATCTGAAAGAAGTCCTTTCAACTCATTTCAGGATGGATAAAAATAATCTCCAAAAGGGAATAGTTATCCTGGTGGGAAAAGACGGATACAGGTCAGCGTTTTCGTACAGTGAAATAGTGAATCGAAATGACCAGGCGGAAGTCCTCATAGTTCCGTGTGAAAAGGAAAAAGATGGTGGAAAATTCAGGATATTCCCCGCTTGTGATTTCTTCTCTGATCGGGCTGTGAAAGCTTTGTCTGAGATACTGCTTATTTATTGATAGAATTATCAATTGAAAAAGGTCCTTTCTTTACACCATATATTTATCTTTCTTGGTGCATTGGTACTGCTTTTTATCCTGGCTCCATTGCTTGGGATATTTCTCAAAACCAGCCCGGTCAGTCTGTTTGAAACGGCCAAAGAAACTGAAGTCAGGGATAGTATCTGGCTGACCATCTGGACTTCCATGACCGGTACGCTGATCTTTGCGATTGCGGCCATTCCTTTATCCTACCTGCTTGTCAGAAAAAAATTTCCATTGAAAAAATTGATCACCGGAATTATCGATCTCCCGGTTGTGATACCTCATTCGGCTGCAGGAATAGCAATTCTTGGTTTCGTTTCTCGCGACAGTCTTATGGGGAAAATAGGTTCATCGGTAGGGTTGAATTTTGTCGGGAATCCTGCAGGTATCACCATTGCCATGGCGTTCGTCAGCATTCCTTATCTGATCAATGCTGCACGTGATGGTTTTGCAGGTGTTCCTGAGCGTCTTGAAAAAGCGGCGCTAACATTAGGAGCATCACCAACCCGGGTGTTTTTCACCATCTCACTTCCACTGGCATGGAGAAATATTGTTTCAGGATTGATTCTGATGTTTGCCCGCGGAATGAGCGAATTCGGTGCCGTTATCATGGTTGCTTACCACCCGATGATCACACCGATTTTGATTTTTGAACGGTTTGGATCCTTCGGATTAAAATATGCACGACCTGTTTCAGTCCTGTTCATCCTGATTTCTCTTTCCGTTTTTATCCTGCTTCGTTCGTTAGCCAAAGAAAAGAATGTTGAATAAGATATCGACAAATTGAATAAACAACGAAAGGCAGAACAACTATGTTGAAACTGGATAAAATCTCTAAAAACTTTCCCGGATTTAGTCTGAATGCTGTTTCTTTTAACGTTGAAAAAGGGGATTATTTTATGTTATTGGGTGAATCCGGAGCAGGAAAGTCAATGCTACTGGAAGTAATTGCAGGATTGGTTCAGCCTGATAAGGGTTCGGTTTTCCTTGAAGGAAGAGATATTACCCATGAAAAAATTCAGCAACGAAGGATCGGCCTTGTATTTCAGGATCATGCAATTTTTCCGCACCTTTCTGTCATGGAAAATATTGGATATTCACTACATGGCGACAAATTAAATCATAAGCAAAAACAGGAGAAAGTTCTTTCAACCGCTGCTCTTCTTGGAATTGCTGAACTTCTGCACAGGCGTCCTTCAACTTTGTCGGGTGGAGAGCTTCAGCGGGTCGCGCTTGCAAGAACCCTGATTCAGCAGCCATTGGTGCTTTTGCTGGATGAACCATTGGCTTCTCTTGATACGCTTCTAAAGGCAGATCTTCGTTCAATGCTTCGTAAGATACATCGCCAGGGTCAGACGATCCTTCATGTAACACATGATTATGAGGAAGCTCTTTCCCTGGGAAATAAAATTGCAGTGATCGACAAAGGAAAGATTATCCAGGAAGGAACGCCGGAAGAGGTATTCCGGTTTCCAAAATTCGAATTTGTCGCTCACTTTGTAGGTGTTAAAAACTTTTTTAAAGTACGGCTGATAAAGGAAAACGAAGCCAGTTATGGATTGGTGGAAGACAAGATCAGGATCAGGATTGAAACAGATGAACCGGCAGGAAAAGGCTGCCTGATTCTTAGAGGTGAAGATATTTTCCTGTCAAAAGAAATGATGCAATCAAGTGCGCTTAATAATTTTTCGGGCAGGGTTACTGAAATAATTCCCGCATCAAATGGTGTTGAAGTGATCCTGGATATTGGCATCAGGATTCATGCGCTGATTACCCGGGAAAGCATTAACACGCTCGATATCACTGAAGGATCGGTACTATGGATCCATTTTAAAGCAACGGCTGTCAGATTCATCAAGGATTAAAACTTACAATTCTGGATAGTTGTATCTTTGTAAGCATACTTTTCTGATTGTACTCACCCATTAATTGTTAATTCAAATGATCCGATTCGAAGAAGCTTTTGAAATAGTGATGAGCAACGCTCAGCCCTTGCGTTCCGAGCATGTTCAGATGATGAATTCCCTCGACAGGGTGCTTGCTGAGGAGGTTTTTTCTGATCTCGACATGCCACCTTTTGATAAGTCTGCTGTTGACGGATTTGCGGTTCGCATGGAAGATCTCGCTTTGACCTTAAAAGTGGTGGAAGTTATCCCAGCCGGAAAAATACCGGAAAAGATCCTGAAAGCTGGTCAATGTGCGAAGATCATGACAGGAGCAATGATTCCGGAAGGAGCTGATGGGGTTGTCATGGTTGAAGACACACAAACCCTTGGAAATGGTAACATCCGGTTCATCGCAAAAGAATCTGGCCGGAATATCTGCTTCAAAGGCGAAGATATCAAAGAAGGAGAGCTTGTCCTTTCAACAGGAACTTATATCCGCCCGCAACATCTTGCAGTTTTAGCTTCAGTCGGGAAAATCAATCCTCTCGTTTTTAACCGTGCAGAAGTAGGTGTGTTGTCAACAGGCAACGAATTGGTTGAACCTGTGCATGTTCCTTCCCCTTCCCATATCAGGAATTCAAACGCATATCAGTTGATGGGGCAGTTAATCAAAGCAGGAGCCAATCCGCATTATGAAGGAATCGCCCTGGATACGGAGACTTCACTTACTATGTTAATTAGAAATGCCCTCGATCAATACGATATCGTTCTTCTCACAGGTGGCGTATCAATAGGAGATTATGATTATGTGCCCGAAGTGATGGATAAAATTGGAGTCAAGATTCTCTTTAAAAGTATTGCCATCCAACCCGGACGCCCTACCATTTTTGGAAGAAGGGGAAATCAGTTTATTTTCGGACTCCCCGGGAATCCTGTTTCTGCATTTGTTGTTTTTGAGATGTTAATTAAGCCATTCTTGCGCAAGATGATGGGAGATTCTTCGCCACCTGTTGATTTACTATTGCCAATAGGAATTGATTATTCCCGGTCAAAATCCACCAGAAAATCAATCATACCAGTGAAAGTCGAACACGGTGAAGTGTTTCCTCTGGAATATCATGGCTCTGCTCATATTAATGCGTATTCAATGGCCAATGGGATAAGCATGATGGAAATCGGGGAAACCTTATTCGAAAAAGGGAAAATTATAAATGTTAGACAGATATAACAGGGACATCAGTTATCTTCGGATTTCCATTACCGACCGGTGCAATTTAAGATGCCTGTACTGCATGCCGGAGGAAGGAATCAAACTGATGGATCATAAGGATATTCTTTCTTATGAGGAGATCATGGAAGTTGTGCGAGAAGCAGTCCGGCTCGGCATTACCAAAGTCAGGATCACGGGTGGAGAGCCACTTGTCAGAAAAGGGGTTACAAGTTTTGTTAAAATGATAACTGCAATCAATGAAATTACCGATTTAGGGCTTACCACGAATGGAATCCTGCTCGATCAATATGCTGAAGGGCTTGCGAAAGCCGGCCTGCACAGGGTCAATATCAGTCTGGATACAGTGAATCCTGAAAATTATGCCCGGATCACCAGGGGAGGGAACATCAACAAGGTTTTTAATGGAATTGAAGCTGCAAAGAAAACAAACCTTGGCCCTATAAAGATCAACTGTGTTGTGAGGGTTTCATCATCTGAACAGAATGCCATGGAAGTTAAGCAATTCTGCAAAAACAATGGACTTGACGTTAGATTTATTCATGAGATGAATCTCGGAAACGGCGGATTCTCCAAAGTGGAGGGAGGCACAGGAGGTGACTGCAACCTTTGCGACCGGCTCAGGCTGACTGCCAATGGCATCATCAAACCTTGTCTTTTCGACAATATTGGTTTCAATATCCGCGAACTCGGTGTAAGTGAAGCCCTGAGAAAAGCTATCCATGTAAAACCGGAAAAAGGAACGGTAAACAGTGTAAATAAATTTCACAACATTGGAGGATAATGGAAAAACTATCACATGTTTCAGCATCAGGTAAGGCACAGATGGTAGATGTGAGCATCAAACCAGACATGCTGAGAAGCGCATCTGCAATCGGTCATATATCCCTCAGTGCTGCTACCATGGTACTGATACGGGAAAATAAATTAAAGAAAGGTGATGTGCTTACAATCGCTGAAATCGCCGGGATCCAGGGTGGAAAAAAGACCAGTGAGCTGATACCATTATGCCATCCTTTACAGATCACCAAAATGGATGTTAATGCCACCATTGATGAAACCGGTGTAACAATCACAAGCGAAGCACGGTGTGTCGGACAAACCGGGATTGAAATGGAAGCGCTGACAGCTGTTGCCACAGGTCTTCTCACGATTTACGACATGTGCAAAGCAGTTGATAAAGGAATGGTGATTGACCAGATTAAATTACTCCGGAAAACCAAGAAAAGCCTGAATTGACGGGTAGGCTAAAATTTTAACCTGTACCAACATTACTTCATCAGATGAACGAAAAGATAACAATTGTTTCCCTGAATATTTCAGAAAAAATCGGGACTGTCAAGCATTCAGTCGATTCTGTCGGGCTTACTTTGTTTGGTCTTGCAGGTGATGCCCATTCCGGTCCCTGGAACAGGCAGGTCAGTTTACTTGGGAAGGAAAGCATTGAAAAATTCGAAAAAGAAACCGGTCGAAATATTAAATTTGGGGAATTTGCTGAAAATATTACGACCCAAGGAATGGAGTTGTGGAAAGTGAATCCTCTTGACCGTTTTTCAAACAATGAAATTGAGATGGAGGTCACCCAGATCGGTAAGGAATGCCACGGCACTTCATGTACAATCTTTAAAGAAGTCGGGAAATGCGTGATGCCGAAAGAAGGAATCTTTTGCCGGGTGATCAAACCAGGAAGGCTTTCTCCGGGAATGGATTTAAAATATCACCCAAAAATTTTCAAAGTTCTTGTGATCACTTTAAGCGACCGGGCCAGCAGCGGAGTATATGAAGATAAATCAGGCCCCAGAATACAACAGTTAACGGAAGATTATTTTTCCGGCAATCATCTTCCGTTATCTGTCAATTCTTTGCTGATTCCTGATGATCCGGATATGTTAAAAGCCCTTTTACTAAAGGCTCGGGAAGAATCAGTAGACTTCATTTTTACAACCGGAGGAACAGGAATCGGACCACGGGATTTCACGCCAGAAGTAATCAAATCTTTACTCGACAAGGAGATCCCCGGAATAATGGAAATGATCCGGGTCAAATTTGCTACAGGAAAACCTGCTTCTTTACTGAGCAGAAGTATTGCAGGAACTTTGGGAGATAGTCTGGTGTACGCCTTACCCGGCAGCGTCAATGCAGTGAATGAGTATATGCCAGAGATCTGCAAAACTTTACTTCATGCAAAATTCATGATTCACAATATCGACTTTCATGGATAATTTGTAAAAAATCATTATACATTTGCTTAAACATAATGTAGCTTTTCTTCCATTTATCGTTTCTTAACCAATGAATAAAAGTGTTTTTACGGGAAGTCTATTAATGTTTTTTCTAGGCGGATTTATCCTCTCTTCTTCTGTAAATCCTTTATATTCTCAAAATCAGCAGGACGTTCAGAACATTCGTCAGGCAACAAATACAGCAGAACTGAAAATATTTTCGAAGAAATTGCAGTTGCAATCGGAAAGAAAGCGTTTCCAGGCTGCCGAACAAGCCATAAAGAAAGGATGGATGCTAAAGAAAAGTTGGGAAGACGGAACATGTGTTGAGCTCAAAGAACTGGGCAGAAATGGGATCCCGGTATATTTTTTAACGAATAATCTTAATGCAGCAAAGACTGTTTCTACTAACAAAGTTTGGAATGGCGGAGCTGCCGGGTTAAATTTATCCGGTTCAGGAATAACTTTAAGAGAATGGGATGAGAGTGCCGTTCGTCCTACTCATCAGGAACTTATCGGCAGAATAACGCAGGGCGACGTTGGTACGTATATTGCAACGCATTCGACGCATGTAGCTGGAACTATGTTGGCTACGGGGGTTGTCAGCAATGCACACGGAATGGCGAACCAGGCTTTACTTCGTGCATTTGACTGGTGGGATGATTACGCAGAAATGGCTTCAGAAGCCGGCAACGGAGCATTGCTTTCCAATTCTTCCTACATCTATATTACAGGCTGGTATTACAATGGGACTTCCTGGTACTGGTACGGAGATCCTGCGATCAGCCCTGTGGAAGATTATGAATTTGGATTCTATTCTTCAGATGCTGCCATTGTTGACTCCATCACTTATAATGCTCCTTATTACCTGCCTTGCAAGGCTACCGGTAATGACCGGGGTGAAGGACCTTCAGTGCAGCCTGTTTCACATTATGTGTACGATGGAAATGATTGGGTCTTATCAACGGCCATCAGGAATATCGATGGAATGCCCTCCGGATATGATTGCATTTCCAGCGGATGGGGTGTCAGTAAAAATATCCTGGCTGTTGGCGCTGTTTATGGAATTCCTAATGGATATTCTTCTCCTTCCGATGTTGTGATGGCTTCTTTCAGCGGAACCGGACCAACAGATGACGGGCGCATAAAGCCTGATGTTGTTGCCGATGGAATCAACCTTTACTCTACCGGATCTGCAAATGACAATGCTTATTTAAGTATGAGCGGCACTTCCATGGCCACTCCAAATACAACAGGATCCCTGGCTTTGCTTCAGGAACACTACCATAACCTTCATGGTTCTTACATGCGATCGGCAACTTTAAAAGGAATTGCAATTCATACCGCTGATGAAGCAGGAAGCTATTCAGGCCCAGACTATATGTATGGATGGGGTTTACTGAATACCGCCAAAGCTGCTTCTGCTATCAGCAATACTACAACTGCCTTGATCAAGGAGACAACATTGATGAATGGAACAACCTATTCCATGAAGATCAAATCAAATGGAACAGAGCCATTACGGGCAACTATTTGCTGGACAGATCCTCCCGGAATTCCTCCTCCTGCTTCTCTGAACCCTCCAATGATAATGCTTGTTAACGACCTGGATCTTCGTATTGATGGAAACACTTATAAACCATGGGTTCTTGATCATGCAAATCCTTCATCAGCTGCGACAACTGGTGATAATATCAGAGATAATGTTGAGCAGATCTTAGTCGCGAATCCAGGAACAGGGTGCCATACGCTTACAGTCAATCATAAAGGTGTACTTTCAGGAGGCTCTCAGGCATTTTCCCTTATCATTTCAGGAATTTCCATCTATCCTGCATTTGTAACCGGATCAATCAGCGGAAACCAAAGTATCTGTTACAATAATGCTCCGGCTATTCTCACAGGTGTAGCTCCGACAGGTGGAAGTTCTCCTTATTCTTACCAATGGCAAAATTCGTCTGACAGTATAAACTTTTACGACATTAACAACGCCACTGGGATTAACTACCAACCTGTACCTTTGATCGCAACAACGTATTTCCGGCAAATTCAATCTTCCCAAACCAGCTGCAATAGTGCACCAACGAATATCCTGAAAGTAAAAGTCAATCCACTGCCTGTTCCAACCATCACAGGTAGTTCAAACATTTGCGTTAACTCCGGCAATTATCCTTATTCAACAGAGCCCGGAATGACAAACTATTCCTGGTCAACTTCCTCCGGAGGAACTATAGTGAGCGGTACCGGAACAAATGTGATCCAGGTTCACTGGAGCCTCCCTGGAAACCAGACTGTATCTTTATCCTATTCCAACTTGTCAGGCTGTACACCCGCCTCTCCTTCCGTTTTTCTTGTCACCGTAAATCAATTGCCTGGTGCTGCCCAGACGATTGCCGGAACACAAGCTGTTTGCGCAGGAACAACAGGTGTACTTTATTTTATTCCTCCTGTCACGAACGCCATCACCTATATCTGGACAATTCCTGCAGAATGCTCAATTATTTCCGGTCAATTGACAGATTCGATTCATGTAGATTTCTCAAACTCCGCAATTTCCGGGAATATCCAGGTATATGGAAATAACTTATGCGGAGATGGTCTTCCTTCCCCAAATTACCCGGTTACCGTTATCCCTGTGCCTCCTGTACCGCTAATTATTCAGCAAGGTGATAGCCTGATTTCCAACGCACCTGAAGGAAACCAATGGTTCAATGAAGCCGGATTAATCCCAGGCGCTACTTCAAATATTTATCAACCGACCATAAACGGTCTCTATATGGACATTGTTACCCTGAACGGCTGTAGTTCTTCTCAATCGGAATGGCTGGATTTTGTGGCAATCAGCATTGACAAAAAATCATCTTTTACTGCAAGGATATTTCCGAATCCTGCAGATCAGCTCATCCACTTAAAACTGAAACTATTACAAAAATGTCAGGTACAAGTCGAACTAATCAGCATTACGGGAATTATCGTCAAATCAATGATACTGGATAATTGTCCTGCAGGAATCTTATCGGCTACATTACTTTGTAATGAAGTAAACGAAGGAACCTATTATATTAGAATCCAGGTCGGTAAAGAAAGTTATTTTCAAAAAATTATCATCAGGAGAAAATCCGGACATCAATAACTTTTGAGGAACAGCAAAACATGAATATGGCAATTTAAATGCAGGTTCAGAAGTGAATATTATTCTCAGTCTTGAGTTTGCACAAGCAAATGACAAATAATTCCCTGTAAATCAGTTATTCAAAGAATTGCGCAAATTCGCTAACTCAACAAATCCACAATTACACGAGATGAAGAAAACTGAAATAATTCCGAAGGAAATTACTCCTTTTCACAGGATCCGGAGACAAGAAATCATAGGGCGTTCAAAGGATCTGGAAAAACTGCGGAATATTTTAGCTAAGGATCAAAAAGCAGTTTTGCTGAAAGGTCAGGACGGGATTGGGAAAACGACTTTAGCTTCGGTTTATGCTACAGAATTTTATGAAGATTATGACCATTTTGTTTGGCTGACTATCGATGATTCTCTTGAAGAAACAATTCTTACCAATTTCCCCTTGTTGACCAATCTTGGGGTTTTAAATAAGACCGCTGATTTAATGATCACGGAATGTTTTAATAAGCTATCCGCCCTTAGCAGTGACAAACCCAATCTGCTTATATTGGACTGTGCAAATATGAGCCTTTCGGTATACTATGAGAAATTGCCTTCAGCTCCCAACTGGCATGTGCTAATAACATCTAAAGAGCGGCTTTCCCGCTTTCAAGTGGTTGAACTCGGGCATTTGGCTGAAGATGAAGCAGTACAGCTTTTTCATTCGCATTGTAAAGAATTTACTGTCGACCAGGTTCGCACAATTGTTTGCGCGCTTGATTTTCACACTTTGTTAATAGAAATCCTGGCAAAATCATGTTTCGTTAATCACCTGACTTATGAAATGGTGAAGCAGAATTTGATTGGCAAAACACACAAAAGCCTTTCATCTTCATTGTTTGGGCAAAAGCAATCTGATAGAATCAGAGCATTCCTTATGGGAATTTTTGATTTAAGTAATTTTGGAGAAAATGAGACCTGGGTATTGAAACAATTTCTTGCGCTTCCCTCTCTCTGGATTGATACAGAATCACTTAAACAATTATTACAAGTAGAAAAGCTGGATTGGTATAGTTCATTTCCAGGCAAATTGGATGACCTTTCCTTGCAAGGATATTTGAAAAATGATCCGGAAACAGGAACTTACATGATGCATCCATTGCTCAGGGAAGCACTGATAATTAAGCTAAACATAACAACCAATGATGTCATTCAGCTCATTGAAAAAGTTTCATCAATATTGAATAACAAAGAAGAAATCACAAATGCATTGCTAAAATTTCAATTTGCTCATTTCGGGGAAGCCATTCTTAAAGTTTTTCCTGCAAGAAGATCGCAAGAGATTTCGTTACTTCAAAATAACCTGGCCAAAGTTTATAAAGATCTGGGAGAATTTGAGAGGGCACGCGAGTTATTTGAAGCAGCGCTAAAATCCGACCTTGAAAACTTTGGCGAAAAACATCCGGAAATTGCAGTTGATCAATCCAATCTTGCCCATGTCTATCGTGATTTAGGAGAATTTGAAGAAGCCCGCGACTTATTGGAGACCGCCTTACAATCTGACATTGAAAATTTTGGCGAAAAGCACCCCAAAGTGGCTTTGCAGCATTCCAGTCTTGCACATGTATATAAGGACCTTGGTGAATTTGAAAAAGCCCGCGATTTATTGGAGAGCGCATTGAAGATAGACCTGGAAAACTATGAAGCAACCCACCCGTTCATTTCCCAGGCACAATCGAATCTCGCAACAGTCTATCAAAACCTGGGAAAAAACGAAAAAGCACGCGATTTATTAGAAACAGCTTTGGCATCTGACCTAATAAATTTCGGGGAAAACCATCCTTCAATTTCAGTCAGCAGGTCTAATTTAGCGGCCATTTACAGAAATTTGGGAGAAAATGAAAAGGCCCGTGATTTATTGGAAACAGCCTTGGCTTCTGACCTGGCAAACCTGGGGGAAAAACATCCGAATATTGCGATTCGCCAATCAATTCTGGCCAATGTGTATACCGGCCTTGGGGAACATGAAAAATCCAGGGTTTTATGGGGGAAAACATTACGATCAAACATAGAAAATTTTGGAAAGAATCATCCCAACGTTGCACTTTGTCAATCCAATCTTGCCAGTGTTTATTCCGACCTTGGCGAATATGCAAATGCGCGCGATTTACTTGAAGATGCGTTAAAATCCGACCTGATAAACTTTGGAGAAAAACATCCTTATGTAGCTCATTGCCAGTCAAACCTTGCCAATGTCTATTATAATCTGGGCGAATACGAAATTGCCCGTGATCTATTTGAGAAAACCTTGCAATTGCATCAGGAAATTTACGAACCGGATCATCCTTTCATTGCGCAGGCCCAGTCTAATCTTGTGAATGTTCTTGCTGACCTTGGGGAATATGATAAAGCCCGAAGTTTATTGGAAACAGCCCTGGAATCAGACCTTGTTAAGTTCGGAGTAAATCACCCCAATGTTGCTGTTCGTAAATCCAATCTCGCCAATCTGCATGCTAATTTTGAAGAAATAGAAAAAGCCCGCGATTTGTGGGTTTCTGCCTACCAGATATTGGTAAATGCCTTGGGCACAGATCATCCAAATTCAAAAGCAGTTAAAGGTTTCCTGGATGAAGTAAGCACAGATTCACCTGACTAATACTTCATTAAAGAGCTTCTTAATCACGATTTTCCTCTTTCAACTTTGTTGCAACTCCTTGAAAAGCAGGAACTGTATATGACGTGAAGATTTGAGTATTTGAATCTCCGTTCCAATATGCCCTTTTATTATTATGCATCAAATCCTGGAACCAATCCAACATTTCCTCTGCTAAAATTAGGCTGGATTCCGAACAATTGTGCGTAAAATTCATTCACTTTCTTCAGAACCATCTCCTCATTTCGTAATCTAAACAATCAACTCCCTTAATTGAGCATTTGCAATGCTCTGATAACCTTATGTATATAAAATGTAATTGATGTTTTGAACTTCCCTTGACGGAGATGGCACAGGATTTGCATTTGTCCTACGCTACCCGGAATTCTTTAGAAACCAATGTTGATAGTTGACCGCTTTAAGGCCAGGACATTAAAACCGAATGAATAATTTCTACTGAAGAATTGAAAATCTCGGAAAAGCACAATCTAAGGGACGAAGAAAAAGATGTGGCTATTAATTGAAGATAATGACTGACACTGTTTTTCAAAAAATATATTCCATGAATTCCAAAAAAATAATAATCCTAAAACGCTGCCAAATGAAAACAATTGGAATTTTGCTGATATCGATATTATTTTTTGCTGGATGTAAGAAATCCCAAGTGCTTCCGAACGTAGATGTGCCCAGCCAAAATATCAAGACAACCGAATTCTCAGTGACATCAGATTCATTGAAGTTCACAATCCCTTTCGATGTGATTTCGGGTGCAAAGGAGATTAAGGCAAGAGGAAAACTTACCACTTCTTTATCACCGGAATATTCATCTTATGTGATTTTATCTGTCGGGGATTCTGTGGTTTGGCATTCTTCTTTTATGGAATCTTCGGTAGATTTCTGCACAAAAGATTTGAAGTCGCTGCTTACTGCCAAAGGGATTGATTGTAAGTTGGAGTTTTATAACATCGCAAGTGTTCATGGACCTTTCAAATGTGCAGGGTCGATAGTTATTTCCTATTCCGAATAAAAATGGATTCGTGAATGTTTCAATCTGACAATTGATCTTTACAACACCTGTTACCAATGGGCTTTTTTACATCTCTGATCAGGTTTGGTAATTGGTTTACAAAAGCGCTTGATTTAACTTGACTCAACTATATTTTCTCTAACTAAACTAACTATGAAAAACGACGTATTAGACAACAGGATGAATCTGAAGAACCATCAGGCCAACGTTCCACTATCAAAGCTCACCTCAGGGTCGATTAAAGACAAATATCCGGTGGTTTTAGATGGCGGAAGAACAATCATTTTCATTTCGGATAAAAGCAAAGAGGCAGAGACCCGTAAAAAATTCGAAATCCGGAGAAAACGCAGTATGATGTTCACACCATCTCTTCCCTTAGGCCCAATACAGTAATTCGCCAGACAAGAGGAAGTTCGGTGCAAGGCGCCGGAATCTTATAAATCAAATCTTCACAGGATACCTTAGCTACATATTTTCAGGGATTCCAGATTGTGGAGGGAAATGAGGGGGCTGACCAATCCCGGTCATTAAGATGATTCCATCGCAAGATTGTAATCTCTTAAATGACCGGGAGGTTAGTTTTTATGAAGTGATGATAAAAATGATTAAGAGACTGTTTAAATATTTCTTTACGACAATTTCAATTCTTAATAAAATTATCTTCCCTTACTGTACTTTCTTTTGCTTCCACCAAAAGAAAGTACCAAAGAAAAGTCACCGCTGTTTGAAAGTCACTAAAAATCTTCGTCATTCGCTAAACTGCGGAAACTCGTCGCTGCGCTCCTCAAACAGTCCGCAGTTTTTGACGCTCATTCCTCGATTTTCTTTACATG
>CAIWTA010000186.1 GCA_903915465.1 uncultured Bacteroidales bacterium | reverse complement strand
TAATTCAAAGGTCATTTCGGTAGGTGAGATCTGTACATCATTTTGAATGGTGTACTCATAGTCACTTAACCCAACAGCAGCAACAGGTGCATACCTTTTTTGCGCGTTGGCTTGCACAAAAACCAGCATCACAAAAAGTAACAACATGGCTTTTGGTAATTGTGTGAGTAATTTTTTCATACGTTTTGTTTTAATTTGTTAATAATTATCTTTTTAAGAAACCAGATGCTTTGAAAAGCTGAGTGGGTAAATTTACTGAAACTATATTAACTAACAACATAGAATGGGGGAAAAAAAATCTTATTTTTTTGAAAATAAAAAGAAATCCCCCCGCACTTTACAGGGGGATTTCTGATAATATTAAGGAAGAATCGCTCCTATTGCGTAATCAGCATTGTTTCCTGCAATGGATAGATCATCTCCGTCAACCAGACCATCTCCAGTGAGGTCCTGCGGCATATAACCAATGGCGGCGACCTCAGCAAAATTTCCGATATCCTGCAGATCACTTCCGTCCACACTTTTATCCTGATTTTCATCACCGGCATAGATAACAGCTGCACCATCGATCATCAAGCCCATGTTGCTTCCAAAAGCCTTAGACTTCTTATCAAATGCATAACTTATCGTGGCTCCTGAGAAATCAACAGGGAGTGCTGAAGTAGTTTCGATGCTGTTACGATGTTTAATGGTCAAATAGTAAACACCGTTTTTGTCGCCAGGTGTAGTAACAAAGGCCGTACCGTTTGTACTCAGTGCAACATCAGGAGCTGAGTATTCAATTGTACCATATATTGCTGCATTGTGCAATTCAACCGTAATATGGTCTGCAACACCAGTTGGCCATTTCGGTACAGACATCCCATCAACAACGTCCATTGTCTGATTCATTGAGCCTTCTCCTGCATACAATCCTTCCAGTAACAACGATAGAGTGAGTGTCTTCACACCTGACGTACCAGCTACCGTAATAGTCTGAACCTGATCATCTGCTGCATTTCCGCAATCGTCAACAAGACTCCATGTGCGTTTGATAATTCTCCAGACAGGAGGTATACCACTGGTAACTTCATCTAAGAAGATTGCATTGAGCACAGTTGAACAATTATCTGCTTCGTTCGTAACATCACCTGTTACCGAAACAGAAGCATTGTAATTGCCGCTATCATCAACATAAATAGTAATATCCTGAGGCCGTGTGAATGTTGGTTTGACACGATCTTCTCTCCAGTTATAGGTTACATGACAAACAGTGACATTGCCGCAGCCGTCAGTAGCTGTGAGTGTAAATGTCTCAGTAAACCAGCATCCGGTCATTGCAATCACTCCTCCATCGGTTACCTGGATGTTATCAACATAACAGTTGTCAATTACCGGACCAGCAGCATCCACAGCCATATTGGTTGTTGGGCGTGGTGCATTACAAGGTAAAGTGATCGCACCATCCGGGCAATGAGCATACGCTGGTGGTGTATGATCCTCTTTCCAGTTGTAGCTTACATTACAAACAGCGGTATTCCCGCAGGCATCAGTTGCAGTAAGTGCGAAAGTTTGAGTAAAACCGCAGTTTGCCGTTGGTGTAATGCTGCCGGGAGTTACATGAACTATGACCGGTCCTGTGAGGTTAACATTCCAGGGTTGAATAGCAGCTATCCAGCTATTTCCTGCATCGGTACTGATTTCTGTGAACACATCAAAGAAACTGTTGATCACATATTCTTCGGTACTGGATTTTCCGCTCTTAGGTATCGATGTTTGTCCCGTTGATGCGAGTGTCGGGCTCTCCCGTAACTGTAATCCCTGGGGAAGCGTTCCCCCGGAAATATTCATAGTAAGCATCTCGGTATCAAAGAAACTTTCTGTTTCAGTCTCACCGGTTTTTGTAATTTTTATCGTTATTGCTGCAGGAGCCTGACCAGGTACCCAGTTATTCTCACCATTCTGGCTTAATTCAAATGATGCCACGGAAGTATATGTGTGAATCTCGGTCTGGCCGATAGCTACTGGAAGAGGATAACAATCCGAGAAGTTTGCAAGTACGATATTGCGTATTGCGATATCTGTTCCATAACTTACCATTGTTGGCGAGTCGTAGTGACCATCAATCGGTACCAGGCAATTCACATAAAATACATTCCCCGGGCAATTATCGGTAACTGTACCCGCAGCAGCAATCGCTCCGGCAGTAGTCGGTCGTGGTGCGTTGCAGGGCAATTCAATCGCGGATGTCGGGCAATGAGCAAATACAGGTGCTGTCTGATCTTCTTTCCAGTTATAAGTTACATGACAGGTGGTAACATTGCCGCAGCCGTCAGTAGCCGTAAGGGTGAAGGTCTCCGTAAACCAGCAACCTGTTGTTGCAATCACTCCACCATCGGTTACCTGGATGTTATCAACATAACAGTTGTCAATTACCGGACCAGCAGTTTCCACAGCCATATTAGTTGTTGGGCGTGGTGCATTGCATGGCAGGGTGATCGGGTGAACCGGACAATGAGCATAAACTGGTGGTATATTGTCTTCTTTCCAGTTGAAGGTTACTACACAAACTGCGGTATTGCCGCACGCATCGGTAGCAGTAATCGAAAAGACTGATGAAAAGGCACAACCTTCAATTGGGATAACCAACCCACCGGTCACCTGGACATTAACATTATCAGAACAGTTGTCAGTTACAACACCTGCAGCTGCAATAGCATCAGCTTCTTTCGGGCGTGGTGAATTACATGGCAATAAAATCGGACCATTCGGACAATGTGCAAATACAGGAGCAACATGGTCTTCTTTCCAGTTATAAGTTACCGCACATACATTGGTATTCCCACAAGAATCGGTGGCAGTAATCGTATATGTTGCTGTCCAGTTACACCCTGTTGTAGGAATCGGTATTCCACCGGTTACCTGAACATCGATGTGACCCGGACAGTTGTCTGTGATCGGGCCAATCTCATACAGAATTTCTCCTAAGATAGGCTTTGTATTACAAGGCAAGTTAACCGGACCTTGCGGACAATGTGCAAACTGTGGAGGCACAAGATCCTCCTTCCAGTTGTAGGTTATTGTACATGATGTTGTATT
>CAIWTA010000185.1 GCA_903915465.1 uncultured Bacteroidales bacterium | reverse complement strand
TAGAGTCATTTTCATTGAGGAGCGCTGGTTCTTAGCCGGGTTTCAATTCCACTTTGGTACGACTGATAGGAGACAGCCGAAAAGGAGAACCTTGCCAATCAGCTCGGTTTCAATTCCACTTTGGTACGACTGATAGAATAAATCCCCCTCCCATCGCCGGCAAGGTTTGTTGTTTCAATTCCACTTTGGTACGACTGA
The DNA here is from genome assembly GCA_903915465.1 of uncultured Bacteroidales bacterium. Lineage (GTDB taxonomy): Bacteria > Bacteroidota > Bacteroidia > Bacteroidales > FEN-979 > FEN-979. The sequence continues at coordinate 3,189 of CAIWTA010000185.1, read as the reverse complement.
TAGAATCTTCATCTACCGTATTCCTTCTTTTCATTGCCTGTTTCAATTCCACTTTGGTACGACTGATAGGATGCTGTATTGTCAGCTATGGACTATTTAGCTACATGTTTCAATTCCACTTTGGTACGACTGATAGTTAAGATGACCGATCTTAAGTCGTACGATTGGATATTCCGGTCATATTGACCCCTATTCCGGGATATTGACCCCCCTTAAGGTTTTATTTCAAAGAACAGGCGTCGTATGACATTTTTGCAGTTATTTTTTTCTTCTTAAGCTTTCTCCTTTAAGTTCAATTCTGTGTGATGTATGCACCAGTCGGTCAAGTATCGCATCTGCGATGGTGGCTTCTCCTATTATTTCGTACCAACTACCAACCGGTAGCTGACTTGCAATGATTGTAGAAGCCCTGCCATGCCTGTCTTCAATAATTTCCATTAGATCGTACTGTTGTTGCTGTTCCAGGTGCGATAAACCAAAATCATCAAGGATCAAAAGCGAGTTTTTTGCAAGTTTATCAAAAAATTTCATAATACTGCCATCTAACCTTGCCATTTTTATTCTCATAAGCAACTTTTGCGTGTTGTAATATCCGACTGTTTTTCCATGTAAACATGCATGGTGGCCAAGTGCAGTGGCAATAAAACTTTTTCCGCAACCGGTGGCCCCGGTGATCAGAACCGATTCTCCTTTTGTAATATAATCACACGTTGCGAGTGAAGTAATAAGATCCTGGCTCAAGCCTCTGGATGCATCAAAATGGATTTCTTCGATGCTTGACTGGTAGCGGAACCGGGCATTGGTTTTTAATCGTTCAAAACGCTTGATCGATCGTTCTTCTTCTTCCGCCTGAAGAAGCAATTGCAGTCCATCGGTAAAAGATAGTTCCTGCACCCTTCGGGTTTCTACAATGGATTTCCATCCTTTGTTCATGCCGGTTAGTCTTAACCGGGTTAGCTGTGATTCAATTTGTTTCATCTTTAAAAGTTTATAATGGTTTGTGAGTAATATTCTTTCCCCCTGATGTTATTATGTGATGGAAGTGATCTGGGTGTTTCATTCACAACTGTTTTGGGTGATTTCTTAAGATTTTCGATAGTTGTAAGAAGGTATCGGTAAGAGCTGTAACCACATTCCAATGCTATTTCGCAAGCACGATCGAAGATCACAGGATCAGTCTTTTTATGAAGGCTGAACAACCCGTCACAGCTCTTATAGTTCTGCTCAGGTGGCCTGCCTCCGCTGAAGAGCTTGTCGACAATTGAAAAAAGCATCTCTGATTTTTCTTTTGCCTTCTGTCGGTAATATTCAGGACTTCTGCTCAGATAATGATTGTGGAAGGAGCAAAGATGCTCTTTGACGGTAGTATATTTTCCCGGAGTAAAATCTCTTTGATGAATCGCAACAAGCTGCCCCCTGACAAAGATCCTCACTAGAGTCCTGGTAAAAATAACCTTGGCCTGCTGAGCAATATATTGATAGGGAACACTGTAATAGTGCTTGTCAGGATACAAAAGAATGTGATTGTTGGCCATTACCTTGTACTGGCGGTAGTATTTAATCTCGTAAGACTCCTCTGGCAAAGGCATGAGCAAAGGCTTTTCATCTGAAAGAAACTTCTCCTCCCTGCAATAAGGCTTTATCTGCATCCTTGTCTGGTTGTGACATAGGTTTTTTTCTAAAATAGCCTTGTTCATCTGCTCAAGGTCAAAGAAGGTTACATTGCGCAGCTTTGCAAAGACACGGGTATAAACCAGATTGACCTGATTTTCAACCAACGCCTTGTCTTTTGGCTTTCTTACACGGGTAGGAACAGCTGCCGTCTGGTAATGATTACAAAAATCTTCCATTGCCCGGTTAATATCCGGCTCGTAATTGCTTGCTTTTATTACTGCGGCTTTAAGATTATCCGATACAATGATCTGAGGAACACCACCTAAAAACTCGAGGCAACACTTCAATGCAAAAAGGAACTCTTCAATGCTCTGGTTCCTAACTGCCATTGCAAAGCAATAATCCGAGTAGGGCAAACAGGCAACAAAAACAGGGCATTGAACTATTTCGCCGCAGGATTTGTCCACATAACTCATCTTTTTACCGGCAAAATCAATATAAAGCTTTTCCCCAGGCTTATGATTCATCACCATTGACCTTCTGGATGCTATCTCCTGTTGTGACATGTGAAAGCAAAACTGCGCGTAGCTGTATCCATTGACATTCGCCAGTTTGTATTCCTCCCAGAGCAGCTTCCTCGTAACGCCTGTTCGATTTAATTCCTTTTTGTAATAGTCAAGGTCTGTTTTCAATGAATCGTATCGCTCATTGTCCTTATAAGCAGGATTGCCCGCATGGAACCTTGCCTCAAGTACCGGATCCTCAAGGACAAGAAGATCCTCAATATTCAGGTTTAGAGATTGCAGCTTTGCAAGATAGGTTTTTACCGTGTTCTTGCTCATTTTAAGGCTGCGAGCTATCTCTTTACGCCCGCGCCCATCTTTGTACAAAAGCAATAATTGCTTTACTTGGCTCATTGATTTTATTTTTCCTGCCATCGATCTGTTTGTGGTTAAAAAAACCACGAAGAAATAAAACCTTTGATTCTTTTCGAAATGGGGGGTCAATATGCTCCGGAATATGCTGTCCCGGACAAACCATTTTCTGGATTCAGGGGGTCAACATGCTCCAGAATCAAAACAAGCCTCAACCGTAAAAACAGTTGGTCAGCAATCGAAAAATCTCTATAGGGGGGTCAATATCTGCCGGAATGTCATGTAATTAAAGCAGGAAATTAGGCTTCAACAACCGGATTTGATGGGGTCAGTATGCTCCGGAATATCCATGCTATCGCCCGCACATGCGGCTGCCGGCGGGGCGTTGGCAGTAATTAAATTAAAACAGGAGATATGGCAATAAGCACAAATTCAATAATTCATTACACCAAAAGTATTGATGCACTAAGTTCAATCCTACAGGAAGGGTTCAAAGTGAAATATTGTTATGAAAAGGTTCAGGCTACTGGGAAAGGATATTTGCATGCTGTCTTTCCAATGGTGAGTTTTTGTGATATACCATTATCTCAAGTAAAAAAGCACTTGAATTCATACGGAGAGTTCGGTATTGGTTTAAAAAAGGAATGGGCTAAATCAAAAAATAAAAAGGTAAAGCTTCATGGGAAGCTTCATTCAAGCC
>CAIWTA010000184.1 GCA_903915465.1 uncultured Bacteroidales bacterium | reverse complement strand
TAACCCTTCAGGGCATTTACCTTAACCTGGTTTGAAGTCTGATCGTTCAGCTTCTGGGTTAAGATTTCCTGTCCTAACAGGTTGCTTATTGTTACCTGTGCATTGCGGAAACCAGCAGCGCAAGAGATGAAAACAGTCTTTTCGTTGGAATAAATGTTGATCGTGCTATTGCTCTTTTCACCAATACCAATTGATCCGGCAAAATGCAACAGGAAGCGACCGGCATCTTCGTTTCCGGTAGCTGTGAAATTATAAACCGGGCTCTGCAGCAGGTTCTGGGTATAGTTCAGTTTCAAATCTTCCAATGACAAACCTGTCAGTGAGCCGAAACTTTCGATACCGCTAACCGTGAAACAATAGTTATCTTCTGCCGGTGTAACAAATCCAACAGGAATTGTTGTTCCATCTGCGACAAACGGCATAGAATTCAAACCAGCTTTCAGATCACTATTGATGATTGTATAAATCTGTGGAATCCCGCTTGACATGCTGAACAGTTTCTCGGCATCGTTGCAATCCTGACCAACACTGCTGTTGTTTTCGAACATCACGAAAGCCTCATCATAATTGATACCGTTGCCCAATTTTATAGTTAATTTATTGACCTGGGTTTCTTTTAACCAATGATCAGTAAGAACATCATGTACACGTGCTGAATTCGGCAAACCAAGGGTTTTGCCACCAATGGGGTCAACTTTGACAAAGAATGCCTGCATGAGTGGAATCTTTCCATCTATCATTGAAGATGATTGATGACCAATATCTTTCCAGTATTCATAACCTGGGCCTCCTGCCTTATTTTCATTCCATACATAATAATAATCAGCTACCAGATTTGATTTTCCAGTTACCAGGCTCCAGTCAATTGCAGAAGGGAATGGGTTTCCTGCCAGTTCCCATGAACATGTTGAAGTAACATCAGAGAAATTGCAAACTTTGTCACATGCATTTGGATTTCCAATAAAGGATTTGGTTGTCGGGAAACCGGCGGCGTAGGCCACCAGGTACCCTTTGGCAACGACAAATTCAGGAGGTGTTCCGAAATCAGTGTAGTTTACACCGCCTGTTGTAGTTCTCAGGTTTCTCCAACGTTGTGCCGGTAACGGAGGTGTCGGACAGTTTGGTAGCCATTTGTAGAAATCCCATGTGATAGGATCTCCAGGGAAATTGGCAATCGAAGGAGCAAATACGCCGTCACAGATTGGCTGACCGCTTACTGGCGAGGAAAGTAAATGCCAGTGTAGGTCTGCGTTAATCTGACGTTTTATTGTTGCACTTCCGGTAACATTACAATTCGTAATTAATGAACCTCCACTTTCAACGACAAGGTTGCCACAAATAGTTAAATCTTCGTTCACTGTAAGTGTACCACCCGAAGCTATATCTAATGAACCGCCAATTACCATTTTATTGCAATAGATTGTCGTTCCGGGTACTAGCAAAGGATTATGAAGACAACCATTCGGAATAAAGACATTATTTGTAGATAATGGAACATTGTTTCCAATCCAGTTGACAGGATTATTCCAATCAGTGTTAACAGTCCCTGACCAGGTCAGTACTGTAAAATTTACAGTTGATGAAACTGATGAACTGTTATTCCCTGATTCAGGATCTTGAATACTGCTTGCAATGGATGCGGTGTTTTCGATGGTCATAATGCAATTACTACTGACCGTGCCCCTGATTTGAAAAGATGAATTGGCGCCGGAAGCAATTGTTCCAAGATTTCTTGATCCTGTCCAGGTTACCCAGCTGGTTCCATTGAAGTATTGGGGATTTGTAATTGCTGAAGCAATTGCATCCGTAACAATAACATTTGTCGCACTACAAGGACCTGCATTTGAAGCGGTTAGCGTATAGGTTATCAATGCCCCTGCAGTAAATGTCGAAGGTCCGGTTTTAACAATAGAAACATCGGCTGTATTATTTAATGTAACTATCATGTCATCCGAAGAAGTACACTGTCCATTTGAGGTTGTCCATCGTAGCGTATAAGAAAAACCAGCGGTTCCGGAGAAAGTAGTATTGTAGAGATTGGCATTACCGAAACTGCCGCCTGTACCGTTGATAACTGACCATTTTCCAGTGCCTACCGATGGGTTATTCCCAGCGAGTAGAACTGTTATAAGTCCGCATGTCGAGGCACCAATCTGATCCGGTCCAGCTGCTGCAGAAGTAGGAATCTGGTGTATTGTAATCTGCACATCATCTGAACTTGGTGAACAGTTTGGGGTTGATGTTGTCCATCTAAAGATATATGTACCCACATCAATTCCGATTACTTCTGTATTGCTTGATGAAGGTGAAAGGATGGTTGGTGTGGTTGGACCACTAACAAAAGTCCATAACCCGGTTCCCGGCGAAGGAGAATTCCCGGTGAGATTCACTGTTTGGAATTGGCAAAGTGATTGGTCAACTCCTGCATCTGCAGTAGGGGGAGCTGCATTGTTGTTGATTATGACCTGATCACTGAGAGAGCATTGTCCATTCGTTGCAGTCCATTGAAAAGCATATGTTCCGGGACCGCCGGTCAGAGAAATATTGGTCAGAGGATTGCCCGGGTTGGCAATAACTGCGGGCGGAGTGGTTCCCACCTGCGTCCAGGTTCCGGTTCCGGTGCTGATGGTATTACCGCTCAATGTAACAGTGCTGGCTCCGCAAACGTTTTGGTCATAACCTGCATTGGGAGTTGTAGGATTCATTGTCACAGTTATGGAAACCGTACTATAATCGGTTGTAGGAGTACAAATACCACCCGCAACGGTCCATCGGAAAACATAAGTACCTGTGATAAGATTGGATACGATAGGGTTGTACAATATCGCTGAACTGAAGGAAGCTGTATTGGGGCCACTATCCTGTGTCCACGTACCAACCCTGGGAGCAGAAACTGCAGTAGCATTAAGGGTGGCAGTTGTTCCGCAGATACTTTGTGGTGAACCGGCATTAGCCGTGGTTGCCAAATCGATATTAATAATTACCTGATCCTGGGTTGAACAACTCCCATTGGTTATTGTCCAGGCATAAACATAAGTTCCTGCGTTTGTTAATGAGACTGTAGCATGAGGTGTGCTTGAATTTGGGGAAAATGTCGTACCCCCTGTCGGGCCACTGATTTTTGACCAAGCACCTGTACCTGTTGTAGGTGTATTTCCTGCAAAGGTAACAGTTACTGAACTACCACTTCTGCAAATATTCTGATCAGATCCTGCTACAGCAGTAGTTCCAAGTGCTGAGATTGTTACATTCAGGTTAGCTGTGGTTGGGGTGCAGCTTCCAGTAAGTGGTATTGCATAAACGAATGTATATACTCCGGTGATCAACCCGCTAGCTGTAGCCGTATTTGGCCCGCTCGTTGTGATTGTTGCGGTATTTGGTGTAGTTCCACTCTGCGTCCATGTTCCTGTACTTCCGGCGTTTCCGGAAAGCTGGATTGAATTCACGCCACAGTAGGTAGTGGTGTTCCCTGCTATACTGGCTGTAGGGACTACAGTGATAAACATATCATCCGTACTTGGATTGCAGAAGGGGCCCGAAGTCACAGTCCATTTTAACGTGTACGTTCCTTCCAACAGCCCGGTTACCGAAGAAGTTGGGGAATTAAGTGCAGTGATTGTAGGAATATTGGGTCCTGAAACAACACTCCATAAACCGGTTCCGTTTGTGGGAGCAACTCCTGCAAGCGTCGTAGTCGTTCCTCCGCAAACACTTTTATCTGTGCCTGCATTAGCAGCGGATGGAGGGATCGAAACATAGAGCGCTACATCATCTGTACTTGCAGTACAAGCTGCATTACCATTACTGACTGTCCATCTGAAAGTATAAACACCATCGGTAAGCCCTGTTACGGACGTACCAGGTAAGGTCGGATTTATAATCGTAAAACCCGCCGGGCCGCTGACCAACGACCAGGTTCCGGTTCCGACTGATGGTGTGTTTCCGGCAAGTGTAACACTCGTTCCACATACGTTTTGATCGGGTCCGGCATTTGCTGCTGTTACAGGTCCGGAAATTGTGATCATCATTGTATCACGTGTTGTCATACATCCTGCTCCACGGGTTATTGCCCATTCAAAAGTATAACTCCCATTTGCCATTCCGGTCACTGTCGATGTGGGAGAAGTCGGAGTAGTAATTGTTGCATTGCTACCTGTGAGTTTAGTCCACAATCCGGTTCCCGGTGAAGGGTCATTCCCAGCAAGTGTCATACTGGTTGTTCCTGCTGCAAGACATTGATCTGCACCGGCAAGAGACTGGATAGGGCCATTGGTATCGGTTGTTGTTATCACAACAACATCTGAACTAGTACCGCAAGCATTGGTGATCTTCCAGGTTAAAGTATAGACTGTGGATGCATTTGATAAAGTGATAGTTGTCTTAGGATTGTTGATATTGGAAATGGTCACCCCGGCAGAAGGCGACACGCTCCATGTACCTGTTTCATTCAATGCCGGTATATTTGCATTGAGTGGTATTGGAGTGCCATAACAAGCGGTTTGATCAACACCTGCATTGGCTGGGGTTGGCTGTGCATTGGCCACAACAACAGAAACATCATCCTGGTAGGTCGGGCAATTGGGCCCACCTGATATCAACCAACGAAAAACATACGCTCCCGGGGTCAACGAAGAAATGCCATTGTTATAAACATGGAGATTTGACATGACTGCTGAATTTGGGCCGCTTGCCTGGTACCAGGTACCGATTCCTGAAGTGGGAACATTTCCTGCCAAAGCAGTTGAAACAACATTGCATGCCAATAACTGTTTCGTTCCTGAAGTACTGCCGCTCGGCGCAAAAGAAGTTGTTACATTTACCTGGTCAAGTATAGGGGGACAAGTGTTAGTAGCCCCATTTACCGATCGTACCAATTCGACAACATAAGTTCCCTGAGCGATAAGACCAGTGATAGAGAGCGGACTGGAATTGGTTTTTGATAAAGAAGTCGGGAAAGTATAGGATGTACCGGAAGGACCACTGACAATTCTGTATTGTGTCAGATTCCCGCCAGAAACAGTATAAGGTAATGAAGCAGTGATCACCCCACAGGCCAGGATCTGGTCTGCTCCTGCATTGATTGCTGTTGCTTGTGCAACAAAAGCAATGGTCGAATTAGCACTACCCGAACATCCAAAAGTGTTTGAGATAGTATATTTATATACATAGGTGGAACCTGCTGTTCCATTCAAACCTGTGACAGTTGTAGTCGGACTGTTTGGGCTGGTTATCACAGAACCTGCAGGTCCGCTTACATAACTCCAGACGCCGGTTTCACCGGGTAATGATGGTGCTTTCTGGGTAAGAATACTTGTAGTTCTGTTGTCACAAAAAGTTTGTGTACTGGCTGAATTTAGTCCAGTAAGTGATTGCGTAGGAGCAGGCACGAATATTTGCATATTATCAAACCCATTGATGCATGTTCCTGTAACGGTCCAACGAAGGGTATAGGTTCCCTGAATAAGGTTGGTTACAGTTGAAGTTCTTGAAGCGGGTGTTGTAATGGAAGGAATATTGGGACCACTTACAACCGTCCATAAACCTGCCTGACCGCCTCCATTACCACCAAATAAGGCTGCTAATGTTGCGCTTGTTGTTGTTGTATAACAAGTTGTAAGGTTAATATCAGTACCTGCATTAACAGGACTTACACCTCCAAGATCGGTTATTATAACATCATCGTTACTGGAACACCCGTCTGAATTGGTAATCGTCCATCGAAGTGTTGTGTTTCCTGATGTTGTCTGAGATAAGTTAATCGCGCTCGACGCGCTCGTTATAGTGACAACTGTAGTACCATTACTTGTCCCTACAGTGGTCCATGCACCGGTTTCACTTGTTCCAGGAGCATTGGCTGATAATGAACCTGCAGGTGTTCCAGGGCATAAGGTCTGATCTAGACCAGCATTGGCTAAGGTAATCGGCCGGACTGTTACAATGCACTCATCATGAATCAGGGATCCATCCTGGCAATTGGCGTTAAGCCAGAACTTATATGTGTTTCCGCCTGTATAACCAATAACAGTTGTCGTCAGTGAATTTGGAGAATTTATGATTACAGATGGTCCGCTTACTTGTGTCCAGGTTATTCCTCCGGTAAACAGTCCTGCATCCGTACCATATAACGTCAATATTGAAGATGCGCAAATGGTCTGATCCAAACCTGCATTTACCGTACAATTCTGTGCAAATAAATTTCCCGGAATTGTCAATAATGGGATAATAATGAACAAAAGAGCATAAATGTGATTTTTCATAATGTTTTTTCGTTTAGTGAATTGAGATCTAGATATAACGGTAGTTATTGGGCAATGATAAAACTTACATTCTTAAATGGATATATATTACATGTATTAAACTAAATCCAATAATATTAAAAATGATACATTATTTATGACGATGACCAGATTTATTAGTTCTTTCCATGAAGTCTTCCGATTTGTCTTTCGCCATCTGCATATTCATAATGGAAACATTATTCTATCTTTTTAAAGGACATAATAAGTTCATATAAATCATTTTAAGAAAATCATGCCTTGACTGAACAAAACAAGACATCCATATTCCTAAGTATGACCTTGAAAAACCTTAAATTGATGATGATTAAAGTGTAGCAAACTGGCTACAAAGATAATACTAAAATTCCTGTCTCCTTGAAAAACCATACATTTCCCACGTACAATTTATAAACTGACCGCACACATGTGCTGTGAATCACTCAAGATTCGGGAGTGAAAAATAAATACACCTGCTTATCTGTTTTTGTTAATTATTATGGAAGTATTGCTACAAAAAAGGCATCATTGTTGTTACCTGCCATAGACACATCTGATCCATCTATCATTACGTCTCCATTGATATCGTGTGGCAGATACCCGGATGAGGAAATATTTGCGAAATTATTTCAGTTCCATAGATTTTATTTCCTTCATTGCATCATCAAGCGGCATTACCTACACTCCCTCTTTGATGGGGTATTTGTCTTTGACCGGGGAAATAATGAAAGCCTGATCAATATGCAATTCATGTAATGCAGCATAAAATCCCCGTCCGACAGATGGGGCCGTAGTAGCCTTACATTCAATCGCAATTTTTTTTCCGTTCTTTTCCAGCACCAGGTCAATCTCAGCCCCGGCAGGTGTCCTGTAAAAGCCAAAGTCTCCTTCGTGATTAACCAGCAATTGCTCGATCACCATTGTCTCCCAGGAGGCCCCGAAAACCGGATGCCCCAAAAAGGCGTCAAAATTTTGTATATTCAGCAATGCATGGAGGGTTCCGGTATCCCGCAGATAAACCTTTGGTGTTTTTACAACCCTTTTTCCTGTATTTGAATTGAATGGCTGAAGAATTCGTAACATAAACGTGTCCCTTAACAAATCCAGATAACTTCTTACAGAAGTATGACTAATACCTAATGATTGCCCCAGTCTGGATAAATTTCAGAGCTGACCCTGTTGATGGGCTCACATCATCCAAAGTTTCCGCATGGTTTCCGGTGGATAGCCAAACCCAAGAAGCGCCAGGTCCCTCTCGAGGAAAGCGCTGATGAAACTTCTTCTCCAATGAAAACTCATTTCATCATCACTTGCATGAAAACTTCGCGGGAAACCGCCCCTCAACTTGAAATTAAACAGTGATTTCTTTTTGATTTCGCTAAACCTGAATGGTGTGAGTCCCTGATAAACAAACCTCCCTACCAGCGATTCTGAGCTCTGGTGGAGCAGAACCCAGAATCAGGAATTGTCCGTTACTGTTATGCATATCGATCACTGAGCGTAAAATTGGAAAAAGTCCGGGAACACGCTGAATCTCATCCAGACAGATCAGCTTTCCTGCATGAAGCTGAAAAAACAATACAGGATCACTCAGTTTCATTCGGTCCTCCGGGTCCTCCAGGTCCAGAAATATTGCGCCGGCATAATCTATTAAAAGATGCTTTGCCAGTGTTGATTTGCAACATTGGCGGGTCCCAGAATAGCAACTGACGGAAAATTCTCAAGGTATTTTTTTATCCTGGTTGTTTCAATCCGATGAATATATTCCATGGGTTGTTGTAAGATAAGAGAATTACTCTATTCAAACATTTTGTTGTCATATTTAAGAAAAAAAACCTCAGGCCGGGAGATCCCAACCTGAGGTTTCATAAGTAGTTAGAAGGATTTCTATTTCACAACTTCTTTCTTGCCGCGATGATACAGTGCGAAACCCGCGTAGCCAAGGCTTAATACCAGTGCCAGCATGATGCCCTGAGTACGATCGAGCGGACATCCTGTTGCGCCACCACCTGCTTGGTTTCCGTT
>CAIWTA010000183.1 GCA_903915465.1 uncultured Bacteroidales bacterium | reverse complement strand
GTAGCAGGGGTGATAATGGCATTTCGCTGGGCCAGGGTCATCCTGGGCGCCAACATGCCTTTTAAAGTGCTTTTTACATCCAGCATCGCTGAACTATTTGGAGCGCTGCCATCGGTGTTAATTCCAACCTGTGCTGAAAGTTGAAATGTTATTGACAGAAGGATTGTAAGAATGCTGGTTAAAAGTAAATGCTTTTTCATAAGAATTGAATTTAACAGAGGGTTAAATAATTTTCCAATAGCTATAATAAGGTAAATATACATAATTAATTACAGTTATCACAGACTGTTGATAATAATACATATTTCATGTTCAAAATGGTAGAGTTGAATAAAAACGACTGTACCGGATATTCCAACATATTGATCATATGTTGATTTATTCCTCATTTGTAGTCTTCATTTTACAATTTTATACCTTTGGGAGAAAAACAGATATGCCGCAATCCGACCTTTTCAAATCTATGGTTGTCAAAGCCAGCTTAAAACAGGAAGTCTATTCCAGGACGATGGAGGCTTTCAACTTATTTAAATCCGAGACCCATCGCCTTGTTGATGATTTTCATACACAGCTCAAAGAAACCAAATGGCCGGTTCCGGTCGAATATAAAGACAAGGGAACCTTTGAATTTGAACTCAGATTCGGTGGTGATGTGCTGATATTTTTCATGCATTCCAATGTTTTCGAGTTTTCCCGCGATCATGAATTGATGAAGACTTCCTATATCAAAGAAGATCCGCACCGTTCCTATTGCGGGATCATCCACATCTTCAATTTTCTTGCTGATTCTTTTAAATATAATCGTACGAATGATGTGGGATATATGATCGGGAGGATCTTCGTGAACCGCGAGAATCACTATTTCATAGAAGGGAAAAGGGAAATCGGACTTCTTTATAACAATTTTGCTTCGGCTAAATTGAACATAAAGAAAATTGACTCAATTATTCAATCTTCTATACGATATACACTCAATTTTGATCTTCTGACCCCGCCATACGACAACATGAAAGAGGTGACTGTGGAGGAAATGCAGACAGTTCTGGAAGCAATGCAAACCCGGACGGGGAAAAGGCTTGGATTCAGGTTTCAGGCGGATAAAATAGATATCCATGGCGGTTAAGGCGCCCGGAGAAAAAAGAAGGAGGAATTGAGAATGGAAAGACAATGAAAATATTTCTTGAAAACAGAGTAATTAAGCTTTCACAAAAACCCCCCAGGGTTGTTTCTGAAAATGATATTACTTGCGAATATTCTTCTTTGAGCCAAGTAAGTAAAGCTTTTGAAGATTTTGAGAATAAGGGAACTCTTCAGAGGCTAATATTCTGGTCGTCTGATAATTTTAAACAATTAAAGGATGATTTTCTCTCCTTATTCAAATACATCAAAGCTGCCGGAGGTTTAGTGAAGAATGAAAGAAATGAGCTCCTGGTTATTTTCAGGTATGGTAAATGGGACTTACCGAAAGGAAAGATCAATACGTCCAGATCACGATCGACCTCCCCTGGAATGAAAGACAACGGAATTCCTGAGCTGCCTGGCGATGCTGCAATCCGGGAAGTGAAGGAAGAAACCGGCCTCAGGCAATTGACTATCTTAGGTAAACTTCCATCAACGTACCATATTTATTACCAGAAAGACACTCGTTACCTGAAGAAAACATATTGGTTCGGGATGATTGCAACAAGTGACCAGTTACTGATCCCACAAACAGATGAAGATATCAGCATCGTGAAATGGGCTTCACCAGATGAATTACAGATAATTATTGAAAGCTCTTACCCTTCTCTGAAAAAACTGTTCCGGGCAGCAATTTAAAAAAAATATGCCCTTATCATTCCCCTCCTTTTTCCTTTGCAAATTATCAATTATCTTTATCCCTAAATTCCTCCTATGATCCACAACAAACAAATCGCACTGCAAACAGCTGGATATCTCCTTCAAATCAAAGCAGTCAAACTAAGTCCCAGAGATTTATTCACCTGGGCATCCGGGATAAAATCACCAATCTATTGCGACAACCGGATTACTTTATCATTTCCGGAAATCCGGACTTTTATCAGGGAGCAGTTCTGTGCTGCTATTAATGATCATTTAGGGACTGTAGATCTCATTGCAGGAGTTGCCACAGGTGGTATTGCACAGGGTGCATTAGTCGCACAACAAATAGATCTTCCTTTTGTATATGTGAGAACGACAAAAAAAGATCACGGGCTCACAAATCTTATTGAAGGGAAGGTAGAGGCAGGCCAAAGGGTGGTAGTTGTTGAAGACTTGATTTCAACGGGAAAGAGCAGCCTGGAAGTGGTAGAAGCGTTACGGCAGGCTGGATGTGTAATTTCCGGTATGGTTGCAATTTTTACTTACAACCTGCCTGTTTCATTGGATGGTTTCAGGGATTCAAAATGTCCGTTGGTTACTTTAACAGACTACGATATCCTTATAGAACAAGCCCTTGCAACTAAATACATTACGGAGGATGATCTTTCTGTGTTAAAAAGCTTCAAGGAGAATCTGACGAAAAAATGAACAGGAGATATTTGAGAAGCCTGAAATGAAAAAAGAGACCATTCAATTATGATGGTCTCTTTTTTTCTGAAAAGTGTTTAAAGTACTTTATTTTTCAATAATGATCTTTTGATTTAGTATACTTTCACCGATTGTGACTCGTCCGATATAGATTCCTTTATTTACACTCCCAAGCTGAATTTCCTTTACGTTAAGCCCCCCCGAAACCATGATATCCTGTGTCATAACCTCTTTTCCTACCAGATCTATCAATGTAAATCGGACTGATGAAACATCTCTTAATTTGACTCTGACGAAGATCTTACTCGAAGCAGGATTAGGATAGATACTGAATCCTCTGATCTCATTTTCTTCAACTCCTGTGGCTTTCCCAGTTGTAAATGACCATGTTGGACTCCATGCAGTGGTATCAGCCAGTAATGATACGCCAGCATAAGCACGCATCCGCCAATAATAGGTCTTCTCCGGCAACAACCTCTTTGTGCCAGGAATCGGATACTTGATATCAGAAGCACCAGGGCGAATGTTGATGATTGGGTTGGTAAACGTACTTACCGAATCAAACTGAAGGCTATAGCTGAGAATTCCTGTCTGCGACGTCCAGGTAAGTACAGGAGTCAGCGAAACGTTTTGCTCATTGTCTGATGGGGTTTTAAGGTCAACTGTATTGATAACGGTAAAACTCCAGGGATTGCTCCACTCAGAAGTATCTGTTGCATGCCGCCCTCGTACTCTCCAGTAATATGTATTGCCAAATCTGAGAATTGAAAGTTTTACAGTGGGCACAGTGATTTCAGCTGATGCAACAACCTGCGTGAAATTCTGGTCGAGTGCCACTTCGTAAGCATACGCGAGCAATCCTGAACTTTTTTCCCACTTTAATACTACATCTTTGAATAGCTTGGTTGCACCATTGGCCGGATCTGTAAGCGTAAATTTACCAACAACCACAAAAGACCAGGGAGTACAATAATCTGACTGCCCAAGGCTATGAGCAGCCCGAACCCTCCAGTAATATTTGCATCCAAAGTGCATATTTACAGGTTTGGCCGTCTTATAATTACCTGAAGTAGGAATTGTGTTTGTGGTTCCCTCTATCAACAAAGAAGAATTAAATAATGTCGTTGTGTCAAGCTGATAATCATAGCGTGTGATTCCTGTTATTGTAACCTTATTAATTGTTGTTTTCCACTGAATAGTAGTGTCGGGAGATAAGATTCCTCCGTCATTATCTAAGGGTTTTTCTAATTCGACTTTATTAAAAACAGTAAAGTTCCAGACAGTTGACCAATATGAAGTTTCGCCCACATCAATAGCTCGCACCCTCCAGTAATATTTCTTGTTAAATAATAAATTATAGGCTTTATAGCCTGTCAGAAGAAGCAGCGTAGTATCCTTCAACAGTGGGGAGTTAAAAGCAAGGGTAGTATCCAATTGAGCCTGGTAATGAAGGTTCAGACTCCCGGTTATGGCATTCCAGTGAATGGATACATTTGGCATCTGATTGATTGCATTATTGGCAGGACTGTTGAGTGAAGGAGTATAAACTCTTGGTTGGGCCGAGAGCCCGATTGTAATTACTACACATAAAAGGCTCAATAAAAATCTTTTCATATCAACACGTTTTATTATAGGATTTGCCTTAATCTTAATAATCTGGATTCAATAATTAAAATACTTAATTCACCTTCATCACTTTCCCGAATGCATTCCCGCTACTATAAGAAAGGCGGATCAAAAAAGTTCCCGATGGAATTGATGAGAGGTCGATTGATTCTGTATGATTGCCAATCTGTCTTCTGCCAAGTGCGGTATAGAAGACAACCTTCCCGGTCATGTCGTATACAGCAATGTCAATATCACTATTGTTCTCAAGTTTATAAGAAATATTGACATTTTCAGTTGTGGGATTTGGATAAATCCTCAATTCATTAGCTGCTAACGGAGATCCGCTTATCGGGTTGACACCCAATGGGTTATAATAAGTAGTATCTACGAAGATTCCTGATCCATAAGTGGCTGAATAAATAATTCCGTAATTGTGCATTCTGTGGTAATAAGTACCCTGATTGGTCTGTTGTTTTAGTCTTACTACAGGAACATTCCCAATCCCATTTGATTCATATTGCCATTGAGGAGAAGATGCTGAAATATTATCTGTTGAAAATATTCCGAAATCCGTTCCAAGAATAACTTTGTTGGGGTTACTCATTTCGAAGAGGCTGGTGTAGACCGGCATAGTGGGAAGAGTTCCCTGAACTGAGTGAAAAACCGGTAAAGAATCCAAGCCATTGGTAGTCAGAAAAACATAATCGCTATTCTTATAGTTCCCTAATGTAACCAAAACAGTTGAATTATCAGGTGCAATGGAAATTGAAGTCACATTGCGATTGGAGAAAAGAGGATTCACTAATTTTTGTGTCGAAACAATACACATTGAGCTGGTGACATCTGCAGTCACCGAATCATTTGCCAATTGCAAGTTAGAAATGCGATAAAGTTTTCCTTTTTGTGACCCTGCCCAACAAACTGATAAATCATTTGAAACGCTGAGACAGGAGATGGGATCCTTGCCTTCGACTTTCGCAATTTTAAACCATTTAGGATCTTTCGCAAATTTTAGAAGCTCTTTTGTCATAAAAACTCCTGCTGTATCTTTAACATTGGCGAGGAAGAAACGGGATTGAATAACATCCTGTACCCTGACACTATCACCAATTGGAATAGCAACAGGAGTAGTATACCGTAAGGGGAATTTGGCATTATCACTAAATACGATAATGGTGGAATCTGCAGGAACATTTTTGGTTGTCGCATGATAAGTTATTGAATCCTGGCTATAAATATAATCAAAGCTTTCCCAATTATAGATGGAGAAAAAGTTCGGGGGAACCGGTGCTGCTGGTAAAGTTCCAAGGAATGTAGGCGAAGGAGTTACTCCCATATCCTCAGACCGCACCAATGGGTCCTGTGGTGCAACTGCTCCAGATAATGCGTAAACAATCGTATTGGGGTTGATGAGTGACCACGCACACTCGCCACCTGTTCCACCATTACCGCCATCTATTTGAACTCCGTTCATGGGTTCGTTGAGTACATTTCCTCCGGGAATAATTTGCGTACCAATATTCATTCCACCGCCAAGTACAGCAACCTTGGATTGTGAAAAAGCCAGCGAGTTAAATTGCGAAACCATTAAATTCTTAATCAACTGCTGAAAAGAGAATCCCAGAGAACTTATTGTCCCCAGCGAGATCCCGTTATCTGTGGCGATAACTACCTGAGAATGGCTATTGGGTCTGAAAATATATGCATGGTGGCTTACAGGAACAAAGCCCGGGTCATAAGTTACAGTCTGGCTCCTAGAAACCTCTTCCCAGTTATAATAGCCGGAAGAAGTAAATTTTTGTCCAAACCACATATTATCTCCTCCAAGAAGAACACGGTAAGGATCCTCCGGATACACTGCCAATGTGTTGGCATAACAACCATTTGTACCAAGAGGGCTATAGTTTGTGTTAGAAGGGAAAACTACCCTCCATGACATGCCCTTGTCTTCCGAGCAATAGACGTTATACAGACTTTTTGTTGCTGAATCAGCCAGGCTTGCATACATTACATTTGGATCACTCGGTGCAATGGCCAATTCTATCCAGCCAATTTTACTGCTTGGCAGGGTTGTGGCAGAGCCGGAAGAAACATTCACAAAATTGTTAACATTTCCTCCAACGGCAATATAGACAGCATTATTTACGGCAGCGGCAACAGTTCCATCGGAACCAATTTTAACATCTACTGCAAACCCGGGAATTGCAGTGTTCCAGTCATTGCCGTTATCAGAATACATCAAACCAGTATTGGTGGCTGCATAGATACGACCAGCAGAACTGCAGGCAAGCTTTGTAATATATGCCCAATTGGAGGCCGGATCATTTGCTGATGGCTGAGTACCAGGGACTAATGTAAAAATGTTTCCATCATCACTCCGGAAAAGTCCGGTGCCAATAAAACCGTTAGTCCTGCAATATGTTTCTCCGGTACCCACATAAATTGTTCCGGATGGTGTCTGTGACATGCATGTAACCCTCAATACTTCATTGTTTTGCGAATTAACCTGGGTCCAGGTAAGGCCAAGATTAGTGGATTTCCAGATTCCTCCGGCAACCCCGCCCGTATACAAAGTTGAGCAGCCTAAATCTTTATTGTCAAAAATGAGGGCGCGGGTTCTTCCGGCAGCATTGTTCGGACCAATAGGAATCCAGTCCAAATTCAAAGGAGAACCTTGCTTTTTCCCTGATAACTTCTCAACCTGGAGTTGAGCATTCAGATAATCAACAGGATCCACTTTCCCTGTAACTTGATTGTTTCTGATTTGTGTCAATCTGTCGATAATGTAACCAGACTTACCAGGATTCGACTTATTCGCAAGATCATCCCCGGGTTTACCAGCAGTGGATAAAGAGGAACACAAGAGAAAAGAGAACCCAACAAAAAATGCAAAAACGCCAATTGGTAAAAATCTTTTTTTCATATCTATTAATTTGATTATTGAATTAGGATTTCATGAATCGTAATCATCGTAAAATCAGGACATATCAGCGAACTCCCTATATGAACATTTAATCCAACAAATATAAATTAAAATCTTAATTCTGCAAAAATATTTTTCTTTCATTCAAAGTTCCTGCATGAAAGCTGATTAACGGTTTAATTAAAATCCGCTTAGCCTAAGTGCAAAGGAAAAAAAAGAATGTGTAAGGGGAATCAGATTTTTTCTACGGCGGAACAAGGCAACCACCCTACAGATCCGTTAGCTATCTTAATTTCGAACCAGTTTCCGATATTATCGATCACTTTGACCTTTGTTCCTTCGTGAAGCACAAACAGATCAACACTCTTTTCATCAGGGGAGCTTTTTATTGTAATCGTGGGGGAAAAAATGATGGCTTCCCTGTTATTATTAATGATGCTGTAGTTCTGGAAGGCCAGAAATAAGCAAAAAAGAGCGCAAAACAAAAAAACTATTCCCGTCCAGAATCCAACTTTACGTAAAAACATCCGATTGGAGGCAAAATACATAAAGCCAGACACCAGGGAAATAATCAAGGTAAGAATGCTGATCTTTCCCCATTCATCCAATGCCAACATCTCTCTGAGCGAGCGAAACCAACGTTTGTAGAACATCTCCGGAATAGGCTCAATTTTATCTGAAATTTTACTGTTGGCAACAGAAAGATTATAGTTAACATCTTCATTTCCAGGATCTAATTTGCGGGCTTTCTCATAATAAAGAATAGCGGAGGATAGTTCATTTAACTTAAAATATGAATTCCCCAGGTTATAGTACAATTCAGGGGATTCAAAGCCTGAATGAAGGACTTTCTTATATAATTCAGCGGCATTTGCAAAATATCCTTCTGTATAAGCTTTATTGGCTTTGGCAATAGTTACCTGCTCTTCACTTGCAAATAGCGCTGTACCAAGAACCAGGAATAGTATGATCAGGAGGTTGTTTTTCATATTTATTTAAGTTCCCTTTCAATCTTGGAAATAATGTCGAGCGCTTCGTTGTAAACCTTGCTCATAATAAGCGTTTTCTCTCCAGGAGCAAATCTGGCATACTCAGTATTATTCAGTGTTTCGATGAACTGGTGCACGATCTCTTCGCCCACCTGCTTACCCTGCAAAGCTTCTTGAACCGAGCCGATAGATAGTTCTGCTATCGGAATACTGAATTTATCGCTGAGATACCCCCAAAGTGCTTGTGAAATCTCCTCGTAAAATGCCTCCTGTTGCTGCGCTTTCAGGAAATCTTCTGCTTTTTTCAAACGTTTCTTTGCAACTTTTGTGGCTTTCCGGTTCTTCATCAGCATCGTATTACTGCGACGAACTTCCTGCTTTCTCCAGAAAAGCAAAAGGAGGATGAAAAAAATGATCGGAATAAAAAGCATCAAGAAGAACAGAAATGAACCAAAGAAAAATGTTCCTATACTCTGTAACCTGAAGGGTGGATTTTTTATGTGCCGGATATCACTTCCGATATACTTAATATCTTCTTTACTTGCTCCGGAATATGAAATTGTGGTACCTTCTCCGGTTCCTTTTTCTACCTCCAGACTATAAGTAGGACTTGAAAGTGTTACATACTTTTTTTTAGTCAGGTCGAAATAAGAAAATGTGATGGGTTTAATCGTAAATTTTCCGGGTTTCCTTGGAATAATGAGGTATTCAAAAATCTGGCTTCCGGAGATCCCTGCTGCTGTAGTATTAATGTTACTTGAAATTTTTGGATCATATGTTTCAAAATCAGGGGGAAAAGCGACATTCAGCTTGTCAATTAATTGAATGTTTCCCTGGCCTGAGACTGTGCATTTTAGATTCACGGCATCATTGGTCTTGATCTGGGTTCTGTCAATTTCTGTCTTAAAAGTAAAATTTCCGACAGCACCACTGAAATCTGCAGGCTTCTCAGCGGTAGGCAGAGGGCGAACATTGATTGCCAGGGCATTCGACTTGAGTGACTTGTCGACAGTGGCATATGCGTTGCTGAAAAAACTATCGTTAAAGAAATCGTCGAAAAAAGGATCTCCTGTTTTGGATTTTGTTTGTCGTCTGATTTGCGCAACACATTCCATTTC
>CAIWTA010000182.1 GCA_903915465.1 uncultured Bacteroidales bacterium | reverse complement strand
TCATTCTTGCCCTGTTGCTCATGAACCGAATGATTTTTTAATATGACTGTATTAGTGATTATCGTTTTTGCCATCACCCTTATATACTTCAGCGTAACTGAACGATTCCGCATTTATGTGAACCTGATTGCAACCCAGGGTGTTTTATTGTTCGCTTTATCCTTCCTGGAACTTGAAAGAATTACACTTGCCACACTTCTTTTTGTAGCAACGGAAACCTTGGTATTTAAAGTTATTGTAGTTCCTACCTTGCTTTACAGGATCATTCGGAAGACGGGAGAGGAGAAAGTCCATGAAAAATCAATGCCTGGGTTTTATTCGCTGCTCTTAGTGTCTCTTGGCCTGATTCTGAGTATTGTAGTTTCCTTCTCATTAAAAACCAATCCCGAGAACTTAATCTTTTTTGTGGTCTCTTTCTTTGCCATATATACCGGTTTATTCCTTATCATCTCCCACAAGAAGGTATTTTCTCATCTGGTTGGATTCCTGATCGTGGAAAATGCCGTTCTGCTACTGTCTATGGCTATCGGAAGCCAGATCCCTATGCTGATTAACATCGGAATCCTGTTGGATATTTTTGTTTCAGTGCTGATCCTGGGAATATTCGTGATGCGGGTGAAACAGCATACTTCAGAACTAACAATGCTCAAAGATGATTAGCCAGGCCACCATCGTGATCTTTTTCTTTTCTCTCGCTTTCTTGGCGGGAGTCCTGGTTGCTTTTTCCAGGAATAAGCTGATGATCAGGCTTCTTATGATGTTTTTTGTAGTTCTTCACATCGCATTCACACTTTATTGTTGGGTACACCTGCGGGAAACAGTCCTGGATTATTTCACTTTCGATCCTCTTGGAGTTTTATTATTATCTGTGCTTTCGCTGCTGACTATTACGACAGTTTATCATGGTTTCATTTATGTAAAAGGAGAAGAGACCAGGCGTTATGCGATCTATCATAGTGCCCTGATAGCCTTGGTAACTGCCATGTCTGGCGCCTACTTAGCCAATGGCATGACCAGTGTCTGGATTTTTGTTGAAGCCACTACACTGGCGGTTGCAGCGCTTATTTACCATGACCGGACTGCTCTGGCACTGGAAGCCACATGGAAATATGTGTTTGTTTGCTCAGTAGGTATCGCACTTGCATACATAGGGATTCTTTTTCTGGGATTTACCGTTGGAAAGGGCCAGATGCTGCATCTTTCCTTTAGTTCCATGACTGAAATCGCAAAGCAGGCAGATCCTATTTACCTAAAGATTGCTTTCGTCTTTGTACTCGTTGGTTACAGTACGAAAATGGGGCTGTTTCCCATGCATACAGTCACAGTCGATGCGCATACTGTTGCACCGCCACCCATCAGCGCATTTATTTCGACAACATTGATGAATGTTGGGTTTCTTGCAATCTTCCGGGTGTATGCCCTGTTTTCGATGACAAGCATCGCCCCCTTCATGAACCATGTATTGATCTTTTCAGGAGTTCTCTCCCTGCTGGTTTCTGCAGGCTATATGCTCAAAGCCAAGCATAATAAGCGGATGCTGGCATATTCAAGCATGGAAAACATGGGAATTGTAGCTATCGCACTGGGAGTAGGTGGAATTGGCTACTATGCTGCCATTTTGCACATCATCCTCCACTCCCTGACCAAAGCCGGATTGTTTTACCAGATGGGCCAGTCATACAAAGTGATGGGAACATATCAATTAGACGAATCCGGAAATTATATGAAACTTTTTCCGGCAGGTGCAGCTGCATTGTTACTGGGATTGCTCTGTATCACAGCAATTCCTCCTTCGGGAATGTTCATTTCAGAATTGTATCTGCTGAAGGCTATGGTAATAAAAGGCAATTATTTTTACCTGGCGATCACTTCTCTTTTACTCTGTTTCGTTATGTATGCCTTGCTGACCAGGGTGCTGCATATTGTTTATTCACAGCCAAGGAATCCAGTAAAACTGCCATCTGTGAAAGTAAATCCATGGCAGACTATGACCCAGTTTGCATTATTCGGAATCGTGATTTTTATTTGCTTTATTCAACCCGCATCATTACGGGAGATCATTAATGAAATCATTGCAGGACTGCCAAAATAACCGGATGGACAGAAATTACATAGTGCTCACAACCAATCCTGGCAAAGTTACACTTGCAGATGTTCCGGTATTGGATTATGCGTTTTTTCAATCGGTTGTTGATGACTTGTTGGCCAATCCATCAAATCATTGTCTTGCTTATTATGCAATACCTTTTCCGGATTATTATAAATTTATTTGCTGCATCGGCTGCGATGAGACCCACTCCATTGCAGTTTTTTGCCATCATCTCCCGCTGAAAACCGGGAATGAACTTGATTCTCTCACCATCAGGCATTTTCCTTTACACGTTTTTGAACGGGAGATCCACGAGCAATATGGTATCGGATTCTCCGGCCATCCATGGTTGAAACCTGTCAGGTTCCCAACTGGCAGTTCTGAGATGGATCGATATCCGTTTTATGCAATTGAAAGTGAAGAATTGCATGAAGTCGGTGTCGGGCCGATTCACGCCGGGATCATTGAACCTGGTTATTTTCGTTTTATCTGTAATGGTGAGAAAGTATTACACCTCGAAATCCAACTGGGTTATCAGCACCGGGGAATCGAACGACTTTTCGTGGAGAAGAAACATTTGCTGCAGAAAGCAGTATTGGCGGAAAATATATGCGGAGATACAGCTGTTGGTCATACACTGTGTCATGTAGGGTTGATAGAGGTTTTGGGGGAAATTACGTCCGCTGATGGGCTTTTTCTTGAAAGGAATATTGCGCTTGAGCTAGAACGAATTGCCATTCATATAGGAGACACGGCGGCACTCTGCACAGATATTGCTTACCAGTTCGGGCAGGTAGTAAATGAAGCGCTGAGGACAATTGTCATCAACACCATGCAATGCTGGTGTGGGAACAGATTCGGGAAAGGATTGATCAGGCCTGGAGGATCTTATTATCCGCTGACTTCCGAAATCAGTCAGACCATAAGCATCAACCTTAAAGAAGTATTGGAGCGATATCTCCAGATCACGTCACGGATCTTTTCCATGCCCAGCGTTTTAAGCAGGTTTGAGGGAACCGGGAAGCTTAGTTCAAAACAAGCTGCGCTTCTTGGTGCTGTCGGGATGGTTGCACGAAGTTCCGGAATTTCCAGGGATATCCGCTGGTCACATCCCCTGCCAGGGATGGATCATGTGGAGAGCAGCCCGGTAATTCTTCATAAAGGAGATGTCTGGTCAAGAGCCATGATGCGGAAGATAGAAGTGGAAAAAGCTGTCTCCAGAATCAATCAAATGCTCGGACAATTGACTGGTGATTATCACCAAGTTCCATCTTATGACATCGTTTTGCAACCATCTTCTCTTGCAATTTCGCTGACGGAAGGCTGGAGAGGAGAGATTTGTCACACAGCAATCACAGATGAGAAAGGTCAGATCATGCATTATAAAATAAAAGATCCCTCATTTCATAACTGGATGGCACTGGCACTGGCGGTGAGAGATCAGGAAATATCCGACTTTCCGTTATGCAACAAGAGTTTTAATCTTTCGTATTGCGGGAATGATATTTGATGGTGTACAGTTATTAAAATCGTTTGCCTAACATAGAACTACTTTATATTTACAATTGGACGATCTTGGATTTACGATTAAATTGCTTGAGTGACGATTGACGATTTATATTGAAAAAATAGTAAATCGTAAATTGTAAACTTTATTCGTAAATCGTAAATCCCGGCAATCGTAAATGTTTTTGGATTTCAGTTAGTTATTGTTATTCATTTAGTTTGGCTTGGGATGTTTCTTGATGAATTAAAAATATTTTACCGACATGGCAGGCAGTACGTTCCTGATGTGACTGCTGTTGGGCTTACACCTTTGTTCCGTGGTCGGCCGGTGATATGCCGGGGAATTACTCCGGAAGAAGTTTCGCGGGTCGTGGAATTATGTCCGGTGAAAGCGATCCTTTTATCTCCTTTTCGTATTGATTTGGGGAAATGTGTATTTTGCAAGGAGTGCCATTTTGCCTTACCGGAAAAGATCATTTTTAGTAACGATTACAAGATTGCATCAAATATCCGGGAGAATCTTATTATTACTGAAGGAGATGATCATCTAATCCAACTGGATCCGGAAAAGGTAAGAAAAGAGATCCGCTCGATATTTAAACATGCGCTCAAGCTCCGCCAGGTTTCTGCAGGAGGTGACAATTCTGTTGAAATGGAGCTGAATGCTGCCGGCAATGTGAATTTTGATATGGGACGATACGGGATTGAATTTGTGGCATCACCGCGGCATGCCGATGGAATTGTTATCACAGGGCCCATCACCCAAAACATGGCTGCAGCCCTGCAAATTTGCTATGACGCTATTCCTGACCCCAAAGTAATTATCCTGGCTGGTACCGATGCCATCAGTGGCGGCATTTTCAAGGACAGCACTGCCCTGAACCGTGAATTTCTTCAATCACATCACATCGACCTTTATGTTCCGGGGAATCCGCCCCATCCATTGACATTCATTAATGGCGTTCTGGAAATGATCGGGCGGAAACAATGAGGGAATAGGCATAAAGTCTGGCAAAGAGCTTTGGTTTTCCCTTGCTTAGTTAGCCGTCACAAGGAATTTCATCAACGCCGAATCATCTGTTGCACTCCTTCCTGCTTGTTTCAGATTCACAATCCTGATCTTTTGGTAAGCATTCTGAACATATTGATTCTGAGAAGGGACAGAGCGACGGTCCGTCTTGGGTCCGGGTTTTTCCTTTAGCCCTGTTCCTTCTTTAATATCATTTTTTTTATCTGGTTTCGAAGTGGAATCCTGAATTTTATCAGTATCCTCACTCTGAGCAATTTTCTTTTCAGCGTATATTGTGTCGATTTTTGTCAAGTAACGGATAGTATCGGGCTTTTCGTTATGAAGCAAGAAGAACAAGATAGCCAAAACTGCAACAGCAAAACCCGGCTGATAGGCGGGAATCCTGAATGCTAAAATTCGCCACAGCGCAGAAAACATACCCTTTTTTGAAGATGTTTCTTGTTGTTCCCATCTCTCAAGCAATCTCTTCCGGATTGCAGGATTCGCCTTGATCTTTTTTTGTTCTGAAATAAATAAAGCCTTGCTTTTTTGAATGGTCTGCCGGTACTTCTGATAATCTTCCGGGCTCATGTAATGGAGGATTTCTTCTTTCTCCAGGCTGGTCAGGTCTTCAAAATTCCTGGATTCAAGAAGTTTTTCCAAACCAGGGATTTTTTCAAAAAATTGATCTTCCATGATATTCAGTTTACTTTAGGATCAAATACTATTAACTTTTCAGAAAGAACTTTGATGGCCTTAAAAAGTCTCGATTTTACTGTACCTTCAGGACAATCCAGGATTCCGGCGATCTCTTTGAGTGAAAGATCCTGCTGGTAGCGGAGGATGAATACTGTCCTGTGCTTTTCATCCAGTGAACCGAGGCTCTCATTCAGCTCTTCGGAGAATTTTTGCTGATCTATCTTGTTTTTTACTGATTCTTCGGAATACGGTAATTTGTAGATCTGACGATCACGGTATTCGTCACGCACGGTCATCTTCCGGTATTCATTCTTGCACATGTTATAGGCAATATGGAAGATCCATGTATCAAACCGTTTACCGGTGTCAAATGATGCAGGATTTTCTATGATCTTGACAAAGAGGTCATGCATGAAATCCTGGGCTTTTTCATTGTCTTTGTTTAACATCCGGTAGAAAAAACTGACCAGTTTATCTGCGTATCGTTCATACAATATGGAAAATGCTTCTTTTCTTCCTTTCCGGAGAAGAAGCATCAGTTCCACATCGGGTTTATTTCTGAGGTTCTTATGCCAAAAACTCATCAGGAACCAGTTTCATTATTTGCTATTGAACCATTCATCTATATTCGCCTTAGGATCTCCATTCTTTGCAATCATTGCAGCCAGGTTTTTGACTTCCGTCGCATTTTCCGTTTCGCCAGACAGTTTATAGTGGTCGTACAATTTAATTAAAAATGGTAAATATCCCATGTTCATACTACTCATAACCGTTTCGGAAACATCCTTCTGAAAACCCATCTTCAGGTAATCCAGGAGGAAATTCCTTTCATAATTGTTCCTTATAACGGCTATGTTATCAAAACTTTCTTTCGAATATTTGAAGGCAAGGCCAACAATGTAAAGATCTTTTTCAAAATTTTTATAATAGTCTGAAGCAAGCGTGTTGGCAAA
Organism: uncultured Bacteroidales bacterium; assembly: GCA_903915465.1. Lineage (GTDB taxonomy): Bacteria > Bacteroidota > Bacteroidia > Bacteroidales > FEN-979 > FEN-979. The sequence goes on along the minus strand of CAIWTA010000182.1, from coordinate 4,149 downwards.
GTAAACCGGCCTGTTTGATCTTGTTATGAGATGTTTAATGATGGATGCCTGTTCAGGCTTTTCCAATGCCTTGAATTCGTCGGCAGGAATGTTGTTTTCCTCAAACAACTTTTTCCTGTAACTATCAACGGTGATGAGATGAATATTCACCACCATTACATTTTTCCTTATCCCAAGTACATATTGTAATATCCAGAGGGGGTAAGTGTCATTATCTCCATTCGTAATGATAATCCCATTATCTTCCAACGACATTAATACGTTATAATTGTAATTCAACAGGTTCGGCGACTGGTCATTACTTTCAAACCATTTTTTGCAAATCTCCCTTTCTTTTGCTTTGTCCTGTTTCATCTCGTAATAATTCACGAGAGAACTATATACCTCCGGGCGATCGGGGGCAAGATCATAGGCTTTGAACAGGTATCTTTCATTTTGTTCATCCTGGTAACCATCATTCCAGACCTTGACATCATTATATTCGAAAGAATCGGGTACTTCTTTCTCCATTTCTTTGACAATATCGTCGAGTTCCATGAATCCAGGACCTTTCTTATTTTCCCACTTTTCCTTGTCGGTTTTGCTTGCCATCCTGTTAGCGGTATAGAAATTTAACCAGGCATCTGCATTTTTCCGGTCTTTATCGATCACTTTTTTCCACGACTCGGCTTGTAAAAAATACCATTCAAGTGGTTTTATCACCTTGATAAAAGAATATACCTTTTCTGGTTTCTGGGAAAGAGCAGGATTAAGAAAGGGAAAGATTACAGCAATTAAACTGATTAGAAAGATGAACCTGTTTTTTTTCATAATTCCTCCATTTGTTTTATGGTTAATTTTCCTTGCTTACACCCTGGAAGGAAAAAAGTTCATATTCGTTCAAATCTATTTTCATATACCTATGTAAAAGTTCTCGCAGATCATCGCTGATAAATTAGTAGATTAACACAGATTAAATGATTTCTGCTATCCGAATAATTTATTCAATTAATAAATTCCCTGAAATTAATCTGCGAAAATCTGCAAAAGATCTACGAAAATCTGCGAGAAAATTTCCACCAAAACAATTTCATAGTTCAATTAGCAACCAGACAAATACAAAAAAAGATAACACCTTAAGACACCTTTCTTATTTAGAATTGTTTTAAATTTGCAAAAAAGTTCCATGCCTGTAATCAAAGAAATATTTCCGGTTGAAGGAATGTCGTGTGCATCATGTGCTGCCAGCATATCTTCGATGTTATCGGCGACAAAAGGGGTTAAGTCGGCAAATGTGAATCTTGCTTCCGAGAATGTCATGGTAGAATATGATCCGGAAGAAATCGCGCTTCAACAGATAGAAAAGATCGTCGAAACTTTGGGGTTCAAACTGATCACTGCTAAAGATTATACCCGGGAAATGCAGCAGGACGCGCAAACCCGGCGTTTGCACAAATTGCTCTATAAAACTATCCTGGCCGTCGGATTATCAATTCCAATCGTTCTCATTGCCATGGTTTTTCATACTATTCCTAATGCCAACCGGATAATGCTGGGACTGACATTACCGGTGCTTCTCTGGTGTGGGAATGAGTTTTTCATTATTGCTGCCAAACGAGCACGATATCTTTCATCCAACATGGATACACTGATTGCCCTCGGAACTGGAATTGCTTTCCTGTACAGCACGTTTAACACGATTTTCCCAGCGTACATGTGCTCTTATGGACTGGAGCCACACGTTTATTTTGAGACTTCTGCGGCAATTATCTCTTTCATTCTGATGGGCCGTTACTTTGAAGAGAGAGCCAAACGACGTACATCAGATGCGATCCGTAAATTGATGAACCTGGGGGTAAAGACTGCCCGTGTCATCAGGAATGGCGAAGAGAAGGAAATGCTGATTTCAAAGATCAGGAAGGGAGACATCCTTGTGATTCGCCCCGGAGAAAAAATTCCGGCAGATGGTAAAGTCATTGAAGGAACATCTTTTATCGATGAGAGTATGATAACCGGAGAGTTTGTTCCGGTATTGAAAGTTACAGGCGATACAGTGATTGGTGCAACGATCAACCAGGAAGGCGGACTGATGATGGTTGCAGAAAAAGTGGGAGATGAAACATTGCTGGCACAGATCATCCGGTTGGTTCAGGAAGCACAAGGCAGCAGGGCGCCCATTCAGAAACAGGTGGATAAAATTGCCTCCATCTTTGTTCCGGTAGTTATTGTCATAGCCCTTTTGACTTTCATAACCTGGTTTTTCATTCATCCTGCCAACGGAATGCCTTTTGCTTTTATGAACGCCATTGCAGTCCTTGTGATTGCATGTCCATGTGCTTTAGGCCTGGCTACTCCGACAGCTTTGATAGTAGGCTTGGGGAAAGCTGCTGAACATGGAATCCTGATCCGGGACGCACAAAGTCTTGAAACTGCCTGCAAACTTGAAGTTATTGTACTGGACAAAACAGGTACGATCACGAACGGAAAACCCGAAGTAACAGAAGTATTTTGGGAAAAGGATGACAAAATTGGCATGATGGAAAGCAAAGACCTGATAAACACTGCTATTCTTTCCATTGAATCCCGTTCAGAACATCCTATTGCTCATGCTGTTGTAAATTATTTAAAGAAGGAAGATGTTCGGCCGTCCGGTATTGTCGGATTTGAGAGCAGTTCCGGGAAAGGCGTTACCGCTTTTGTTGGTAAGGATGTCTATCATATTGGCAGTAAGACTTATATTCTTGAAAATGGAGGTTCTTTCTTTTCTTCTCTCTCAGAAAAGGATCAACTTCTTCGCAGTCAGCCACATTCATTGGTATATGTTTCACGTAACCGGGAAGTGGTTGCTGTTTTTATGGTGACAGATACATTAAACCCTTCTGCAGTAAATGCTGTTTCCGCATTAAAAAGGATGGGAATGGACGTTCATATGCTCACCGGGGATACCGTTGCCATGGCTTCGCATATAGCAATGCAGGCAGGGATAATTCATTACAAGGCAGAGATTTCACCCTCCGGGAAATCGGATTATGTCAGACAATTAAAAGAGGAGGGGAAACTGGTTGCCATGGTTGGCGACGGGATCAATGATTCGCCTGCACTTGCCCTTGCTGACATCGGTATAGCCATGGGCAATGGTACCGATATTGCCATGGAAAGTGCCCCGATCACGCTGATCAAAGGAGATCTTGGGAAGATCGTAACTGCAATCAATCTATCCAGGGAAACGGTAAAAACGATCCGCCAGAATCTTTTCTGGGCATTTTTTTACAACATTATCAGTATCCCTGTTGCTGCCGGAATACTTTATCCCTTCACGGGCTTTTTATTAAATCCGATGATTGCCGGGGCTGCTATGGCTTTCAGCTCGGTTTCGGTGGTTACAAACAGTTTGCGTCTGAAAAGAGCAAGAATATAATAAGCCAGAGACACTAGCGTTTCGTTATAGTTACCACAATATCAATTGAATGAACTACCCCGCAGCAAGCAACGGGGAATTGACCCATAAAAAGATTAAAGTACCAGTCAGCACAATGGGTTGATCAAATATTACACCTTTTTATTTTTCTGTTATGCCACGATCTGAAACACGGTATTTCATATTGTTTTTTGCTGTTATCACAAAATTAACCCGATCACATGAAAGCCGCCATGGTCGTGCAAAACCGATCTAGCCTTTGTCCATTACCAAATAACTGCCAGCAGGATAGGAAAAGTGATCCAAAGTTTTAAACTTGATACTACGGGAACATGAAGCCTGGTTTTATTTCCTCTTCATGTTATCCAAATTGTTTGCAAATAAAAAAGGGTCTCAGCTTTTAAGTTCTGAACCCCTTGTCATTCCTGTCTCCCCGGCAGGGCTCGAACCTGCGACCCATTGATTAAGAGTCAATTGCTCTACCAACTGAGCTACGGAGAGGTTTGAGGGGGGCAAAGGTAGTAAGATTTTTTTAATCTTTTTAACGGAAAGGGAATATTGGCAGTATCTTTTTTGAGGTGCTGGATTGATTTTTAATCTTTTAGTCGGATAGATTGAAAAAAATGATTAACCGTTGAGACGCAGAGATTAGAAATTGTGTCTTTCGTTCGATTCATGCCTTCGGCGTGACCGCATTGGTCAAGGCTGCTTATAAGGTGGCTGGTATTTTAGAAGAAAATAACCCGCCTCAT
>CAIWTA010000181.1 GCA_903915465.1 uncultured Bacteroidales bacterium | reverse complement strand
TTTAATATTGGCTATACCGGCACCATCTTGTCCCCGATTGTGCTGCTTTTGCATCAGGAGATGCAACTTATTCAAACCATATAAAGCCGTTCCGTATCTTGCAAGGTAGTACTCAAGAGGCTTCAAAAGCCGTATCAGGGCAATGCCGCATTCATGAGTGATCCTTTCGCTCATCCAGCGTTTTGGATTAAAATTAGAAACAAATGTAAGAAAATTTCACTCAGAGCTGGAAGCTTCTACCTGATGATGGAAAGCTTCTTGGTAATGTATTGAGTTTTTGATTGAAAATTAACCAGATATAACCCTTGTGGCAGATCAGTAAGGTTTAACTCAATGAATTCTGCACGAGGTGTGGTTTCAAAAATCCTTACCAATGATCCATTAGAATTGATCACTCTGATTGTGAATGATTCCTGATTAGATTTGTTAAATAACAACTTAACGAAAGTACTGGCAGGGTTGGGATACATTTGAACAGTCCAGGAAGAAGAGTTGCCTTTATCTTTGATTCCATTAAAAGAAGTTCCATTCGGAAGAGTGTTTGAAACAAATGATTGTTTAACGATATCAACTGTGCTCTTTAGTTTTGCAAGAGAACTTTGTGGGTCCTTGGATCCATAATCCCGTGCAAAGGTGAAAGAGATATCAATATCCTGGACTGAATTAGGAAGGAAAGTAAATGGTCCCATGGAACCAACACCACGCCTGTCGCCTGGGTTATTTGCAGCGGTTTCTTCTGTCCAGTTAACGGGCCCATTTGGCGGTTGACATCCTGTGCCTACGCCCCAGTTGAGGGAATCAGATTCACCGGGAAACATGAAATTGCATTCCGGCCCATAACCACCATATGCGAGATGTCCATTTCCCCCATAAACCATTCGGGTTCCATCTTTCCAGATTCCCTGCATCAACTTATAATAATCAAGAGCATAGTTAGGATCCTGCATGTATGAAGGTACCCCCCCGTCGGAATTATTGAAATAGACGAACTTACCCATTCCATAGCGCTCATTATCCACAATTGAATCGCCAAAATTAACCCCATTAACACTTGCATTACACAACTGGTGGCCATTTTCATCTACACGGGGATTGTCAATTCCATCAGGATCAAGGTACGGACCTCCTAAGATAGTTACCGACTGTGCAGGAGGATTCTCACCGTATGTTCCGGCTTGACCGTTTCCATCAACTGGCAATCCGTTATATCCAATATAACTTCCCCTTTCCACATCGCATTCGATGTAATCATCCGCAGCATAGCCTATATCCAGGTCTGTAAATACCCCCAGATAGGTATTATAATATGTTCTGGCTGATCTGTTATAAATTTTATAATAGAGGAAAATGGTATTGTTTAAAGCGGAGTCTTCAGGGCAATCAAATGCATAGGCCATACCGTGAATTTCCGCGCGCATTTTTTTTCCTTCGGTTTCAGTATGGATATCCCTGTCATCATTGAAAATAAAGAACAGAGCCTGATCTCCCCTGATCAGCGGATAATCTCCGTCATGCGGATTATAGATCCCATCTCCATTTTTGTCGAAGAATGGCGCTAGTATGGCAGCCTGACCGATAGAAACATTTCCGTTACCCGGCCAGGTTAGGATATCATGAATCGGTGTATAACCGGGTTGATTCCAGTGTAATTTATGATAATCAATCTCCGATTTTTTCAGGTTCCAGATATAGTTCCAAACGGTATCAGTATAAATAGAATATGCCGAGGAGTCCATCACCGGGCCAGCCCAAAAATCGAATTTGGTCCAGGCAGGTGAAGTCGTTGGTCCCTGGCCGTACCTCTGAGCGGCAAGATGAAGAACAGAATCACTATCAAGGCCTCCAATCCATAAGGAGTTTAAAAAGATGGTCGATTTCCCGCTGAATTTAGGCACTTCAAATTTTGCACTTTCCCGTCCAAAAAAGTGCATTCCACACGCATTAAACCTGGCATTGATATTATTCAGGTACAAGGAATCAAAGCTGTGGTCATGGACCCGGAAAAAAATTTTTGCAGAGGAAGTATCACCAGAAGTCACATCCATTAGCCGGTATTTACTGATTGTATCGAAGCCAGAACCCCAATGTTGGACAATAAAAGTCATGGTTCCGCCGGAAACGGAAATTCTTGTTATTCCTCCCGAGGAAGGTACTCCCCCAATGATTCTTACAGAATCGCCTGAGGGAATGACATCGTTTGCCAGAATATTGATTGTCGCAGGAATACCCGGAATAAGATCAAGGGTGTCATTGTTTGCTTTAAGCGTTTGACCCTGCAGATTGCCTGTGACTAAAAGGGTGATGGTCAGGATTAGGAAAGCCACAATTTGTAAAGACTTTGTTTTCATAATTGTTGATTTTTGTGTAGGGGAATTAATCAATTACTTATTAGCAGTCCATTGTTACTACAATTAGTGATATAAAGATACAAAAAAACTCGTTAATATGAATTCCCTTCGAAAGATTATCTGGAAATAAAGTAAAATCATTGGCTAAATTTGGTGTTTATTTTTTCAGGAAGTATTATGATTGAACAGATTGAAGCGGAGGAATTTCTTACAAAGGCGCAGCATACGCTAATGATAGATGTACGTTCTCCTAAAGAGTACGGGCAGGGTCATATTCCGGGATCTGCAAACATTCCCCTTTTTAATGATGATGAAAGGGCAATAATTGGCATCCTTTACAAGAACTCAGGTCGTGAAGCTGCAGTTTTAAAAGGCCTTGACCTTGTTGGTCCCAAAATGGCTGACTTTGTTAATAAGCTGCATGCATTGATCAAAGAGAAAGATGTCCTGGTCCATTGCTGGAGGGGAGGAATGCGAAGCGAAAATATGGCCTGGCTATTTTCCCAGGCAGGTTACCAGGTTTCAGTCCTCAATGGAGGTTATAAGGCTTATCGGAGCTACATCCGTTTCTGCTTTTCACAGCCAGCTAAAATTTTTGTTCTTGGCGGATTCACCGGTAGCGGAAAGACAGTTGTCCTTCATGCCTTGGAGTCGCAACATGAACAGTTCCTGGATCTTGAAAAAATTGCCTGCCACAAGGGATCGGTTTTTGGCGCCTTCGGACAGAAACCTCAACCGACTAACGAACAATTTGAGAACGACCTCTACAAAGTTTGGTCACAGTTTGATCTTACAAAACCTACATGGATTGAAGATGAAAGCAGGGCAATCGGCAATGTGAATATCCCTGACTCTCTGTTTGATCAAATCAGTAATCCGGCATTGATTATCCAAATTGAATGCTCCCGCGAAATGAGAGTCAACCGGTTGGTGAACGAATACGCCCAATTTAATAAGGAAGAACTCAGAGATGCTCTACATAAAATCAGTGAAAAGTTAGGCGATCGTATAAAAACAGTAAATTCAGCGCTCGATAATGGCGATTTTACAACAGTGGCAGATATCGCTCTCGATTATTACGATAAGGCTTATGAACATGCAATATCCCGTCGAAAAGGCTTGAATATTCATAAAATTCAAGTGATGAACGATAATCCGCCTGCAACTGCCTTGATCATTCTTGAATATCTGACTTCTATTCAACTGTCCTCAAATTTATTTCCTCATGCACCTGATTTATCTTGACTATAATGCCAGCACACCGATTGATCCGGCAGTTGCCGAGGCAATGAAACCGTATCTTTCAGATATTTTCGGAAATCCTTCCAGCATCCATTCACTTGGAACCAAGGCCAAGCAGGCAATTGAGAATGCGCGCAAGAATGTGGCAACAATGATTCATTCTCATCCTGATGAAATCATTTTTACTTCGGGAGGTACAGAATCCAATAACTATGCCATCAAAGGAATTGCCTTTGCAAATAGGAATAAAGGAAACCATATCATCACTTCTTCTATTGAACATCCTTCTGTGATTGAAGTCTGCAAGTACCTTGAAAGAAATGGATTTGTAATCACTTTTCTGCCGGTCAATGAAGACGGGTGTATCGATCCTGCTGAACTGGAAAAGAACATCACATCTTCCACAATCCTGATTTCTGTAATGCATGCCAATAATGAAACAGGTGCTATCCAACCGGTTAATGAGATAGGGAAAATTGCCAAGAAACATGGCATTCCTTTTCATACAGATGCTTCTCAAAGCTGTGGAAAGATTCCTGTTGATGTGGAAGAAATGCAGACGGACCTGCTGACCATTGCAGGACATAAATTTTATGCTGCAAAAGGAGTTGGCGCGCTGTATATTCGCAGAGGTATCGTTCTGGAAAAACTGATTCATGGAGCCGATCATGAACAAAATTTAAGGGCAGGTACAGAAAATGTTGCATCCATCGTGGGGCTTGGAAAAGCAGCAGAATTAGCAGAGATTATTATCGGGAATTTTGATGGTGTTGTAAATAAGGATGGCGCTTTAACCAGGAAAAAAAGTGTAAAAGAGTTGAGAGACCAGTTATTTACAGCCCTCCTGTCTGAGTTTCCGGAAATTAAACTAAATGGGCCAATTGATAAACGACTTCCTAATACCTTAAACATCAGTTTCCCAGGAATTGAAGCAAATCTTTTACTTGATAACATGGTTGATATTGCTGCTTCAGCCGGTGCAGCCTGTCATTCCGGCAGTGTTTCGATGTCTTCTGTGCTTCAGGCAATGGGAGTCCCGGAGTATTACGCAATGGGAACAATCCGTTTTTCCTTAGGAAGGATGACGACTTCTGATGAAATTGAAAAAGCTGTTCCACTGATTGCCCAGGCATACAGAAGCCTTTCCACCGGCGCAGCTGCTCCGGCCGATACATTACAACCCGCTTCTGAAATTAAACTTACCCATTACACTCATTCTTTGGGATGTGCCTGCAAAATCCGGCCACAGATTTTGGAGCAATTGCTGAAGAATATCCCCGCTCCTTTTGATCCAAATGTAATGATTGGCCTTGGCACTTCCGATGATGCTGCGGTTTATAAGATCGATGATCGAACAG
>CAIWTA010000180.1 GCA_903915465.1 uncultured Bacteroidales bacterium | reverse complement strand
GATACTTCTCATAAAGCATCGGAAATTTCTGAAAGATCAGTGACTGCTTTTTATTCCTGGATTCATTACAATTTGTGATGCCATCGACATTATAAAGGATATCCATTCCAATTTCTGCCGGTTGAAATACCTGGGGGTCATTCATTGCATAGTCTACAAGGAAAAGAAAAGGTTTTTTTTGGTCCCCCAAATGGTTCATTAAATCAATAGCTGTACTTTTATCCATCCAATAAATTCTTAACACCGGATACTGTAATGATGCCAAATATCTTAATTATTGACAATAACGATTCGTTTACCTACAATCTTGTCCAGATAATAAGTGAGACTAAGTTTTGTACGTTCGATGTTCGCAGTTGCAAAGATATTGGTCTTAACGAAATTACCGCATACGATAAAATTCTGATCTCTCCGGGGGCCGGAGTTCCATCTGATTATCCGGTTTTGAAAGAAATTATTTTAAGATTTAAGGAGGAAAAGAGCATCCTGGGAGTTTGTCTTGGACACCAGGCCATTGCGGAAGCATTTGGTTTGAAATTATTTAATATGAGACAAGTTTACCATGGTTTACGATCACTGGTATCACTTACACAAGATGCAGGAGACCTTTATAAAGGGATTCCAAAGGAGTTTTATGTTGGATTGTATCATTCCTGGGCAGTTTCTGCGAATGATCCTGATGTTTTCAAAGTTACTGCAGTGAGTTCAGAAGGGATCATCATGGGATTAATGCACAACAGATATGATGTGCAGGGGGTCCAATTTCATCCTGAATCCTATATGACAGAAAATGGGAAAATGATCCTGACCAACTGGGTGAAAAACAAAAGGTTGCCTCATTAGAAGCAACCTTATAGAATTTTGCAATTGAAAATTCTTAGTATCTCTTACGAGGTGTATAATGTGTATGCAGTAGCTCGTGAGATTTATGCCCAAGAGGTTTTCCAAGGAATTCCTTATATATTTCAGCAACTTCAGGATTCTCGTGAGATTTGCGAATCGTCATTCCCATATCTTCTTCATAGATTGCTGATTTACGTTTCGAACGAATCTCAGGGTTGGTCGGGATGGGTTGTCCTCCGCCACCAAGGCATCCGCCCGGGCAAGCCATGATCTCAATGAAGTGATAATTTCCGGTACCGTCTTTGACGCTCTGCATCACTTTTTTGGCATAGGCAAGTCCATTGGCAACAACACATTTTAGCTCGACACCTTCCAGGAAATTCCATTCAGGTAATGTTTTGTTGATCAGGATCGAAGCCTCTCTGACTTCACCTTCTGTTCCACGAACAGGGGTAATGTTGAGACCTTCAAATGGAACTTCGCGGCCTGTAACAATCTCGTAAGCCGTTCTCAGCGCTGCTTCCATTACACCACCTGTAGTTCCGAATATCACGGCAGCACCTGTGGAAGATCCCATAAAACTGTCGCAATGTTCTTCTGGCAACGATGCGAAATCGAGGCCTGCCTGCCGGATCATGATAGCTAATTCACGCGTTGTAAGAACATAATCAACATCGTTGTAGCCGCTCGAGCGCATTTCCGGGCGGTTTGCTTCAAATTTCTTGGCTGTGCAAGGCATGATAGAAATAGATACGATATTTTTCGGATCCAAGTTGCGTTTCTGCGCGTAATAAGTCTTGGCTAAGGCACCAAACATCTGTTGCGGTGATTTGCACGTGGAGAGGTTTGGTAAATACTCTGGGAAAGTGTGTTCAATAAATTTGATCCAGCCTGGCGAGCATGAAGTAGTCATTGGCAATGCCACCGAAGGATCCTTGTCAACAAGTGCTTTTTTGAGCCGGGTTAAAAGTTCGTGGCCTTCTTCAATGATGGTAAGGTCGGCAGTGAAATCGGTATCGAGAACAGAATCAAACCCGAGCCGCTTCAGGGCAGTAACCATCTTTCCGGTAACGATTTTGCCAGCGGGCATTCCGAGTGCTTCCCCCAGAGCGATCCTGACAGCGGGTGCAGTTTGAACAACTACATGCTTGGTCGTATCATAGATAGCATCCCATACCTGATCAACATAGTTTCTTTCGATGAGGGCTCCGGTCGGGCAGCGGTTCACGCACTGTCCGCAATTCGTGCAAACCACTTCAAACAATGGATGTTCAAAGAAAGTAGAGATTTTCATGTGATTTCCCCTGTAAGCAACATCGAGGGCGCTCACACTTTGGAGCTCTTCGCAGGTTCTTACACAACGCTGGCAACGGATACAACGGCTGTCGTCCTTGATGATGGCCTTATTGTATCTATCGATCGTGTATTTCTTATCCGGTACAAGGTCTATGTACATCGGTTCTCCGGTAAGCATTTCAGATGCGAGGAGTTGCAATTCACAATTCCCGTTTTTGTAACATTTAGTACAATCAGCATTGTGTTCTGAAAGCAGTAATTCAACGATGTGTTTCCGTGCAAGGCGAACTTTCCCGGTATTGGTAAAGATCTCCATTCCTTCGGAAGCAGGCATAGCGCAGGATGCGACCAGGTTTTTTACACCTTTTTGCTCAACAACGCAAACCCTGCAGTTTCCCGCAACACATAAATCTTCATGATAACACAAAGTGGGAATTTGGATATTGGCTTTTCGGGCAGCATTCAGAATGGTAGTCCCCTCATCCACGATAAGATCTATTCCATCAATTTTAAGGTTGATCTCTTTTGTCATAGTATTGAGTCTTATTGATTAGTAAATCATTTCTTCTTTAAAGTTATTCACGATAGATGAGAAAGAATTGGCAACCGATTGGCCGAGGCCGCATTTGGCAGTGATCTTCATCGTTTCGCTAAGCTTCATCAACTGTTCCAGATAGGTAATTGGTTTGTCGCCTCTTTTTACAGCTTCAATGCCTTTTCTCAATTGCTGACAACCCACTCTGCAAGGAGTACACTGGCCACAGGATTCTTCTTCAAAAAAGTCAAGGTAGTTATGAAGCACATTGTACATGGACCGTGAACTGTTGAAGATCATCATCGATCCCCCGGTAGGAACGCCCTCAAAACCGATAATGGTATCCTTGAATTTTTTTCTGGGAACACAGAAACCGGAAGCTCCTCCGACTTGAACTGCTTTGGTATCGCCATCGCCGAATTCTTCAACGAATTTTTCCAGGGGCATACCCAGTTCGAGTTCATAGATGCCGGCAATCGGAGTATCTCCCGATACGGAGAATACTTTTGATCCTCTTGAGTCGCGGGTTCCCAGCTTTTTATACTGCACCGGTCCGATCCGGCAGATCATCAGAACATTGACAAACGTTTCAACGTTATTGATAACAGTAGGTTTGCTGAGGTATCCTGAAACAGTAGGGTAAGGAGGTTTGTTTCTGGGTTCACCGCGTTTACCTTCCATGGATTCAAAAAGCGCGCTTTCTTCACCGCAGATATAAGCGCCGCTTCCCATCCGGATCTCGATCGTAAAATCGATGTCGAGTTCCTGCGCGTTCGTATTGAAAACATCAATCTCTTTAAGAAGTTCTGGTAACATGAAACGATATTCACCGCGAAGGTACATGTACCCTTTCTTTGCTCCGATTACCTTTCCGCAGATGGCCATACCTGCAAATACCTTGCGGGGAACCTGTGTGAGGATCTCCCGGTCTTTGAAAGTTCCGGGTTCGCCTTCATCGGCATTGCAAACGACATATTTTTCGTCCCCCGGCTGTTCCATGGTAAATTTCCATTTCATGGCTGTAGGGAAACCTGCGCCACCACGGCCGCGCAAACCCGAATCGAGGATATCCTTTATAATATCATCATTGGGGCGCTTAATCGTCTTTTCCAGGGTCTTGTATTTTTGATCCGAATATTCTCCGAATATTAAATCAACTCGTTTCAGGATTTCTGACATAGTATCTTGATTTTTTGTGTTACACCTTATTTATGCATGTATTCGGCGATGAGCTCGTGAACTTTTTCAGCAGTAAGTTCAGAATATACATCATTGTTGATTAGCAGGGAAGGCCCTTTGTGGCACCATCCCAGACAATTGGTTTCAAGCAATGTGAATTTCTTATCCTGGGTGGTTTCTCCAACCTTGATCTTGAGCAAATTTTCCAGCGTCTGGATGATCATTTTCTTTCCGTGCATGTCGCAAGTAATGGTCTTGCATACGCGAATGACAAATCTTCCACGGGGAATCGTGTCGAGAAAAGAATAGAAGGTCGCTGTTCCGAATACCTGTGCGGCGGAAAGGTCAAGCTCTTTGGCGATCTCGGTCATGTTCAGGTCCGAAATGAAATTGTTCTGCTCAACCACACCCTGCAGAATGGGCATCAGGCTTGTGCGGTCTCTTCCATACTTTTCTACTAACTCATTAATTAGATTGTTATTATTGTTATTGGCTGCCATGTTATATTGGTTTTAATTACTGTTGCAAGAATCAATGATCTGGGAAATGAATCGGTTGAAAATCCGACGCAAAAGTAGAAGTTCTTTTGTTAACAAACTAACAACTGATTTCTAATTTTTCCCCAAACTGTAAATTTATAAACAATCTAAACAAATTCTATCCCGTTATGAAGGACAGTATTTTGGATAAAAAGTTCTCTTTTTGTTACTTTTGCAGAGAATGAACAGATCCTTGAATTACCGTTATTTTCTGCGCTTATCCTTTAACGGGGAATCCTTCCATGGCTGGCAGAGCCAGCACAATGCAGCAAGCATCCAGTCAACATTGAGAGATGCCCTGACTGTACTTCTCAGGGAACAGGTTGAGGTCACAGGTGCCGGGCGGACAGATGCCGGAGTGCATGCACGCGATTTTTTTGCACATTTTGATCATCCAACTGAATTTTCCTTTTCCGAAAGAAGTGAATTGATCTGCCATCTTAACGGTTACCTTCCAAAGGCAATTTCCATCCATGCGATCCTGCCGGTGAGGAGAGATGCGCATTCCAGGTTCAACGCCTGTTCTCGTACATATCAATATTTTATTGCGCGGGAGAAAGATCCCTTCCAACAGGCATTCTCCTGGTATTATCCAGGGAAACTTGACATCAGATTTATGAACCTGGGCGCGGATATCCTGAAAAACAATCTTGATTTTACCTCCTTTGCCAAACTTCCGGCGGAAACATCAACCAATATCTGCCACGTGGAATATTCTAAGTGGGAGGAAAAAGGCCATCTGCTTGAATTTACTATTACTGCCGACCGTTTTCTGAGGAATATGGTAAGGGCAATTGTAGGAACGCTGATCGAACTTGGCAGAGGAAAGATCAAACTGGAAGATCTTGATCGGATCATTCTTTCCAAGGACCGGAGGGCAGCCGGGTTTTCAGTGCCGGCAAACGGGTTGTTTTTGACCTCAATTAAGTACCCGGAAGAGATCTTCTTAAAAACTTCGGATGATCCAGAAGATTCCAATAGCCACTGCAAGGATCCCTCCGCAAAGGCTGAATCCAAAAAGAAAATTTGACTTTTTTTGCAGGGATGAACGGTAGGCAATGGTTCCCAGGATAAGTGTAACAATAACCATTGTCAAAATGGTTCCAAATCCAAATCCTGCAAGGTAAAAAAAAGCAACCGATCCTGTTGGTAAAGCAAGTGCGGGAAGAACTGCCAGAAGGTGGCTGAATCCCGAAAATCCATGAACGATCCCCACCAATAAAGCTGTCCCTGCATTTTGCCGGTAATTTTTTTTGTGTTCATGGAGATGACCTTCAAGGTCATGGTGTGAATGACGATGAATATGAACCAGGAATTTTGGTTGGGTATGAACATGCGGATGCACGTGATGATCAGGGGACTTTATTTTCAGTACCCTCAGGATGGCCCACATCCCTATTGCAATCAGCATAATGCCCACGAGGATCTCGCTATGAGCGGAAATCCTTTCTACAGGAAGAAGGCCTTTAACCAGGATAAACAAACAGCCGATGATCATCATCCCTGTGGTATGTCCGATACCCCAGGAAAGGCCAATGATCCAGGACTTATTCCGGCTGTCGATGGCCAGGGGTGTTACCGCCGCCAGATGATCCGGCCCTGTGATAACATGTGCCATACTGGCAACAATACCTGTGATAAGTCCAACCATTAAAAACGTGTTTGGATGGTTTTCGGAATAAAGGTAACGAATATAGAGGGAAAAAGGATTCAATTATTTTTTCAAGTATTGATCGAATGTTTTTTTTTATTATTTTTACATGATACTGTTAACTTGATTAATTCACAGAATGTTAATATTTGCTTTTTCTCTGTGATTCTCAGTGTCATCTCAGTGAACCTCAGTGTAATTCTTTTCACAGAGAGACACAGAGAGAAATTTCATGAATAAATCAGGTTAACTGTTTCACAAAAAAACTGAATAAAAACTGAAAATATGAAAAACATCCGCTATGATCTTCTGTTGAAGTGGATTCTCTGGCTGGTTGCAATACATTCAATCTGTTTTGGGATATCCCTTGTCGTTCTTCCGATCCCGGTTATCGAATTTTTCGGGTTCCGGCTGACAGAAAAGTTCTTCGCCGACCAGGGAGGAGTATTCCACCTGATAGTGGCCGTTGCCTATATATGGGCTGCACTCGACCTGGAAAATTCGTTTAAACTGATCGTCCTTTCCTGCACTGCAAAATTTGTTGCTACTATTTTCCTGTTATCCTATTTTTTCTTTGTCGACCATAACTTTATGGTAGTTTTTTCAGGTATTGCAGATTTCCTGATGGGAATTACTATTCTTATTCTATACATCCTTTACAGGAAGCAGGTTAGCAAAGTTTAATCTTTTTGTTTGTTCTAAGAATAAAAGTGTTCTGCTTATGAAAAATGATCCGCCAACCATCATCATTACCGGTGCATCCGGTTTTATTGGCCGCTATTTCATGGATATGGTCAAGGAACATTACCAGATTATAGCCATTGCCAGGCGTTCATCGAGGGAAGCAGGCATTGCCTTTCACCCGAACATTCACTGGATTCAGTGGGATATTGCCAGTAAGGTACAACTCAAAGAGGTGCTGGAGAACATTCAGAACAAGGGCGGGGCCGATTACCTTCTCCATCTGGCTGCTTTCTATGATTTCGATTATTCTGATAATTCGGCTTACCAGCGCACCAACGTGGAAGGTATGGTCAACGTAGCGGAACTGGCACGGCAACTCAATATTAAACGATTCATTTTTGCAAGCTCGCTGGCAGCCTGTGTTTTTCCCCCTATTGGCCAGATGGTAAACGAAAAATCACCTCCCGATGCTGATTTTGCCTACGCAAAGACAAAGAAATTCGGAGAGGAACATTTACGTAAGGCATCCAGAGATTTCCCTTGTACCGTGGTTCGTTTTGCAGCAGTATTCAGTGATCTGTGTGAATATCCTCCATTGTACAAATTCCTCGAGACCTGGCTGGCTAGGAATTATGATTCCCGCATCCTGGGTGGAAAAGGGGAATCGGCAGTTTCTTATATTCATATCCATGAACTTGCCAAACTGTTGCTTAGTATCATCCAGCAAAGCCACAAACTCCCTTCTTTCGACATCTATGCCGCCAGCCCGGATGGTTGCACATCACATCAAAAATTGTTTGAAATCGCAACCAAGGACTATTTCGGCGAACCGGTCAAGCCGATCCATATCCCCAAATGGATTGCCTACCCAGGCATTTTTATGAGGACCATGATGGGTAAAATCGGGATCACGCCACCTCCTTTTGAAAGGCTCTGGATGCTGAAATACGTTGACCTCAAGCTCAACGTGAATTCCAGTTACACACGCAAAGTACTCAGCTGGGAACCATCGCAGCGACATCACATCGAACGCAGATTGTTGTTTCTCCTGGCTCGGATGAAAAGTAACCCGGTGGAATGGAATACGAAGAATGAAGCAGCATTGAAACATATCTCCATCAGGGTCAATCTGTTGATTTACGAAATGATGATCACTGATAAGGAGAAAATCTTGTCAAAAATCAATGCACGTATCCTTTCCCTTGACAATTCCGAGAAGTTCAAAGACTACCAGAACAAGCCGGTGGATGATTTCAGGCTTCTGACAAGTACAACATACACGCTGTTGGCTTCTACGGTTTACAATTCCGATCGCAGCCTTATGATCAACTACATGGAAGATGTCGCCATTGCCCGATTCAACGAGGGTTTCCATGCCAAAGAGATCTGCGACCTGCTGGATGTGTTCAATGAGATTATTACACTGGATCTTATTGGTGCGAAAGACTATAAATTTTCACGCCAGGATCTTTACGATTATATTGGGATTACGCTGCAGCTTGCAAAAGATGAAATCGAAGAAAAATTTGAAGTATTTGAATTAAATACTTCACCTGAAACTATTACGAATAAAGTCAAACTGAAGCTTGACGGGATCGAAGTCAAGGTTGATGCCGGTATTTCGATTCTCGATGCCGCGCGTCAATTCAACATAAATATTCCTACACTCTGCTATCATAAGGATTTGCAGATTGCCGGGAACTGCCGGGTATGCCTGGTGGAAGAAAAACATTCGAAACAACTGATAGCCTCCTGCGCTACCCCTGTGGAAGATGGAATGGAAATCCTCACCAACAGCATCAAAGTCAGGAGTGCGAGAAGAACCATGATCGACCTGCTGCTTTCTGAACACAATGCGGATTGTACAAAATGTTATAAGAACGGGAAATGTGAACTGCAGGCGCTTGCTTCAGAATTCAAAATCATAAAACCCTTATTCATCGACCTTGTTCCAGGGAAAAAATATACCATTGATGACCTTTCTCCTTCGATTGTTAAGGATGACAGCAAATGCATCCGGTGCCAGCGGTGCATCCGGACATGCTCTGAGATCCAGGGTGTAAGTGCGGTTAGCGCAGTTTTCAAAGGCCCTTGCATGAAGATTTCCACCTATTTTGGAAGGCCTTTGTTTGAAGTTATCTGCACAAACTGCGGGCAATGCATCGACCGTTGTCCCACCGGCGCATTGGTAGAAAAGAATTACATTGAAGAAGTCTGGACGGCCATCTTTGATCCCACAAAGCATGTGATAGTGCAAACTGCTCCTGCTGTGAGGATTGCCATCGGGGAAGACCTGAATATTGAACCAGGCAAGCGTGTGACGGGGAAACTGGTTACGGCTTTGCGTAAGTTGGGATTTGATTCGGTTCTGGATACGGCATTTTCTGCCGACCTGACGATCATCGAAGAGGGCAATGAATTCCTGGACAGACTTAGAAGAAAAAGTTTATTTGAGGATCCGGATGCTGTGTTGCCTATGACCACTTCCTGTTCGCCGGGCTGGATCAAATACCTGGAACAAACCTTTCCTGAATTCATTCCAAACGTTTCAACCTGTAAATCTCCCCAGCAGATGTTCGGCGTGCTTGCAAAGACCTATTATGCTGAAAAGATGGGATTGAAACCTGAAAGTATCGTGACAGTTTCGATTATGCCATGTACTGCGAAAAAATTTGAAGCAGACCGCCCAGAAATGAGAGCAAGCGGGTACAAGGATGTGGATTATGTGCTCACAACCCGGGAGCTGGCGATCATGATCCACCAGGCTGGGATGGATTTCAAATCGTTGCCCAATGATCATTACGATTCGATTATGGGAAAAGCAACCGGCGCCGGAGTGATCTTTGGGGCAACCGGAGGTGTTATGGAAGCAACTTTGCGAACCGTTTATGAAAAAATAACAGGTCGTGAGATTCCTTTTGAAAACCTTGTCGTGACGCCGGTAAGAGGTTTGCAGGGAATACGGGAGGCTTCATTGCTGATCGAAAATCCTTTACCGGAATGGAGCTTCCTTCATGGCATTGAATTAAAAGTCGCGGTTGCACACGGACTTGCAAATGCAAGAACCGTCATGCAGTCGGTCAAGAACGGAACATCCGATTACCACTTCATCGAGATCATGTCGTGCCCTGGTGGTTGCCTGGGAGGAGGAGGACAACCCATTCCCACCAATCCTGAGATCCGGGAAAAACGTTTGCAGGCGCTGTATGCCGAAGAGATTGGGCTGGAAATGCGGAAATCACATGAAAATCCGGAAGTGATCAAGCTTTATGAAGATTTCCTGGAAGAACCGCTCAGCGAAAAGGCGCATGATCTTTTACATACCCATTATCTGAAGAGGAAGGTCTATTAGAAACGGCTTTCAATCAGGAAAAATCATCCTTCAACCGGAAATAACTTGGAATATAAATGGTCATGAACACTTTCCAGGATATCAGGATATTTTTCTTCAAGCTCAGGACTTAAGGAGCGCCCAAATTCAAGGTCTTCCACGATTTCGATTGCAATGATGTGTATGGTCTCCGGGATCGACAGTTTGATCTTTTTTGCAAGTTCGATGGCGGTGATAAAATTTACATCATGCAGGTTGGAAAGATGCATGGTCTCATGAAAATCTTCCGGATTGAAATAATATACATCGCCAGGTATTCCTTCTTTTGTTTTGATGGCATCAAGAATGAGTACGGTATGGTATTCACGGATCAATTCAAGGATCTCCAATCCACCCATTGAACTTGTTTTAAAGCAAATACTTCCGGGAAAGGATTTTTGCTGAAGGTCTTTTACCAGTCTTGGGGCAATCCCGTCGTCTTTCAGAATCTCATTGCCTAATCCAAGGATCAGAATTTTCTCGTCTTGCATGACTTTGTTCTTTTTACCTTCCGATGCTCCGGATTAGATCTCGCTTTGAATTATAAAAATTAACAACCATCCGCATTTGTCCGGGAAGTGAATGCGTAGCACAGGAAAAACAAGGGTCGTAAGCGCGGAATGCCATTTCGATCATGTTGAGTGTCCCTTCTGTTGCCGGGATCCCTTTTTTTATCAGTCCCTGAGCCGCTTTTTTCAGCGACATGCAGATAGCGGCGTGGTTATTCGTTGTTCCCACGATCAGGTTCACCTTCCTTACCATTCCCCGGTCGTCTGTCCAGTAATGATGAGTCAGGGTTCCCCGCTGAGCTTCTACAGTTCCAACTCCTTCTCCCACGATTTTATCAATGGGAGCCCGCAATTCGTTCCCTGTGATATCAGCATCAGAGGCTAATTCAAGGCAATGCTCTGCTGCATAGATCAATTCCACCAGCCTCGCCCAATGCATTGCAAGGGTCGCATGAACAGGTTTCCCGCCCAGGGTGGAAAACATGAATTCATATTCCTGCTGTGCGATTGGAGTTGCCATTCCATCGGCTGCATTCAGCCG
>CAIWTA010000179.1 GCA_903915465.1 uncultured Bacteroidales bacterium | reverse complement strand
CACTAGCGTTTCGTTATAGTACATTCATTATCAGCTGAATATAATTTTGTTCTTTGACATCTTGTATATCTTCACTCAAACAGAGCTTTTTTATCGATGTTCGATCTAATGCTGAAATGCTTATCAATTGCAGGATTTCATACAATGTCGGTGTTAATTTTAGTTGCTTTTTTACAATAATTACAAGCACATACATTGCTATTGCGATCCAAACTTGCGTCCTTACTGCGTTTTCGCTACGTCCCCAGAATGTTTGAATTTTCAGGTGCTGTTTTATCCACTTGAAAAACAGCTCGATTCCCCAGCGATTCCTATATAAATCAGCGACTGTAAGAGCGGATATTTTGAAATTGTTTGTAAGGAAAATTAATGTCTTCCCGGTTTCAGTATCAAAATATCGGATTCTTCGCAAACATTCGGGGTAGTTTTTTGATGTTAAAGTTCCAGTGAGAACAATGGTTTGATCGCATAGCACTCCTTTTTCTTTTGCTGTTACACCCCGATCTAAAACACGGTATTTCATATTTGTTTTTGCTCTGATAACGAAGTTAGTTCTTTCACGTGCAAACTGCCTCAACCGTGCAAAATCGATGTATGCTTTATCCATTACAAGGTAACTTCCAGCAGGAAGTGAAAAGTAGTCCAGTGTATTAACCTCGTGAACGGATCCATCGGTGATAAAAATATACTCAGGTATTGCAGTTTTCAGGTCAAGGAGTGTATGCAGTTTTATGGCTGCTTTGGTTGATCGAAATTTGGCCCACCAAAAGACATCCAGACATAGATCAATGGTAGTGGCATCCAGAGCATAAACTTTGCCTTTGAGCTTTAAATCCAGCAGGTTGTCATCTTTGCATAACTCCCTTGCCTGATCGATAAGTTTGAGCGCAAAATCACGAAATATCCGCCAGTCACGTTTTTCATTCGCCTTTGACAAAGTAGATTTACTAAACGGTCTGCCAATGCCAAGATGATAAAGCTTATCCTTCTGGAGTTTTAAGCAAAGGGCTGTATCAGATAGACTTTCCCTGTGAGTAAGTTGGCCAAATGCCATACAGAGAAACTGCTTCCAGCAAGTGAGTCCCTTGTTATTGTAATCACCAT
This sequence comes from uncultured Bacteroidales bacterium, assembly GCA_903915465.1. Lineage (GTDB taxonomy): Bacteria > Bacteroidota > Bacteroidia > Bacteroidales > FEN-979 > FEN-979. The sequence continues at coordinate 4,667 of CAIWTA010000179.1, read as the reverse complement.
TGTACCTTTTAACACCATATTTGAAAACACCCCATGGTGCAAATTCCATTAACTGAGCGAATACCATCTTTCCCTTGTTCATCCTGAGTTTTTTGAACAAAGAACGGTAAAACCAAATTCAAATCTCGGATCGCGAAAAAACTCAGCAAATGAAGATATATCAAGACTTTCAAAGAACGTTTAACAATTTATACGAAACGCTAGTGATGAATTATCATGAAATCAAACTTATATCGCGTAAACTCAGGAAAATCCAGACATCTTATGAAAAACAGCTTTGGAACAGGATTAGGGATCGACAATTGAATGGCTTTAAATTTCTCCGGCAACATCCTATTGTATACGACAGGAATGGGAATGACCTGAATTTCTTTATTCCCGATTTCTATTGCGCCAGAGTGCGATTGGCTATTGAACTTGATGGTGGAATTCATGTAAATGCTAAGGATTATGATGCTTGGCGGGATGAAATTTTAACTTCAATGGATATTGAAGTTCTACGAATTCAAAATGAAGAGTTGATTGATATGGAAAGCGTTTTACAGAAAATACATGAGAGGATATCAGCCCACTCCAAGTAGAAATTTACTCACCGGGGGTGGGTAGATTATAAACTAAAATAGTAACTAACGGCTGGTTCCTGAACTTCAACAGTGCGCACTGCTACATGGACGGCAGTTCAAGTACTGGCCCTTGTATGGATGTGTTTATGAATAATACATCGAACCCTGCTGAGGGTATTAGAGTAGAGCATATGGGGCTGGGTACAGCAAGTTTATTTAATATCAATAATACATCAAGTAGCGCATTTACCCTGATGGCTAAGACAAATGGCACAGGTACAGCATTGGTTGCCAATCATATCGGGAGTTCTGGTAATATTGCAATGCTTCAATCCGGTAACGTCAACGAAGCCCGGTGTTATCTTAACTGAAAAGGATATAGATGAAAACGTGGCTCAGCTCATTTTCATAAATACTATGCCCCCCGCTGACCTCCCGGTATAGTTTCTCACACCCAACCCCACTTCCAGGGTTATGCCCCGACATATGAGGAACTTAAATTCTCTGGAAATTTGCGCACGTGTTGTTTGTGTAGTAAAGTTTATTTGTATATTTAAATTTTAAACTGAGCTTACGACAGGTGTGTACGCCCCTGCTTATGCAGAACACGCACAAGCCGGCGCGTTTTGCTGTAAGACCTTGCCTGCTGATAGCGGCAAACCTCTGGAAGCAATCAAATGAACCAAAAACTGAGGAGGACTTTAAAATGAAATATTTATTAATAACATTATTGTGGTCAGGATACTGTGTACTTCACAGTTACCTGATAAGTACCGGATTCACAAATCTGATGAATCGGTTGTTAAAGAAGTATAATGCCTTCTACAGGTTGTTTTATATTTTGATCTCATTATTCTTACTTATTCCTTTAATAAATTACACGGGACAATTAGATAATAAACCAATTATCGTCTACGGTCACTACCTGGACATTTTCAGGCATATCCTTATTTATGGTTCATTGCTTATGTTCTTTTGGGCTTTTTTCTTTGATTATGATTCTTTGTCATTTTTTGGAATTCGCCAGATCTTAAACTTTGGAAAACCGAAAGAGATAAAACCATCAAATGAAATTAAAAAAAGCGGCTTATTGGGAATTATGCGACATCCGATGTATCTTGCTTTAATCATTTATTTATGGTGTCAAACCTCCAAACTGGCGGACATCGTTGTTAACATCGTGCTGACAATATATATTATAATAGGAACTATACTTGAGGAGAAAAAACTTGTTCTCGAATTCGGAGAATCATACATCCAATATCAAAATGAAGTACCAATGATTATTCCGTTTATAAAAGTAAAGGCAAAGTAATCCAACCTTTAACAGATAGCATTATGGGAGAAAATATATTTCTGATTGCGGTTATTGTTTGCATCATTTGCAATATCATAAGATTTTTCTATGAGATATTAAAAGATAAAAAGATTATACAAGCAAATCAGTTCACGCTTGTGATCATTTTTACCAATATGGCATTATTATGGGTATCGTGGGGTGTATTATGCTTTAATGATATGCACCGTATTGCGCTTCCCGGTATGATCAGGTATGTGGGCATTTCATTGGTCGGTATAGGATTGGTTGCGTTTTTAATGGCTTTATTCACCATGAAAACCTTTGAAAGCTATGAAGGTGATTTGATAACCAAAGGGATTTTCTCTATTACCAGGCATCCGATGTATGTTGGTTTTATCCTCTGGTTAATAGGTCTTCCGGTATTTTTCGGAGCTCTTTATGCTTTTATTCTTGCATTTGTGTTTATTGCAAATGTTTTATACTGGAGATATCTGGAGGAAAAAGAATTGGTGGAAAGATTTCCTTCCTATATGGATTATAAACAAACGACCCTCTTTTAGAAAGAATGAAGATGCTAAAGTAATTAAGACCTATCCGGATGGATTCAACAAAACTGACCTGGATAAAATCATCAAAGAGAAAGGGAGTAATACCTTATTCCTCTGCGGACTGAGTGCCGTCGGGTGTGTCCTGGCAACCTGGATTGGCGCACAAAACAATGATTATACCGCCTTCCTTGTAAAGGATGCAATCATGAGTCATAATTCCGACTATACAAATCATGTTGAAGAAATGTTCGATGCTGTTGGCTATGATGTAGTGAAGTTAATCGTTGAAAAAAAATTATCCTATTCAAGAAAGACAAATTGAAATAAAGTTAACTAAACCTGTTCTTGATCATTGAAGAATACCGTCTGCTCATCGTAAAAGGTTCCTCCACGCCCCGAAGCTGAATACGGAAGGCATTGTTAAACCATTCATCTACTTTCACCACATGATCCATGTTGATGATGGTGGATCGGTGAATACGGCAAAAAGTATTTTCCGGAAGCCTGCTTTCCCACTCAAGCATTGATTTGTTTGTCAAACCTTTCTTCCCGTCAGTCAGATGAAGCTCTGAATAATCGCCGGAAGCATTGACGTAAAGTATTGTTTCAATTTTGAGAAAAAGATAATGCGTGTTGAACAGGATGAAAAGGCGATCGCTTGCAGTTAATTTCTTTTTTTCCGTCTCACCCTCTGGCTTTTCTTCAAAGAGCCTTTCTATGCATGATTTCAGGCGAACATGCGTAACAGGTTTCATCAGGTAGTCCACTGCATTTACTTCAAATGCCCGAAGCGCATACTCATCGAAAGCTGTTACAAAGATGACTTTGACTTTGGAAGGAATCTTATCCAACAGGTCAAATCCCGATTCACCCGGCATCTGGATGTCAAGGAATACAACATCCGGATCTGTTTTTTCTATCAGGATGGCAGCAGATTTGATATTGTCTGCTTCACCGATAACTTCTACTTCTTCCACTTCTTCAAGGAGGGATTTCATAGCATTCCGTGCAAGCCGTTCATCATCAACGATGATGGCATTTAATTTACGATTTCCCATAGATCTCAATTGTAGCAATTACTTTATCGCCCAACTGACCGATCTGAAAAGCCGACCTGTCAGGGAAAGCATTCTGAAGACGCAACCGGATGTTTTTCAAACCTGTGCCGGTTCCGCTACCATCTTCATTCTCGTCAGGAATAACCCACTTACCAGTGTTGGTTACCTTTAAAACCAGGCGACGATCGGTAACTTTCGCAATAATCGCAATTTTCAGAGGCATCACACTTGTGCGCATACCGTATTTGACTGCATTTTCAACCAGCGGATTCAGGAGAAAGCTTAATACAGGATATTCTTTGGCCCCGTCATCAACATTAAATTCCACTTCCAGCTTTTCTTCAAATCGTTTTTTTTCAATGGAAAGATAATGCCTGATAGCTTCAATCTCCTGCTGAAGCGGAACATCAGAATAGTTTTTACTCATGAGAGAATAGCGTAAAAACTCTGCCAGCTCACTCACCATCTCTTTCGATGCTTTCCTATCTTCATCAATCAAAGCCCAAATGGAGTTCAGGGAATTGAACAGAAAATGTGGATTTAGCTGATAACGCAACATTTGCAACTGAGCGCTTTGGGCCAGGGAATTTGCCTTTGCAAGATGCTCTTTGTCTGCAATCGATTGATTCCAGTATTTAATCCCAAAGTACATTATGCTCCAGCCCAAAAAAGCAGGATAATTCCAGATTGAATTTATTACCAGAACTAAAAAGCTATAGGGTTCATAATGGTACACTATAATCCCCATAATCCCTTGAAAAAACTGATGAACCATGGCAATTAAGAAGGATACAAGAATAATTATCCCCAGCATTGCAAAGATGGAATACTGTTTTTTAAATACAAACCGATAGAAGTATCTAAGCAAGCTTGTCAGGATGATTCCCAAGATACTATATATGATAAGAGACAGGATTTTCATTGGCAAATCGCTGAATTTGTCCAAACCATCCAGAATCTGCAAGGTCTCTTTTATACTAAGAGTAATGCAAAACCCCACCCATCCGGCAATTTGATATGGCCAGAAGTTTCTTGCATTCAGGGAAAGTTTGTCAACAAATGGAAAACCGGGTTTATTCATTTTTTCTATTTAACCTGGTGTAACTAATCAGTCATTTTTATAATCGGCGATGACACTCAGTGCTTGTAACACATTTTGTCCATTTTTTATGGTAGTGTCAATAATGGATCTCAGGAT
>CAIWTA010000178.1 GCA_903915465.1 uncultured Bacteroidales bacterium | reverse complement strand
TCGCCAGATAAGCAGCCTTCGACGTCTTCGGTTCCGGCGAAGCCGGAAATCTCACGAAGTGAGATAGATGAAGGCGCAGTTGCGTTGTGGCGACGAGGCCGCCCGGCCTGAGGGCAATAATAGATAGAAAAATATTGAAATTTTTAAACAGACTCTAAATTTTGTCATTTTGCTATTTGTCAAGCAGAAAACTGATATCCTCCCCAGGCTGAATCTCTCTTGGCGGTTCGCCAAAACGGAACACCCGCATTGGGCGTGAGCCGAGAAGTTCGATCTTCCCTCCTTCAACTCTCAGTAAAGTAGCTTCCCGCAACCCTGCAATATAAATGTCCCTGTTGATCATCAAAAACTCGTTTAACCGTTGTTCTCTGGTTTCCCCGCCATGCCCGGAAGGATTGGCATCAAGGTAATGCGGGTTGATCTGGAAAGAAACAAGGTTCAGGCAACTGAATGAAGTAGGCTCACTGATTGGCATGTCGTTGGTGGTTTTCATGGTGGGACAGGCGACGTTGGCACCGGCACTCCAGCCTACGAAAGGAATTCCAGTTAATACCTTTTCCCGGATGGTTTCCATGATCCCTGTTTCATGCATCATTTTCACGAGGTGAAAAGTATTTCCCCCGCCCACAATAATCGAATCTGCTTCATGCACAGCAAGAACCGGATCTTTTTCCGTGTGAATCGACCTGATCGTGAATCCCAGATCATTAAATACTTTCCTTACACGCTCTTCATACGCATCATAAGATGCAATGACACTCTCCGGAGAAAGGCTGACTCCGGCATAAGGAATAAACAATAATTTCTTTATCCCATTTTGATCCAGAAAATCCTTTATATGTGTTCGTGGCCAGGCAAGATAATCTTCACCTGCATTGGTAGAATTGCTGATCAATAAAAGTTTACGCATCATAGCTGAAAATTTGGATCGTAAAAGTAACAGAAAGTTCTTACTTTTGATCCAAAGTAGAGAAAAAATCGAGTTTGACGATGAGAGGAAAACCGGACCTGCGTTTCTGGCAGATATGGAACATGAGTTTCGGGTTTCTCGGGATTCAATTTGGTTTTGCATTGCAGAACGGGAATGCGTCCCGTATTTTATTAACTTTTGGTGCCGATGTCCATCACCTGAGTTGGTTTTGGCTGGTTGCGCCTATTACCGGCATGATTATTCAACCGATAATAGGATTTATGAGTGATAAGACCTGGTGCCGGCTCGGCAGACGAAGGCCGTATTTTTTGGTTGGAGCCTTTTTAACCAGTATCGCCCTGATACTCATGCCCAATGCTCCACACTTAGCATCGTTTATTGCTCCCATGTTTATTGGCGGAGGCTTACTAATGATCATGGATGCTTCCATCAACATATCTATGGAACCTTTCAGAGCGCTTGTAGCTGATAAACTACCTGAAGAACAGCATACACTGGGTTTTTCGGTTCAGACACTTCTTATTGGTATAGGCGCTGTGGTTGGATCCTGGCTTCCTTACATTCTCGGCAACTGGATAGGGATATCAAAAGATGCCGATAGTGCCGGGCTTGTTCCCGACAATGTTACTTATTCATTCTATTTCGGAGCATTTGTGCTTCTCTCCACCATTTTGTGGACAGTATTTACCACCTCAGAATATCCGCCGGAAGTACTTGTTAAAAATGAAGTTGAAGAAAAACCCGGGAAGTTTATTATTCCGCCTATCATGATCAAACTGTTGCTTGTACAGTTTTTTTCCTGGTTTGCCCTGTTTTCAATGTGGGTCTATACAACACCTGCAGTCGCACTTAGGTTTTACGGTACTGCAGATCCTAATTCTGCTACCTTCCAGGAAGCAGGCAATTGGGTAGGAATATTATTCGGCGTTTATAACGGGGTTTCAGCTATCATAGCATTGTTGCTTCCGATAGTCGCAAAAAGGCTTTCGAAGAAAGTTACCCATGCCATTGCCCTTTGTATCGGGAGTGTGTCTTTGTTGTCATTTCTTATCTTCAATGATCCGCATTTACTTATCATTCCAATGATTGGTGTCGGAATTGCCTGGGGAAGTATTCTGGCTATGCCCTATGCCATGCTTGCAAATTCCATTCCTCCCAAACGAATGGGTGTCTACATGGGGTTATTTAATATGTCAATTACCATTCCTCAGATTGTAAGTGGTATTGTTAGCGGACTAATCCTGAAATATTTCTTTGCCGATAATCCTATCTTATGTATTGTAATGGCTGGGGTGAGCATGCTCCTTGGTGCGATCAGCGCGCTTTTGATAAAGGAGAAGCGGGTATAAATGCAGGAATGAGAAATCAAACTCAAAATTAATTACTATGCTGAAAGAAAGAGCGAGTGGAATATTACTGCATCCCACATCATTACCGGGAAAATACGGAATCGGGACATTGGGGAAGGCAGCGTTTACTTTCATTGATTTTTTAGTGCTGGCCAAACAGCAATACTGGCAGATTCTGCCACTCGGTCCGACCGGGGTCGGCGATTCTCCTTACCAGTGCTTTTCTGCCCATGCCGGAAATCCGAACCTCATCGACCTTGACTTGTTGGTAAAGCAGCAACTGCTTAACGCCGAAGACCTGGAGGATATACATCATTTTGATGATAGGTTTGTGGATTATGACGGCGTACAGGCCGCCCGCAAGCCTCATCTGCGTAAAGCTTACAAATCTTTTACCCTGCATGCCGATGAAAAGGATAAGTTTCTGTACCAGACCTTCCTGAAAGACCAGGCAAAATGGATCAACGATTATGCGCTGTTCATGGCCATCAAGGAATCCCGTAAGCAGAAGCCATGGTACCAGTGGGAAGATGCACTGAAACTGCGTGACCCTGAAGCGCTGAATACTATACAAACACTTGTGCACAGCGAAACTGACTTCCATAAGTTCGTGCAATACCTGTTTTTTAGTCAATGGATTGCCGTTAAGGAATATGCTTGTAAACATGATGTGAAAATTATAGGGGATATACCATTGTATATAGCACTCGACAGTGCAGATGCATGGGCGAACCCGGAACTCTTTGAGTTTGATAAAAAACGGAATCCATTGCATGTCGGCGGTGTTCCACCCGACTATTTCAGTGAAACAGGGCAATTATGGGGCAATCCGCTTTATCGTTGGGATGCCCTGAAGGCTTCAGGTTACCGCTGGTGGATCGACCGTATCCGTACGAACCTATTCCTGTATGATATAATCCGGATCGACCATTTCCGGGGCTTTGCAGCATACTGGGCAGTTCCTTACGGAGAAAAGACTGCCATCAAAGGAAAATGGGTACCCTGCGATGGGAAAGACTTTTTCGATGCCATGAAAATGGAATTCAGTGACTTGCCGATCATTGCAGAAGACCTTGGAGTCATTACAGCGGATGTAGAGGAACTCCGCGACGGGTTTGGCTTCCCCGGTATGAAAATTCTTGAATTTGCTTTCGACTCCTCAGAAGCCAACGATTTCCTTCCACATAATTATACGCGAAATTGTGTTGTTTACACTGGTACTCACGACAACGATACAGTAGCTGGCTGGTTCCAAAACGCTCTGGCAGAAGACCGCAAACTGGTATTGGATTATATTAACTGTGATGAAACCGACATACACTGGTCGTTTGTCAGGCTTGCCTGGGCATCTGTTGCCTATACTGCTATTGCCCCATTGCAGGATCTGCTGGGGCTTGACAATGCTGCTCGCATGAACCTTCCCGGTACAACCCTCAACAACTGGAGATGGAGGGCACAATCCTTTCAATTCACCACCGCACTTGCTATAAAACTGGCCCATCTGACATTGCTCTATGGAAGAGGGAAGGCAGAGAAATCAGAGAAAAAAAATTTAAATCTATAATCTATTGACGCCAATTTTGAACAGGAGTATGAGAAGGATTCTGATATTATTTTTGATGATCATTCCTGCTTTCCTGCATGCACAGGAGACCGGCATTGAGCGGATAGAACCACCATTCTGGTGGACTGGCTTCAAAAATAACCGCATTCAGTTGATGGTATATGGAAAGAATATCGCGTCAACACAGGTAAAAATCGACAATGTGGGTGTCAGTGTTATTAAAACCGAAAAAGTAACGAATCCGAATTACCTGTTTATCACCCTTGATATCGCAACGGCAAGACCGGGAAAGTTCAATATCATTTTCCTGAAAGGAAAAGAAAAAACCGTAACCTACAGCTATGAGCTGAAAGCAAGGAAACCGGGTTCTTCAGCCCGGAAAGGATTCAACCCGTCGGATGTGATTTACCTGCTCATGCCCGACCGGTTCGCTAACGGTGATACCACAAATGACAATGTACCCGGTATGGCGGAGTCTGTTAACCGGAAGTTCACCGATGGCCGGCATGGGGGCGACATCCGCGGAATCGTTCAGCATCTCGATTACCTGAGGGATCTTGGGATCACTACCCTCTGGATCACTCCGCTGCTCGAGAATGACCAGCCCATCTATTCTTATCATGGCTATTCCACTACAGATTACTATAAAATCGACCCCCGGTTCGGAAACAATCAGGATTATATCGATCTGGCTGAAGTCATTCACCACAGGGGTATGAAAATGATCATGGACATGATCTTCAACCACTGTGGAAGCGGGCATTGGTGGATGAAGGATCTTCCTTCGCCCGACTGGATCAACGAGTGGCCTGAATTTACGCGCACTTCATACCGTGCAGGAACTGTCACAGATCCTTATGCCTCAAAACATGACAGCACAATTTATGTAAAAGGATGGTTTGACAAAACCATGCCCGACCTGAACCAGCACAACCCGTTTCTTATGACCTACCTGATCCAGAACAGCATCTGGTGGGTCGAATATGCAGGCCTTGACGGGATTCGCCAGGACACGTATGCTTACCCGTTCAAGGACATGATGGCGGAATGGGGCAAGGCGATACTTACCGAATATCCGGATTTCAATATCGTTGGTGAATGCTGGGTGAACTACCCCGCAACCTTAGCTTACTGGCAGAAAGATTCACGTAACAGAGACGGGTATGACTCCTGGCTTCCTGCGGTTTTCGACTTCCCGTTGTACGATGCGCTGCAGAAATGTTTTAATGAACCGGAAGGATGGAATACCGGCATCATGCGCCTTTACGAGATCCTCTCGCAAGATTTTTCCTACTCCAATCCTTCAAATCTCGTCACTTTTGCCGACAACCATGATGTGAACCGTTATTTTGACACACAGGGCGAGGATATCCGCAAAATGAAGATGGCAATGGCATTCGTGCTGACTGCCCGCGGTATACCCCAAATTTTCTACGGTACGGAGATCCTGCTTACAACAGGAGATGATAAAGGGCACGGCAACATTCGGAAAGACTTTCCCGGCGGATGGTATGACAATGCCCAGAATGCCTTTACATCAGCGGGGCGGACACCAATCGAAAACGACATGTTCAGCTACCTGAAAACACTTTTGAATTGGCGGAAAACTAAGGAAGTCATCCATACCGGGAAATTCCGTCATTTCATTCCTTCCGATGGCATTTACACTTATTTCCGTTACAGCGCGAAAGAGACGGTGATGGTTGTTATGAACAACAACGACACGGAAAAAACTTTGGAAACATCAAGATTTAATGAATTCCTGAAAGACTTTAGTACCGGTTGGGATGTCATCACAGGAAAACCCGTCGCCAAGCTTACAAGGCTGACTCTTCCCGCCAAATCCACCCTTATCCTTGAATTAAAACAATAACCTATGTTAGCCATTCAAAAAAAACTTTCCAATCTTTTCTACATCATTCTCGGGCTGCCCTCTACAGCCATGGGTTTTGCATTGTCGATACAGATCGCCGTACTGAGCTGGATCCTCCGGACAAAGTATAACCTTGAGATTGATCAGATCGGGATTGTCTGGGCAGCAGGTCCCATTGCAGGAATTTTAGGACAGCCCATCATCGGGCTGATCAGTGACAAAGTATGGTTCTGGGGCGGAAGAAGGAAACCCTTCATCATCTTAGGAGGGATACTGGCTTCACTCATGATATTTGCCCTGCCTAACATTGACAAGATCAGCAACTTTTTCGGCATCGCCAGTGTTATGGCTGTTGCAATTACCGTAGCACTTACCCTCGATCTATCCATCAACATCAGCTTTAACCCGACGCGCTCTATCATTGCCGACGTCACGCCTGACGGACAGCCCAGGACGAAAGGTTATACCTGGATGCAATCCATCTCAAACCTTTTCGGAAGCGGCGCTTACCTCATGGGTGCCTTGATTGGTAACTATTTCCTTATCTATGTAGGAGTTGCTATTGTATTGATCTTCTCGATTGCTCCGCTGCTGTTTATTGAGGAACCCCGCGAACTCACCAAAAAAGCAAATGAACCTGATGCGAAAAACAAATCCGAAAAGGGTACAACTGCAACAACAAAAAAATCAACAACCCAATGGGGCGAATTGTTTAAGCTCTATTTTGCACATGGCTTTTCCTGGCTTGGAATTCAGACCATGTTCGTGTATATCTTCGCCTTTCTCGAACAAAAACTACCAGCTATGCAAAATATGTCGGTCCCTGATCGTAATGCACGGCTTGGACAGATGATCGGATGGTCATTCTTTATCCTGAATGGTGCGGGGGCAATCTGGCCGGCCTTCCTTCTGGAACCCATGAGCAAACGACTGGGTCGCGTGAAAACCCATGCACTTATGGTAGCAATCATGGCACTCGGTTATTTCGGGATCGTATTACTGGCCAAAAGTGCCTTTATGCTCTATTCCATGATGTGTGTCCTTACACTTGGCTGGGCTGCCGTGGTTAGTCTGCCATTCGCAATCATGTCGGAGAAAGTGGACAAAAGCCGCATGGGATTCTTCATGGGGATATTCAATCTTTCTGTAGTTTTGCCGCAACTTATAGCCAGTTCAGTGATCGGAACCGTCATCAAAAATGCGGGTGACAAGAGCATCGTATTTATCGTCAGCGGAATCTCCCTGGCTGTTTCTGCTGCCCTCTGGCTTTTCGTTTCTGACAAGCGAAAATCCTTATAAACCTTATCCCTGATGAAAAAAATATTCTTATTCCTAAGCTTGATTATTGCTGTTGTTAACCTGGAAGGGCAAACATTTGCACACTTTATCAACCGGTTGAACGCGCTTCCTGAAGATCAACGGCAAGCGGTGGCCGACAGTTTCATGAATTCCGGTCATCCTCTCCCATTCATTGAAAACGACACACTTGTTCACTTTGTGTATAATTCGGCTGCCCGGTCAGCAGCTATAGAGGGCGATGCCACTGGTTATACCAATAAAACCATGACGCACATCACCGGTTGCAATTTCTGGTACATCACTGAGACATACGAAGCCGATGCACGCCTCGATTACAAATTTGTGATCAACTCCTCCGACTTTATCCTGGATCCCAAAAATCCGAATATCTGCACAGGAGGATATGGACCCAATTCGGAATTGCGGATGCCTTCCTATATTTCCCCTCCGGAAGCCAGTGTTTATAGTATAATTCCGCACGGAACCCTGAAGGATACAACATGCTTTAGTTCCTTTCTTGGCAACAGCCGCCACGTGCGTATCTACCTTCCACCCGGATATCCCTCAGGAAGTTCGGAATACCCGGTGATTTTATTTCACGACGGACTTGAATTCATCACTATGTGCAATGCCGATAATATCCTGGACTATCTTATTTCAAAGCAACTGATGGTTCCAGTGATTGCAGTATTTGTTCCTCCGGTCGACCGCGAACCGGAATTTATAGGAAAGAAAATGGATAAATACACGGATTTTATCACACTTGAACTGATGCCAGCGATCGATGCTAAATACAAAACCAGCAAAAATCCATCGAAGCGGGCCATGGCAGGAATCTCCAATGGAGGAAACATTTCGCTTTATATTGGTACAAAACATCCGGAACTATTCGGAAATGTTGCAGCATTATCAAGCAGTATCATCAATGCAATAAGTCATACATTATCGAAGGGTCCAAAATTGAACCTTGCTTTCTATATCGATATCGGAAAGTATGATATTCCTGATATGATTCCTGTTGTTTACAAACTGCGAGATATATTAAAAGAAAAAGGATATCTTTATCAATTTAAGGAATGGCATGAGGGTCATTCCTGGGGAAATTGGAAAGACCATTTGCGACTGCCATTGACACAATTTTTTCCGGGGCAATGATTGGGACATCACATGTGATTCGCCTACGGATTAAACCAAAACAAATGCGAAGGGAAAGAAAAAACATACGTTTATCTCAATTCGATTATTCGTCTGCTGGACGTTATTTTATCACGATTTGTACAAAAAACAGAGAATCGTTCTTTGGAATAATCATTAACAAGAAGATGAATTTATCATTGATAGGAAGAACAGCCCAAATATATTGGTATGAAATCCCGGATCATTTCAAAAATGTGACCATCGATGAATTCGTTATTATGCCAAATCATGTTCACGGTATTTTGGTTTTATCAAACCCGGTTGTTGGGACATCACCTGTGATGCCCCAACGGGTGATGCCTCTAGGGGGTGACTAAAAAGTAAAAAAACAAAATGTCACGCAGAGTTTCGCAAAGTTTTACGCTAAGTTACGCAGAGTTAAAATTCATATAATCAATATTCTGCGAAACTCTGCGATTCATCAGCGAGCCTACTATATAACTAATTGG
>CAIWTA010000177.1 GCA_903915465.1 uncultured Bacteroidales bacterium | reverse complement strand
GGGGGTGACTAAAAAGTAAAAAAACAAAATGTCACGCAGAGTTTCGCAAAGTTTTACGCTAAGTTACGCAGAGTTAAAATTCATATAATCAATATTCTGCGAAACTCTGCGATTCATCAGCGAGCCTCTGCGAGAAAATAAAAACAACTTTTTAGTCAGTCCCTTGTTGATAACCAATACGTTACTGGACTTTAGTCCAAAATATAATACTTTTCGGAGTGGGCTCAATAATGAATCAGCCATTTTAATTGAAGGGTAAATTTAGAAAATAGTTATTGCTTTCCTTTCAAAAAACTTTAATTTTGTTTTTGAAACCAACCCTATTTGACGATGCAAACCATTGATAACTTTAATTTTAAGGATAAAAAAGCCCTGATTCGGGTAGACTATAATGTTCCTTTGGATGATCATTATCAGATCACTGATACAAACCGGATAGATGCAACCTTGCCAACTATCCGGAAAATCATCACCGACGGAGGTTCCGTTGTGCTGATGTCTCATCTCGGCCGTCCCAAGGGCGGTTCGGAAGAGAAATTCTCCCTTAAGCATCTGGTCTCTTATCTGTCGGGGAAGCTGAACCTTCCTGTTAAATTTGCCGACGACTGTATTGGCAAGGCTGCTGTGGAGATGGCTGCCGGGCTTAAGCCCGGCGAAGTGCTGCTACTCGAGAACCTTCGTTTTTACAAAGAGGAGGAAAAAGGAGATCCTGAATTTGCCAAGAAACTTGCAGCACTTGGGGATATTTACGTAAACGATGCTTTTGGAACTGCACATCGGGCGCATGCTTCAACGGCAGTCATTGCGAAGTTTTTTCCTAACGCTAAATACTTCGGATATGTGATGGCAGAAGAAGTTGCCCAGCTTAAGAAGGTATTGACAGAAGCAAAGCATCCTTTTACTGCTATCCTTGGCGGCGCCAAAGTTTCAGGGAAAATTGAGATCATCAATCACCTGATGGATAAAGTCGATAACCTGATCATCGGTGGAGGAATGATGTTCACCTTTATCAAAGCGATGGGTGGTGAAGTGGGTGCTTCGCTTGTAGAAGAGGACCTGTTGGAACTGGCAAAAAACACTGTGGAAGGCGCAAAAATCATGGGCGTTAACCTTTACCTGCCTTCTGATGCAATCATTGCAGATGCATTTTCCAATGATGCCAATTTTAAAACCTGTAATGCCTACGATATTCCTGATCCTTGGATGGGATTGGACATCGGGCCGGCAAGTTGCCAGAAGTTTGACCATGTCATTCAGAAATCTGCTACCATTTTGTGGAACGGTCCGATGGGTGTGTTCGAGATGAAAAAATTCGAAGACGGAACAAGAATAATTGCGGAATCCGTTGCCAAAGCTACCGAAAACGGAGCTTATTCATTGATCGGGGGCGGCGATTCTGTAGCAGCGATCCACAAATACAGGTTGGAAGATAAAGTCAGCTATGTTTCAACCGGCGGTGGTGCCATGCTTGAATTTATCGAAGGAAAAGAACTTCCTGGCGTCAAAGCCATAGAGGATTAAAACAAATTCAAAAGGGTAAAATGGCAAGAGGGTAAAATTTTGCCATTCTCAAATCACTGTTCACGCTGAATTTCAGCCATCTTCTTCCTGATCTCCCCGGCCACCCATGCTGACAGTTTTCCTGCTCCTGCATGGTTCAGGTGACTTTCGTCAAACCAATTGTCAGGATCTTCGAAGATTTCATTCGGTGGGATCAGAACATCACCATATTTCCGGTAGGTAATCATTTCTAATGGCTCCTTCACCTGTGAACCATACTCTGGAATATAAAGGAAACTTAACCGTATCTTGTTTTTTATACATAATTCCGCCAGATTTTTCAGATAAATACGAGGGTAAGTCATGTAAAAGTATCTTTCAAAAGAAGTAAGTTGTGCTTTCGGTTTTCGGTGTTCCAGCATAACCTTTTCCAGAAAGGTTTTTGAGGATGTATCCTTCGATCCCATAAACCCGAAATCATTTGTCCTGAAAGGTATCAATGAATCCTTTTTAAAGTATTGTGCTTTTAATAATTTCAGACGGTACAGAAAGGAGTCAAAATAGTCTCTAACCAGGTCGCGGTTAAAAAACGGCGTTGCCAGGAAGACGTCATCTGCATCAGCAATATATGGGAAAACAGGATGACTGTAACGGTTCTCATCCTCCCGCACCTCAAGGAAAAGCATTTTTGGCTTCTTCGACCGAAGGATCTCCTTCATTAAAACATAATAGAAATTCACCCCGTAGCGGCAATAACCAAGATTGGCAACATGCACCAAAGGCTCATTCAACTGCTTTTCGATCGATTCATCCATAATTCCGTTGATCGTATGTGATGAGCCGAAAAATATAACATCCGCAGGATTGTCATTATTATGCAAACGGTCGAAAATCCAAATTCCCTGGCAGGAACAATCATCCTTTAACTGAACAAACCTTTGTCTTCTTTCAATGGGAATGAAGTAGATGAGGAGAATCAGGGGCAATAAAAATAACAGGATGTTGTAAAAAAGTCGTTTCATTCCATGCAGGCTTATTGTAAGAGTCTGTTTAAAATTATCAATATTTTTCTATCTATTATAGTCCTCAGGCCGCGCGGCCTCGTTGCCACAACGCAGCTGTTATTCTTTTTGATCATTGTCTTTTCCATAGCTTATCGATTGAATTATCAAGGATTTTAAAAGGAAAATAATTTTATTAAGAATTGAAATTGTCGTAATGAAATTTTTAAACAGTCTCTAACCTGATTTATTCATAAAAATTCTCTCTGTGGCTCTCTGTGCATT
>CAIWTA010000176.1 GCA_903915465.1 uncultured Bacteroidales bacterium | reverse complement strand
TCGTAACTCGTAACTCGTACAATCGTAAATCGTCTAAGTTGATTTGTATCCAGAAAATAAGAAAATGATTTCTTAAAATTTACTGATGGGTTCCGAACGGAAAATTTATACCAAGACCGGCGATTTGGGGGAGACTTCCCTGCTGGGAGGAACACGTGTCATGAAAAGTCACGGGCAGGTGGAGGCATATGGTACCATTGACGAGTTGAACTCCTATATCGGGCTTATCGGTGACCAGGATATTGATGCACACTACAAGCTTGTTTTGCAAAATATCCAAAAAACCCTATTTGTTGCAGAAGCATGGGTGGCAGCCGACCAGGAACATCCGCACAACAA
This sequence comes from uncultured Bacteroidales bacterium, assembly GCA_903915465.1. Classification (GTDB taxonomy): domain Bacteria; phylum Bacteroidota; class Bacteroidia; order Bacteroidales; family FEN-979; genus FEN-979. Next base: position 1,659 of record CAIWTA010000176.1, on the reverse strand, counting down.
CCTCCCGGAATTTAAGGAAGGAAATATTTCGCAATTAGAAACAGAGATCGATGAGATGAATCAGGCATTGCCGGAATTGATTCATTTCATTCTTCCCGGAGGAAATACAACAGTTTCCTACTGCCATATCGCGCGAACCGTATGCCGCAGGGCAGAGCGCACCTTGATCAGGTTCTCAATAAACAGGCTGGAGAATGACATAATAATAAAATATCTTAACAGGTTGTCTGATTACTTATTTGTCCTCGCCAGGAAAATAGCTAAAGACTTGGGTGCCAAAGAAACTTCATGGATTCCTTGAAATTTAAAAAAAATCATTTGATATTTTGATTATTATTTTTATACTTTTGCAAACATTTTCAAAACTACTGACACATGTATTGGACCCTAGAATTAGCTTCAAAATTGGAAGATGCTCCATGGCCCGCTACCAAGGACGAGCTCATTGACTGGGCTCTCCGTTCCGGGGCGCCTCAGGAAGTCGTTGAAAATTTGCGAGAGATCGAAGATGAAGGCGAAACCTACGAAAGAATAGAAGATATCTGGCCAGATTATCCCACCAAAGATGATTTTTTCTTCCACGAGGACGAATATTGATCCGGCGGAGAAATCCATAATTATGCTCCTTTTTTTCTGAATTTCCTAAATATCAGCACATTCGCAGAATTAGTTTCCGCCTTTCGATAATCATTCCTATTTTTGGTATCATCAATTGGATGTAATCAATAATTCAGTGCAAAGATCAGGCATCATTCTTGTCCTTTTGCTGACTTTCATTATTTCCGGACTGTCGCAATTATCTCCTGAAATGGTTTTTGTCAGGGGAGGAAAATTCTTGATGGGTTCAAACCTGGGCGGTGAAGATGAGCGGCCGGTTCATGAAGTTTTTTTGAACGATTTTTATATTGGGAAATTTGAAGTTACCCAGGCACAGTGGAAATGGATTATGGACCAGGATACTAATAAACGATATTTCGAAGGTTGCGGCAATTGCCCGGTTGAGAGGGTTAACTGGTACAATGTAGTGGAATTTATTGAGAAACTGAATCAAAAAATGCAGTTGAACTACAGGCTCCCAACGGAAGCTGAATGGGAGTATGCGGCAAAGGGTGGCCATTTATCCAGAAAATTTAAATTCAGCGGAAGCAATTCAGTCGAAAAAGTGGCATGGAAAGATGGGAATTCTGGTAATATGACTCACCCGGTAGGTATGAAGAGGCCAAACGAACTCGATATTTTTGATATGAGCGGCAATGTTTTTGAATGGTGCTCAGATTGGTATTCTCCTGACTATTACCAGGTAAATCATTCTGTAGACCCTACAGGTCCTGAAGTGGGTACTTCCCGTGTAATTCGTGGCGGAAGCTGGTTCTTCGATCATTCAGGTTTACGTGTGACGGATCGTGAGAGTGGAAATCCAGGTTTCAGGTATGGTTATGTCGGATTCCGGTTGTGCCGTTCTGCATCTAAGAATCAGTAGCTTTTTGAAACCGAATCAATAACTTATTTCCTCTGGTTAAGAGACTGTTTAAAAATTTCAATATTTTTCTATCTATTATTGCCCTCAGGCCGGGCGGCCTCGTCGCCACAACGCAGCTGCGACTTCATCTATCTCACTTCGTGAGATTTCCGGCTTCGCCGGAACCGAAGACGTCGAAG
>CAIWTA010000175.1 GCA_903915465.1 uncultured Bacteroidales bacterium | reverse complement strand
TTATTTTCTCGCAGAGGCTCGCTGATGAATCGCAGAGTTTCGCAGAATATTGATTATATGAATTTTAACTCTGCGTAACTTAGCGTAAAACTTTGCGAAACTCTGCGTGACATTTTGTTTTTTTACTTTTTAGTCACCCCCGAAGGGGTGAGGCATAATTCATAATTAGACATGAGTATTCTCGTCAATAAGAATTCAAAGGTCATTGTCCAGGGCTTCACTGGCAGCGAAGGCACTTTTCATACATCACAAATGATTGAATATGGCACAAATATTGTGGGTGGCGTCACTCCCGGGAAAGGAGGTCAAATGCATCTTGACAGGCCGATCTTCAATACTGTTTCAGAAGCAGTGAAAGCAACCGGTGCCGATGTATCGGTCATCTTTGTCCCGCCGCCATTTGCTGCTGATGCCATTATGGAGGCTGCTGATTCAGGCATCAGTGTGATTGTTTGCATTACCGAAGGCATCCCGATCCGGGATATGGTTTCTGTGAAAGATTATGTTAAGGCCAGGAATGTAAGACTTATCGGGCCAAATTGCCCGGGTATCATCACTCCGCCATCCACTAAAATCGGTATCATGCCCGGATTTATTCATACTCCGGGAACTATCGGTGTTGTATCCCGCTCAGGAACACTTGCTTACGAGGCAGTTGACCAGATCACAAAAGTCGGGTTGGGCCAATCTACCGGAATTGGCATTGGCGGTGATCCGATTCCCGGAACGAATGCCCTGGAAGCGATTCAGCTATTTATGGAAGATCCTGACACGGAAGGAATCGTGATGATAGGAGAGATCGGAGGAAATATGGAAACTGAAGCCGGTTATTGGATCAAGCAATTCGGGACCAAACCAGTAGTAAGTTTTATTGCAGGAGCAACAGCACCAAAAGGACGAACTATGGGACATGCCGGCGCAATCATTGGCGGAAAATCAGATACCGCTGAAGCCAAGAAAGCGATTTTAAGGGAATGCGGCATACATGTTGTCGACTCTCCTGCAGATATCGGGAAAAAGATGTTAGAAGTGATGAAGAAGTAAAAACAGTGTTCACTGTTCACTTGAAATATTGATACGCTCCGAGGTCCGGAACTGCACCACGGTAAACTTCTCTGATGTCGAACTCAGCACCAACAATCAGTATTCCTTGTCTTCTGGCAGGCGAGAGGCTATCGATCCTGTAATCGTAGAGCAACGGATTGATAAAAAGCGGGTCCTGGTTGACGATGCATTGCGTAAAATGAGTAGGATCGCTGATTTTTTTCCTGGTCTTCAACAAGCAATGATCAAATGTAAAACTGAATTCTGCAGACGGTTCGATGTCAAATCCAAGTTCATTGTCCTGGTTGCCGTACAAAATGATATTCCCGAAATAAGCTTTTGTCAACGCATTACTGCGTTTGACACCCAGGTTATCATACGTATAATTACTCAAATAAAGCGATGAATCTAACCGAACGGAACTTGACCAGTAATTCCCGATTGTGAGGTGGAAGAATTCATAGCTTCCTCCAAAAACCAATGCTACCGCCGAACTGCCACAGTTACCAACAACGAGGTTTATGGATTTGATACTGCTTGCGTAAGCATACAACCCGGGACCAGTCACATTCTGAATGATCGTATTTTCCAGTTTAAGCATTGGAAGTGAAGAAGTACTGGCAGAATCAACCTGGATTCCTGTATTTCCATTCTTTATGATGGCATAATTAATCTCATTTTCTTTGCTTCCTTTCTCAAAAAAAATCCCATCCCACTGGCCTGGAAGATCACGATAGTATGGATCCAGCCTGTCACCCTGAAAACGAACCGGGTGCTCGAGGGTTCCTTCCACTTTTAATGTCGACTGAAAAGAGGCAGCAAGGTAGGCGTCCTTATGAAAATAGATTTTACATCCTGCCAGAATGGTAAGATTGGCGGCTGTATCCACCCGCAGGTAGCCAAAAACCACATGGGGTTTCAGGCTATCAAATGTGACATTCCCTTGTAATTCCTTATTCCTGTAAAAATGAGCATCCCATCCCCATGCAACAAGTTTCACATTCTGAAAATTCCCGTTCATAGAAAAAAGTAATGAGTCTGCAATAATCATTGGGTTATTCTGATTGCGCGGATCTACTGTAACACGGACAAAAATATAAATGCTATCCTTAGCAGGAATTTCAATATCTGTCGCAGAAGTCGCTGAAACACCGTCAATGTTGATCCTGAAATTGGAACTACCGGCACTTCCCATCCTGATAGAAGAAACCAGGACTTTATTGGGATTGTCATTGTATACCATCAGTTTCTGCGTAACTGAACCAATGGTTGTGAATACCGTATCAAAGAAAACGGTATCTGTTGAAAATCTTAGATGAATGGATGGGCTGGTGTCGATCTTGTCCTTCTTTTTACAGGAGTTAATCCCCAGAACAAGAACCGCAATGAGCAATAAAATGCCGTATTTACCTGTTTGTTTTATCATTGAACTTTGAATGACTTTGCAAAAATAAACAATGTTCTGTAAAAGTTAATAACGAAAAATGTTGACAATATTGTAATTTTGCGATTCCGATAAATCGGATTACATTTGAAATCGTCAGTAAAACGAACCAAACATGAGTTATATTCAGTTTGATAATTCCCAACTTGTTAACCTGGAATACTGCCTCGCACGTGAATTACTGCGTTCGAACAGAGCTGGTTCGTATGCCAGTTCCACCATTATCAATTGCAATACAAGAAAATACCACGGCATGCTGGTTACTCCACAACCTGGTATTGACTGCGAAAATCATGTATTGTTATCGAGTTTGGATGAAACAATCATTCAGCGGGAAGCGGAGTTTAACTTGGGAATTCACAAATATCCGGGAGGAATTTATAACCCTAAAGGACATAAATATCTCAGGGAATTCACAACCGAACCCATTCCAAAACTTTCCTATCGGGTAGGCGGAGTGATTCTTTCGAAAGAGATGATCTTTACTTCGCGTGAAGACCGGATGATCATTAAATATACGCTTGAAGAAGCTCATTCGCCTACACGCCTCAGGTTAAGACCATTTTTGGCTTTCCGTAATGTTCATAAGCTAAGCAAGGAAAATATTTTTGCTGATAAGAAATATGAAACTGTTCCAAATGGCATCAAGATCCGGATGTATCACGGATACACAGAACTCTTCATGCAGCTTTCCAAAAGTGCTGAATACACACATGTCCCGGAATGGTTCTACAATATCGAATACCAGGAAGAGATGCTGAGGGGATACGAATACCAGGAAGATCTGTATGTTCCTGGTTTCTTTGAATTTGATATTGCCAAAGGCGACAGTATCTATTTCGTTGCAGGAACTAAAGAGATTGTCCCAACTGCAATTACTACAGCCTACAAAGCTGAGATTGGGAAACGTATTCCACGGAATAATTTTGAAAATTGCCTCATCAACTCAGCACAGCAATTTATTGTTAAGAAAGCGGAAAAGACTGAAGTCATTGCCGGATTTCCCTGGTTTGGCAGATGGGGTAGGGATACTTTCATTGCGTTGCCTGGGTTGACCTTGACAATTGGGGATTTCAAAACATGCAAGGAAGTAATCGACACGATGATCTCAGAACTGAACGGTCCTTTATTCCCCAATTTAGGTTGCGGAAATAACTCTTCTTACAACGCCGTGGATGCACCGCTCTGGTTTTTCTGGACATTGCAGCAATATGCCGAATTTGCTGATAAAAAGCAAACCATTTGGAAGGAATATGGAAAAAAAATGAAGTTGATCCTTGAAGGATACCGGGAAGGCACTCAATTCAACATCCACATGACGGAAAATGGATTGATTTATGCAGGTGAACCCGGGAAAGCGCTGACATGGATGGATGCCGTTGTTCAGGGAAAACCCGTAACACCGAGAATCGGGATGCCTGTAGAGATCAATGCACTCTGGTACAATGCGGTCATGTTCAGCCTGGAGGTGGCGAAAATCGCGCAAGACAACACTTTTGTTGACCAATGGTCGGGTATTGCTGAAATGATTCCTGATTCATTCGTAGACACCTTCTGGAACCCGGATAAAGGCTATCTTGCAGATTATGTCAACGGAAATTATAAAGACTGGTCGGTTCGTCCCAATATGATCTTCGCTGCATCTCTTCCCTATAGCCCGGTTGACGAGGAAATTCGCAACAGCGTGGTGAACAGGGTGAGGAAAGAATTATTAACTACACGGGGGTTGCGTTCTCTTTCCCCGATGAACCCTGCTTACAAAAGCGTTTATTGTGGAAATCAGGTTGAACGCGATCTGGCTTATCACCAGGGAACGGTCTGGCCATGGTTGCTGGGGCATTTTGTTGAGGCATATTTGAAATTAAGGGAGAAAAGCGGAATGCCATTTATTAAATCCCTTTATAAAGGATTTGAAACAGAAATGACTGAACATGGAATTGGGACTATTCCTGAGATTTTTGATGGGGATCCTCCGCATAAGGCCAGAGGAGCTACCTCCCAGGCCTGGAGTGTAGCAGAACTGCTCAGAATAAGCTGGTTGATTAAAAAATATGAGGAAGTGACAGGCAAAAGTTCTACTAAGAAAAAAAGTAAAAAGTAAATTAATCAGATCATGCGAGTTTTAATGTTTGGTTGGGAGTTTCCCCCACATATAACCGGTGGACTGGGTACCGCTTGTTTTGGTCTTATTAAAGGACTGATCAAGCACGGCGTGGATGTAATCTTTGTCGTACCAAAGGCTTACGGGGATGAATCGAAAGAAGGCTTCCGCTTGCTTAATGCAAGTGACGTTGTCATCGATTTTTCTAAACTTGAGAACCAGGAACATTGGTCAAGAATCAAATTCATGGAAATCGGATCTAACCTGATTCCTTATGTTGGACCTGAGGAATTTGAAAAGGTAATGATTGAGGACATTCTCAGGAAGTCATCCCAAACTCAATCAGTCTTCTCAGATCGTTATTCATTCTCAGGAAAGTACGGACATGACCTGATGGAGGAAGTTTCCAGGTATGCACTCGTAGCATCCGCCATTGCGAAAGATAATGATTACGATGTGATTCATGCCCATGATTGGCTGACTTACCCTGCAGGCATTGCTGCCAAACGGATCAGCGGGAAACCATTAGTAGTGCATGTTCATGCTACAGAATATGATCGCTCCGGCGAAAATGTGAATCCCAATGTCTATGATCTTGAACGAATGGGTATGATGGAAGCCGACCTGGTGATTACCGTCAGTAACCTGACCCGCCAGATCGTTATTGATCGTTACGGAATTGAACCCGAAAAAGTAATTACGGTGCATAATGCCGTTGAACCAGTGGACAGGCCAGAATTGGAGGGTGTGAAGAAGCATGTGAAAGAAAAGGTTGTTACTTTTCTTGGCCGCGTGACTTTCCAGAAAGGTCCGGATTATTTTATAGAAGCAGCCAATAAGGTGCTGAAGAAAGATCCGAATGTACGATTTGTTATGGCAGGTTCTGGCGACTTGTTGAACCGGATGATCCGGCGTGTAGCGCAGTTGCATATCGGGACAAAATTCCATTTTACAGGATTTCTGGCAGGAATGGATGTAGATAAAATGTTTGCAATGAGTGATGTGTATGTCATGCCTTCTGTCTCCGAGCCATTTGGGATTTCACCACTGGAAGCCATGCGGTCAAATGTGCCTGTGGTTATTTCAAAACAATCAGGGGTCGCAGAAATTTTGAAGCACGCACTGAAGGTCGATTTCTGGGATATCGATGCTTTGGCTGATGCAATTTACGGATTATTGCATTACCAAGGTTTGAACAAAATGTTTATCCGGTATGGGAAAGAGGAAGTAGATAACCTTAAATGGGATAATGCAGCACTCAAAGTGCTTGACGTTTATCACAAATCGACAAATAGTTAAATGATATTAATTCACTATTGCTCAATAATATTTGTTCATCTAAGTCTTTTATTTTAAATTTTAGAATGACTGAATAAGGAGCAAGAAACAACCAACCTATGAGATCAATCTGCTTGTATTTCCAGGTTCATCAGCCATTCCGGTTAAGAACGTATCGGTTTTTCAACATCGGTGATGATCATCAGTATTACGATGACTACCAGAATCGTCAAATCGTTCGCCGTGTGGCAGATAAATGTTATATACCTGCCAATAAAATGATGCTCGAATTGATTCGGGAATTCGGAAGTGCATTTAAACTGAGTTTTTCTATTTCCGGAACCGCACTCGAACAGTTGTCGAATCATGCCCCGGAAGTGATTCATAGCTTCCGCAAGTTGGCTGATACAGGTTGCGTAGAATTTCTGGCTGAAACTTATAGCCATTCCCTCGCATCACTCGGTAATCGTGATGAGTTCATTCGTCAGGTAGATCAACATGGAAAAATGATTGAGCATCTCTTTGGTCAGAAACCAACCACTTTCCGAAATTCCGAACTTATATACTCGAATAAAATAGGGGAAATGGTTTCAGAAATGGGATTCACTACTATGATGACCGAGGGTGCAAAACATATTCTCGGATGGAAGAGTCCGAATTATATGTATTGCAGCTCAACGAACCCCAAGCTGAAACTTTTATTGAGAAATTTCCGACTCAGTGATGACATTGCATTTCGGTTTTTGGCCAGAGAATGGTCCGAATGGCCCATTACAGCTGAAAAGTTTACCGGTTGGCTCAATGGAATCGATGCCCGCGAGGAAGTGGTGAATATTTTTATTGATTATGAAACAATCGGAGAACGGCTCTGGAAAGAAACCGGGATCTTTGATTTTTTTAAGGCACTTCCGAAAACCGTCTTTTCAAAATCCAATTTCACTTTTAATACACCTTCTGAATTGACACATAAGCTGCAACCAGTGGCTCTTATCCATGTTCCTTATCCAATCTCCTGGGCAGATGAGGAAAGAGATCTTACTTCATGGCTTGGAAATGAATTACAGGATGAGGCATTCTCCAAATTATATGCCCTGGCCGATAGTGTACAGAAATGTAAGGATAAAAATATTCAGAAAGACTGGCAATACATACAAACTTCGGATCATTTTTATTATATGTGCACAAAATGGTTCTCGGATGGAGCTGTTCATAAGTATTTCAATCCGTATCCTTCTCCTTATGAGGCATTCATCAATTACATGAATGTACTTTCTGATTTTATGATCAGGGTTGAACAGGCTAATTCAAGAACCTTTTCAATCAATACAATAAAAATGAAAGAAGGTACTCCTGAGCAACTATCAAAGAAGAAGCTGGCAAAACCAAATACTGCTATACGAAAATTGAAAATACTGGAGAATGTGAAAACCAGTCAAGCCCTTTCAAAAGACAAAACAAAAGCCAGAAAAGTGCAGGAAGAAGCGGAGAATCAAAAACATAAAGGAACAATAATAACCAGGGAAAAGGAATTCAAACCCATGAATTTTGAAGATATCATTGGGCTTTCGGATCGAATGATAAAGAAAATCATTAAGGACATTGACATTGAGACTGTCAGCACCGCCATGAAAGGTGCAGATAAGGGAATTAAAGAAAAGGTCGAGAAAAATCTCGGGAAAAGAGCCTTGAAAACTTACCTGGAAATATTGGAACAGCTGAAAAAGCTGAGTGCCTCAGAAATTATGAAATCAAGAGAAATTATCGCAAAACAACTAAGAAAACATGCAAAATAAATCATTGAAATAAAATAAGTTGTATTTATGATACCTGATTATTTATTTGAAACAAGCTGGGAAGTATGCAATAAGGTTGGCGGTATCTACACTGTTATTTCTACAAAAGCGCTGTCCCTCGTCAATGATTTTCAAGATAATTACATACTAATCGGACCCGATGTCTGGAAAGAAACACACCAGAACCCGGATTTTCTTGAGGATAAATTCCTTCTAACCGGCTGGAGAGAAAAAGCCGAGAGCGAAGGCCTCAAGATAAAGGTTGGCCGCTGGAATATTCCGGCCCGTCCTGTTGTTGTTCTTGTCGATTTTACTCCGTTTTTTTCGCTTAAGGATAAAATATTTTCCTGGCTATGGGAAACTTATGAGTTGGATTCTCTTTCAGGAGGTTGGGACTACATCGAGCCTGCTTTGTTTGGGTACGCTGCAGGAAAGATCATTGAGAGTTTTTATAGCTATAATCTTTCTTACCACGACAAAATTGTTGCCCAGTTCCATGAATGGATGACAGGTGCAGGAATTCTGTATCTGAAAAATAAAACTCCGCAGGTGGGAACTGTGTTTACTACACATGCCACCGTCGTTGGCCGGTCAATTGCCGGAAACGGTCTCCCGCTCTACCGTGACCTCGACCGGTTCGATGTAGACGGAATTACGAAGCAATTTGGTCTTATCTCTAAACAATCGCTTGAAAAACTTTCGGCTCAGGAAGTAGATAGTTTTACAACCGTCAGCCAAATCACTAACAATGAGTGCCGTCAATTTCTTGGAAAAGAAGTTGATGTGATTACCCCCAATGGATTTGACGATGCATTTGTTCCATCAGGTAATGATTACTTTGAGACCCGGGCCAAAGCACGCGTTAAATTGTTTGAAGTGGCGGAGAGCTTGCTGAATCAGCAGCTTTCAGCGAACAGCATCCTGATCATTAACAGTGGGCGCTACGAATTTAAAAATAAAGGCATCGATCTGTTTATTGACGTCCTTGGAATGCTTAACAAACAACCAAAACTGCAAAGGGAAATCATTGCTTTTATTACAATCCCGGCTTACCAATTTGGTCCGAGAAATGAACTTCTCGAAAGAATGGAGAAAAAAGATTTCAGCAATCCGGTTACTGATGATTTTCTTACCCATGCTTTATATGAGCCTGAGAACGATGCCATCATTAAGAGAATAAAACAAAACGACTTACACAACCGCCCGGAAGATAACGTTAAAGTCATCTTTGTACCTGCGTACCTGAATGGAACCGATGGCATTTTCAACCTTGATTATTACTATCTGCTGACAGGTTTCGATGGATCAATATTTCCTTCGTATTATGAACCCTGGGGATACACACCATTAGAAAGTATTGCTTTTCATATTCCTACAATCACTACTTCATTGGCAGGCTTTGGGCAATGGGTCAAGGAACTGTTTCCTACCATTAAAGAGTGCGTCACCGTTATCCCGAGAGGAGATGATAACGACACTTTTGTTGTCGATGAAATTGTGAGAACAGTTCAGGCAATCAGTAGTAAATCGGATAAGGAAATTTCTAAGATCCGCGCCAATGCGCATGAAGTTTCCCAATCTGCCTTATGGTCACGCATGATTTCCTGTTACCAGGATGCATATTCAGTTGCGCTTGAAAAAGTTTATTTGCGATCTGATCTCTTTAAAGGAAAGCAGCCGCAAATGCAAACAATCATTATTAAACCTTTCATTGAAACCAAACCAGAATGGAAGAAAGTCCTTGTTCAACAAAATATTCCAAAATCGCTGGAAGGACTTATCCGGCTTTCTCAAAATTTATGGTGGACATGGAACAGGCAAGGGGCAGAACTGTTTGCGATTATTAACAAGGAACGATGGGAGTATTACAAATACAACCCAATACCACTGATCGAATCATTGAATTTTCAGGAATTACAGGAACTCAGCCAGAATGAATCCTTTCTTTTAAAGCTGAAAGCCGTAACAGACAAATTTGACGAATATATGTCAAAAACTCCCGAAAGGAGTGAAGGAATGGTGGCTTATTTTAGCATGGAGTTCGGCCTGCACGATACCGTGAAGATTTTTTCCGGAGGTTTGGGGTTGCTTGCAGGAGATTACCTGAAACAAGCCAGCGATTCCAATTTTAATATTGTAGGAGTAGGATTATTATACCGGTATGGTTATTTTCAGCAGCGAATTTCTATTTCCGGAGATCAGATAGCAGCATATAAACCGCAGAAGTTCACACATCTTCCATTGCTTCCGGTAAGGGACGAACAAAATAACTGGATGAAAGTAACTTTCGCATTACCTGGTCGCACAATGTATGCCAAAATATGGCGACTTGATGTGGGAAGAGTGCCTTTGTACTTGCTGGATACGGATATTGAGGAAAATGTTGAAGCCGATCGTGTTATAACCCACCAGTTGTACGGTGGCGATTCGGAAAACCGCCTTCGACAGGAAATTCTTTTAGGGATCGGTGGTATTCGCTTATTGGAAATTTTAGGTTTAACTCCGACAATTTACCACAGCAATGAAGGGCATTCTGCATTCATTGGTATTGAGCGGCTGAGGAAGATTATTCAGGATGAAAAATTGACATTTTTCCAAGCACAGGAAGTGGTTCGCGCATCTACTTTGTTTACTACACATACTCCTGTTCCCGCAGGCCATGATACATTCTCCGAAGATCTTCTCCGCAGATACCTTGGAAATTATCCCGAACGTCTCAATATTAAATGGGAACAGTTCATCAGCCTTGGGAAAATGACTGACCACCCGGATGAACACTTCTCCATGAGCATTCTGGCAGCGAATCTTTCCCAGGAAATTAATGCAGTCAGCCAGATCCATTGCAAAGTGACAAGGGAAATGTTCGCTCCGTTGTATCCTGGATATTACCCACAGGAACTTCATATCGGATATGTGACCAACGGCGTTCATTATCCAACCTGGGCCGCATTACCTTGGCAGGATCTTTATACCAAAGAATTTGGAGAGGATTTCTACGCAGACCAGTCGAATGAAGAATACTGGAAACGTATTCATAAAGTGGATGATGAGATCATCTGGAAGACGCGCCTGAAAATGAAAAAGCAATTGATGGCTTACCTCATCGAGCGCGTCTATGGTGAAATGACACGCAGAAACGAAAACCCCAACCTGATCTTTAAAATCCGGGAAGCTGTTAAGGTTGACGCACTTACAATCGGATTTGCACGACGGTTTGCCACTTATAAGCGTGCACATATTTTGCTTAATAACCTCGACCGTTTAGCCAGGATACTGAACAATAAAACAAAACCTGTTCGGTTCATCTTTGCTGGGAAAGCACATCCCAAAGACAAAGCAGGACAAGACCTCATCAAACAAATTTACGAGATCTCCAAGCAAACGGAATTTCTCGGTAAGATACTGTTTGTCGAAAATTATGATATTGAACTTGCCCAGCATCTTGTAAGTGGCGTTGATATCTGGCTGAACACCCCGACAAGACTATTGGAAGCTTCCGGTACAAGCGGTGAAAAAGCCGTTATGAATGGAGTCGTAAATTTTAGTGTCCTGGATGGCTGGTGGAACGAAGGATATCGCCAAAATGCAGGATGGGCATTAAAAGCTGAAGCCACCTACGATAACCAGCAATTTCAGGATGAACTGGATGCAGAAACTATATATACACTGCTGGAAGAGGAAATTATTCCTACCTTCTATGATGCTGACGGGAAAAAAATTCCCACAAAATGGGTTTCTTACATTAAAAATACGATCTCAGAGATCGCTCCGCATTATACTATGAAAAGGCAACTGGACGATTATATCAGACTTTTTTACAGTAAATTGTTTGAACGTACCAGAAAGATGGCTGCTGACAATTATGAAATGGCCCGCCATATATCTTCATGGAAACGGAATGTGTTAAAGAACTGGGACCTATTACAGGTTGTTTCTTTAAGAGTTCCTGATTCCACTCAGCGACCGTTGGTATTTGGTGAATCCTTCAGGGCTCAGATCGTTCTGAACATTAACGATTTATTACCAAATGATATCGGTATTGAAGTCCTTTTCGGGAAAAAGGTGAACGATGAAGTGAATGATCCGGAAGTAGTGCAGGAAATGAAACTCGAAAAATCAGAAAAAAATATCGTCACATTCTCTTGTGATATCCCATTTGATCAGGCCGGAGTGTATGATTATGTCTTCAGACTCTTCCCGAAAAATGAGTTCCTTCCGCACCGCCAGGATTTCAATATTGTGAAATGGATCTAAACAGATTATTCCAAACTTCATAGATCCTGCCTTCAGCAGGAGATAACCGATACTCCTTGTTCTGAGATTAAGAAATTGCCACTTTCAGAATAAGCAATCATAACTGCAGAATATGTTGTATATTTGGATATATTTATAATCGATTTTTATCGATCAAGTATAGCTTTGCTGCAATAACAGTATCACTTAATTTTAGCCCCATGAAAAAAATATTTACAATTATTATTATTGGAATTATTGCTCCAATCCTTTTTATGGCCTTAATTCCTGCCAAAAATATCTTTGCACCCAAAGATGGAACATACATTGTGATTGCATGGAATGACCTGGGAATGCATTGTGCTAACCAGGATTTTTCAAATATGTGCATTTTACCACCATACAACAATCAAAGCGCTCATGTAATCCTTCAAGGAACTCCTACCACAATGCCTGAAGTGATGGGACCTTCAAGCGGTGTAACTGTGACGTACGAAATACCCGGGAACACTTATTCAGGAAGTACCACAAATACTGATAAAACGAATTTTTGGGTTTATGCACAACACATTTTTGGTGTGACATTGCAACCAAATATTGGATTGACCGGTCTCGGACTTACAGGAACTATGTCAGATTCCAATAACTATTTTCATGCACAAGGAATTCCATTTACGCCATTAACAGATGCCAATCTGACAACACCGGATCCTTATCAATTGACACTGATCAAAGCTCTTGGCGCCGGATCAGTTGTATTAGCCACAACACAGAGTGTCATTCCGGTTTCGAATGAGATTAATTGTGTTAGCTCAGGGTGTCATTCGAGTGAGATGGATATTCTTAATTCCCATGCATCAGTTTCGGGATTTGATATTGCCAACAAGCCAATTTTATGTGCTAATTGCCATGGAGATAATGCTTTGGGAATGCCAAATCATGCAGGCATTCCTCCGTTTTCACAAGCCATCCATCAAGCTCATGGTGGAGAAACAAATGATTGTTACAAATGTCACCCGGGACCTAATACACAGTGTTTCCGCGACATAATGCATACCGGTGGGATGATTTGCCAGGATTCTCATGGTTCTGTTTCCAATGTTGGAAGCTCTATTGCAGCCGGACGTAACCCCTGGTTACAGGAACCTTCCTGCGGAGCAACCACATGCCATGGATCTAACTATGCTGAAGAACCTGGAAAACTTTTCCGCCAATCAAAAGGACATGGAGGACTTTTTTGCAGCACCTGCCATGGATCTCCTCATGCTATTCTGCCTACTTCAAATGAGAGGGACAATGTTCAGAATATTGCTTTACAAGGATTCTCAGGTACTTTAAGGAAATGTGAAGTTTGCCATGGTTATATTCCCGCTTCACCTGGCCCTCATGGCTTTAACCCTCTTGGAATCCGGCCTGTTTCATCCACTATTCCACCCCAAAACGAAATCCTTCAGAACTATCCGAACCCTTGTTCCTATATGACACACATACCCTACCGTATAAGTATCCAAGGACAAGTATCTTTGAAGATTCTCGATCTGCATGGTAATGTTATCACTTGTTTGGTTAACCAGCAGCTAAAACCCGGTGAATATATCGCTGAATGGTACGTTTCAAGAATTCCTGAAGGTGCTTATATTTGTATGCTGTCAGTTGATGAAATTTTAAATCTCAAGAAAATTTTTGTGGTCAAATAAATGTTCAAACCAGAATAGTATAAGGAGGGAGCGAAATCGTTCCCTCTTTTTTTTGAAAAATACCTATCTTTGACGATTAAACGAAAATTATTTTCACATGAAGCTTCTCGAAGGAAAAACCGTTTTAATCACCGGTGCGAATAAAGGAATAGGGAAAGGTATCGCGCTAAAATTCGCTTTACACGGCGCCGATATTGCATTTTCGGATATCGCTTACAATGATGATTCAAAAAAACTTGAAAAAGAAATTGAAGCTTTTGGAGTTAAAGCCAAAGGATATGCTTCAGATGCCAGTTCTTTCACCAGTAGTGAGAAACTTATTCAGGAAATTATCAGGGATTTTCAAAAGATCGATATCCTGGTGAATAATGCTGGGATAGCCCGGGATAACTTATTGCTAAGGATGACAGAAGCGGATTGGGATATAGTGATTAATGTTAACCTTAAATCTGTTTTTAATCTTACCAAAGCCGTACAAAGGGAAATGATCAAAAACAGGTTTGGCTCCATAATAAATATGAGTTCGGTTGTAGGGATTGAAGGAAACTCTGGCCAGGCTAATTATTCTGCATCCAAGGCAGGAATCATAGGATTCACAAAATCTGTTGCGCAGGAACTGGGTTCAAGGAATATCCGTTGCAATGCGATCGCTCCCGGATTTATAGATACAGAGATGACTTCCCGCTTATCAGATGAAGTACGTCAAAACTGGATCAAGGACATTCCGCTGAAAAGACCCGGAACACCGGAAGATGTTGCCAATGTTGCCCTCTTTCTGGCTTCTGACCTTTCTTCATACGTAAATGGGCAGGTCATCAGCGTCTGCGGTGGAATGCATACATAGAAAATATTACTGAATTGGGAATTGTTACTGAATATCCTTTAGGATTCATTGTTTTATGTATCCTCCTCGGCGCCACTTACGCATTTATCCTCTATTTCAGGACGAAAAAACAGATTGTTGTCCAATGGCAGCTTTGGCTGATGTCATTCCTTCGCTTTATTGCTGTTTTCCTGATTTCATTCCTGCTCTTGTCGCCACTTATCAAGCAGAAAACGGAAATCATCGACAAACCCCTGATCATCTTTGCACAAGATAACTCATTGTCGATTGTCTTATCAAAAGATTCTTCCTTCTACCGGAACGAATATCCCAACGCAGTCAGGAAACTACAGGAAAACTTAGTTAAGAACTATGATGTATCCGTGCTTTCTTTCGGCAACCGCGTCACACCTGAACTAAAAACAAACTTTTCAGAAAAGATCACTGATATTTCTTCTGTCATGGAAGAAGTGAATACACGGTATGCAAACCGAAATATAGGTGCACTGATAATTGCTACAGATGGTATCTATAATCGCGGAAGCAACCCGTTCTACGCTACACAAAAATTCCGGTTTCCGATTTATTCAGTCGGACTGGGTGATACGTCATCGCACCGCGACATTATCCTGAAGAAAATAACGTATAACCAGAGCGTTTTCGTTGGAGATAAATTTCCTGTGGAAATCCTTGTTGAAGCTGATAAATGTGCCGGCGAAAAATCCGAACTCCAGGTAAAAAAAGGGAACCAGGTTCTTTTCAGCAAATTTCTTAAATTCAATGGAGAAAAGGATTTTCAAAGGATAAATTTATTGTTGGAAGCTAAGGAAAAAGGAGTTCAGAGGTACAATGTTATCGTCGGCCCGGTGAATAAGGAAACTACGGTTAAAAACAACAACCGTGATTTTTTTGTCGAGGTCTTTGATACCAAGCAAAAAATCCTCATCCTTAACCAATCCCCGCATCCGGATATTGCTGCGTTTAAGCATGCACTGGAAAATACTGCAAAATTTGATATTACTGAAAGCACATTGGATGATTTCACGCAAACTCCGGAAAGTTTTGATCTTGTGATACTGTATCAGCTTCCTTCAGGGAATTCAAATCTGAAAAAATTCCTTGAATCACGGGCTTCATTGCTCTTTGTTCTTGGTACGCAAACGAACCTGGATGCATTTAACGCTTTGAAAACCGGACTCGTTATCAATTCTGATCATAACAACTTTTCTGAATCGCTTCCTGCATTGAATGAAAGTTTTCCGCTATTCACAATCAACAGCGAAATCAGGGATATGCTAAAAAATGTTCCTCCGTTGATCAGTCCGTTTGGTTTGTATCAGCATTCTCCGATGGCATACGTGATGATCTATCAAAAAATGGGGAATGTGCAATCCCATTTGCCGTTGTTGATGTTTGTGCAGACTACAAGCAGGAAAACAGGCTTTATTGCGGGTGAAAATATTTGGAAATGGCGTCTGACTGATTACTTTCAGAATGGGAACCATACGGCCTTCGATGAACTGATTAATAAGATTGCGCAATACCTCTCCGTGAAAGGCGGTCAAAACTTCTTCCGTGTGAAATGTGAGAATACTTTCCAGGAAAATGAAAACGTTGAGATGGAAGCTGAAGTCTACAACGAAAGTTATGAACTCATCAACCAGAATGATGTGAACCTTTCCATAACAGATGAAAAAAATAAATCGTATCCCTTTATTTTCGGAAAGACTGAAAAAGGATATTACCTGAATGCTGGAAATTTCCCTCCCGGAAACTATAAATATCTGGCATCAGTCAAGGTCGGAAAGAATTTCTTCCAGAAAAAAGGTGAATTCATTATTGCGCCTCTCAACCTTGAGGAATTGTCAACAACTGCAGATTTCAACCTTCTTTACCGGATCACCAAAGCTCACGACGGTGAATTGTTTTCTCCGCGAGATCTGGATGGATTGATGAAGAAGATCAGCAAAAGGGAAGACATAAAACCGGTTTCCTATTTTCAGAAACGCTTTAGCGACATCACTGGAAACATTTGGGTTTTTATTCTCATAGTGACACTGCTGACAATAGAGTGGTTCATGAGAAAGAGGAGCGGGGTTTATTAAAATATCATGTCAATCGCAACGATTTTCTTCTATTTCATACTGGTAATCCTGTTTTTCGATTATTTTCTCGAAAGGTTCCTGGAGTACTTGAATTCTACATACTGGAATGACCGGTTACCGAAAGAATTAGAGCATATTTATAATCAGGAAAAGTATGCCAAATCGCAAGCCTACGAAAAGCATAAACAAAAATTCGGATTTGTTGTCGATACAATTACGTTGATTGCAATGATTTTCATCCTGATGATTGGTGGTTTTTCGCGTCTTGATCATCTTATCAGGCTCTATTCTGAAAATCCTATCCTGATGGCATTTCTCTTCTTTGGAATTATAGGGCTGATGTCAACTATACTTTCTTTGCCTTTTGACATTTATCACATCTTTGTCTTGGAAGAGAAATTTGGTTTCAACCGGACTACCAAAAAAACTTTTGTCCTCGATCGCTTGAAGGGTTTATTGTTGACTGTCATCATCGGCGGTGGACTTCTTGCTTTGATCATTTTCATTTATGAATCTACCGGAAATTATTTCTGGATGCTTACCTGGGGAGTGATCAGTTTCTTCATGATTTTTCTTTCCATGTTTTATTCCAATCTTATCGTTCCTCTGTTTAATAAACAGAAACCACTAGAACCAGGACCATTGCGTGATGCAATAGAAAAATTTTCTGCGAAAGCCGGATTTAACCTGAAGAACATCTATGTGATCGATGGTTCAAAACGCTCTAAAAAAGCCAATGCTTATTTTTCCGGATTGGGAGCAAAGAAAAGGATTGTTTTATTTGATACACTCATCAATGATCATACAACCGAAGAACTTGTTGGAGTTCTGGCGCATGAAATCGGGCATTATAAAAAGAAACATACCATTCAGTCCATTGTGCTGTCAATGATTCAGACTGGTCTGATGCTTTTTATTTTATCTTTCTTTATCAGGAAGGATAGTTCTTTCGCTCAATCGCTTTGCCAATCCTTAAGCGGCTTCTACGGATTGGAGGTGAAACAGAGCTTTCATCTGGGTATCCTTGCATTCGGAATACTTTACAGCCCGTTATCCCTGGTTCTTGGTTTGTTTATGAACATGCTTTCCCGGAAGAATGAATATGCTGCTGACCGCTATGCCGGAGAAAATTTTCAACCGGAACCGTTGATTGAAGCGCTTAAAAAGTTATCCGTTAACAACCTCAGTAACCTCCGGCCCCATCCGGCTTTCGTTTTCTTCTATTATTCTCACCCGCCATTACTTCAAAGGCTTGCTGCATTGCAGAAGATGAAGAGGTGACGCGTAATGCGCAACGATTTGTCAAAGCCTGCCTCCGCAGAAAAACTTGGTGATTACAGTGTTTCTGAATTATGAATTCCCCAGCTGGCGCGAGTTTGTAACGCGTGCCCATTACCTGATTTCTGCTTCGCTGGAACCGAAGAAGCCAAGGCTGCTTATGTGGCGACTGATGTTGTTTTTAAAAACATGAGTACCTCGTAGCAAACAAATGGTTTTCTGAATTCCTGCATTCTGCATTCCCGCATTCGAATTGTGAAGTTTGAATTCTGCATTCTGCTTTAAAAATGCATGCTGCCGGGTACTTGGGCAGCAGCGATGGTTCACTGAGCAGTCGCGGCTCGGGCGGCAACTGCTGGAGTAGTATGCAGCTTGATGCCACTTTCGGCTGGTATCTGCTCTTCTACAATGGGGCCTGTTACATGTACAACGACAACAAGGCACGCGGCCAGTCAGCTCGTTGTCTTAGAGACTATTAATTCATTTGATTTATTTGTCTATTTAATCTTTGAGAATGCAGGAATTCAGAATGCAGGAATTCAGAATTATATTTTGTTTTTTTTCTACATTTTGAAATCTGAATTCTGATACCCCATTGCTTGCTGCGGGGTAGTTTATAACACCTCGGAGCGGCCGAATTTTTTATGAAAGTACCCAGGGACTGACTAAAAAGTTGTTTTTATTTTCTCGCAGAGTGCCCCACCTCAAGGAAATTGTAGGAACTTCAAAATAAATAACAAAAATGTTCTCGCTGATTCTCGCAGATAAGATCGCTGAT
>CAIWTA010000174.1 GCA_903915465.1 uncultured Bacteroidales bacterium | reverse complement strand
TTCATCTTCAAAGGAAGCCAAAGAATTTCGGTAGTCAGCCTCATCACATTTCAGAAGCCCGGCATGTTTGCCATTTGGCCAGTAGATGAGTTGTTCGCCTTTTTTGATGGGTTTGCCGCAGGTATGACATTTACTTGCGAATCGGGCTGTGATCTGGCGGGGATCCCCGGAATAACTGTTGAAATTGTTCATGGATGTTGGTTTTAGTGTAAATGAAAAAAGCCACCCCGGTTGCCCGGGATGGCTCTTTTAAATGAATAGTTTTGTTAAAAGGGGGAATCTTCCAGGACAGGCTCCAGGGTCGGAACCTCGCTGGTCACTTCAGCCGTGCTTTTTTCTTCTGAAGCAGAATTGGAAGAGTCAATGCCCAGGATATGATCGGCTGCCTTCTCAGCCCTGGCAGCAGCCCACATAACCCATTTCTGGTTGTCACGCAATGCCGATGCCCATCCCCTGATGTAAGCGGCTGAGTTGCGGATATCCGGGTCAAGATGAGCGATGCCGGCAAGGAATGAAGAACAAAGTTCTGCAACCAGTTCCTCTTTGGAATATGGGATATCGCCAAAACTGTTCTCCATTCCATCATAGCGGTTGAGTCTTTTGGGGTGGCCGGTTGAGTGACCATTATGCCGATATCGGCATAAGGGTCATAATGCCGCATCCAATATTATGCCGCACCGGTTTTGCTAACCCCTGTTGTTAGTGCTTTTCCGGTGCGGCTATTCGGCATAATTTATAGGTTTTCGAGGAAGCTGAGTAATTTGTCATCTGGTTTATATCGACCAAATTTTACGGACGGATTGGACATTTTCGCCAGCGCTTTTTCTTTTAACGTCATATCGGCATGGATATATACCTGGGTAGTTTCTATTGATTCATGACCGAGCCATAGAGCAATCACAGCCTGATCTATTCCATGATGAAGTAAATCCATTGCAGTACTATGACGCAGAATGTGTGGGCTAATCCTTTTTCCGATTAGAGAGGCACAGGATCTGGATGCCGTTTTCATGTGTCGTTTTACCAAATGTTCAAGAGCATCCCGGCTCATTTTATCCCCGCGCATAGTTGGAAAAAGCGGATCGTGATCAGAGCCGCATCGTTCCTTTAACCAGGTTTTCATGGCGCCAACAGTTTCACGTCTTAGGGGTGTTGCCCGAAGTTTACGTCCTTTGCCTAAACAGCGTACATGTGCTCCTGTTTCAAGAACAATATCACAACATTGTAAATTTACAAGTTCAGATGCTCTTAACCCGGTTTGTAAAGCGATTGTAAGGACTGCATGATCGCGCCGTCCGATCCATGTGGAGCAATCCGGTGCATTTAACAAAGCCTGCATTTCCTGGGCATCCAGGAACTCAACATTACGCTTAACATAGCGTTTGGAGGGCATATTCAGTATTTTCTGGCAATGAAGCATATAAGCTGGTTCATGAACTGCAACAAACCTGAAGAAAGACCGGACAGCTGCCAGCCGTGTATTCCGGCTTCTGGCAGCATTTTTTCGGACGTTTTCAATATCGTCCAGAAAGAGTCCGATCATCTCGGCATCAAGATCAGCAATGCTCAACTTAATCGGCACTTTCCCCATCTTCTCCCCAGCAAATTTCAAAAGCAATCTGAACGTATCGCGGTAACTGGTAATCGTATGAGGGCTGGCTTCCATCTGAGTGTAAAGCTTGTCTGTAAAAAACTTCTGAACCAGTGCTGAAAGAGTCATGGCTATCATAGTTGCACCTCCTTCTCCAAAAGATTTTCAGCACGTTGTGAAGCCAGGGCCAGCAATTCAGGGACGGCCTCAATGTACTAATAGGTAAAAGTGACTTTTTGATGCCCTAAATAATTGACCAGTTTGAGCATTTCCTGATCGATATTTTTGCCTTCCTTGTACCAGTTTATCATGACCTTTACAGCAAATGTGTGCCGCAGATCATGAATGCGGGGACCAACTCCGTGTTTGTGGAAAGGTTGTTCTGTGCGAAGACCGATCATTTTACCAATAAGGGCAAAGTTGTAACGGACGGGGCAGTCGGTTAAACGAATGCCCTTATCAGATATGAAAAACGGATCAGGGGTGTACCCTAAAAGCCTGTCACGTTTTCTGACATATTCTTCCAACTGGTTTTTTGTACACTCCGTAACAGGTAATATCCGGTCTTTCCCATTTTTCCCATTAAGAACCGTGATGATCCCGTTTTCCAGATCTACATCCCGGTCATTAAGAGCAATGGCTTCGCTTATGCGTAAGCCTGTTACTGACACCAACCCGAAGAATGCCGGATATGTAATTGAACGGATTCCATTACTCGATGGTAAAAGTCGTGCCGCTTCAATTATGGAACTGATTTGATCATCTGTATAAATAAAAGGTTGTTTTCTTCTGCAATGACTGGTAATTAAGACTGAGGGGGGATTTCATGATGGATGTCAATACTGTACAACCAGGATGCAAACAACCGGACCATTCCCAAACGTCTTGCCCATGTATTTTGCGCCGCTTTACCAAAGAATTTTTTCCATTCTAAAAACAGATCAGTGGTAATATGTGTTTCGTTTTTCGATTCCAGAAAAGAAACAAATCGTTTCAAAACACGCTCATCCGTATACAGATCATATCCGAGATTACGACGTATGATCAAATAGCGCTGCAACTCCTGTGAAAGGCTCATAACTCACCTCCTTTCTTTAAAGGCCAGGATGGTGCAATAGTCCGAAGACCGTTGATATCCTGCCTGGCATATAACAAGGTTGTCGTGCGTGACCGATGCCGCAACGTATTGCTGATTTCTTCAAGGCTTGCACCTTTTTGTACCAGGTTGGTTGCAAGACTGTGCCTGAGAATATTGCTGACAGAATATGCCTTAGGCCTTGGAATATTCGTCTTTCCCAACGCCTGTTTAAGAATGACATTCAAAACCTGTGCACCATTAAAAGGTTTGTGCGGCGGATGATAGGCGACGAATAAATATCGTGATGTGCCTTGCCGTTCGTGTTGGATGTAATCCACTATTGCTTCCCCGATATCCTGTAACAAAGGTGCTTTGTCATGAAAACCACCTTTACCACGGATAACAATTACTCCATTTCGCCAATCAATATCATCCATTTGTATAGCAATAACTTCCGGCGATCGAAGTCCCAGCCGTGCCATCAATAGAACCATCGCGTAGTTGCGTAGTTTCCAGTTGAAAGGCACTAAAGTCCTTGCGGCTTCGAGAAATTCTTCAACCTGGTCCGGATTCAAATGATGGGGTATTCGCCGTGCGCCTTGCCGGGCGGTGCTTGGAATTCCAACTGCCAGGTTTTTTTCGATCTTCTCGTTTTGGAATAAAAACCGGAAAAAACTACGCATACCGCTTGGAACTGATCTGTCCCGATACGGCTGGCAACGCCCTGTCACATATTGCAAAAAGTCTGACAGGTCGGTTCCCGTGATTTTTGACAAGTCATCAGGTTTTTCTCCAAACCTGAAATCAAGAAATCGATCAGCATAGGTGCAGTAATGATAGATGGTTGATTCGCTTAATCCCCGTTGGCGGCTAAGATAAATCCGATATTCGGTCTTAAGCTCTTCCCTGGATGGTGATTTTACTGATTTTGTTTTCATCTTTTCCTCCTTTGTTAGTTTGTAAAAGAGGTAAAATTATGCCGCATATTGAGAATAAAGAAGTTTAGATATCAATACTTTACCAAGTCAATGCGGCATAACAATGGATTCGGCATTATGGCCTTTATGCCGATATCGGCATAAGGGTCACTCGACTGGCCACCCTAAAAGACTCAACCGCTATGACGGAATGTCGAACAGCTTTGGCGATATCCCTTACAGCAAAGAAGAATTGGTTGCTGAACTCTGTTCTTCCTTCCTCTCCGGTATCGCTCACCTTGACCCGGATATTAGAAACTCAGCCGCTTACATCAGGGGATGGGCATCGGCGCTCCGTGACAACCAGAAATGGGTCATGTGGGCTGCTGCAAGGGCTGAGAAGGCTGCCGATCATATCCT
>CAIWTA010000173.1 GCA_903915465.1 uncultured Bacteroidales bacterium | reverse complement strand
TACATTAAGTTATATAGTAGGCTCGCTGATGAATCGCAGAGTTTCGCAGAATATTGATTATATGAATTTTAACTCTGCTTAACTTAGCGTAAAACTTTGCGAAACTCTGCATGACATTTTGTTTTTTTACTTTTTAGTCACGCCCGAACTTTCGCACTGCTGACGCGCGTTTGTAACGAGTGCCAGCTAAGTTTAGTTTTTGAAAAGAATCCTGACGGATTGATTGTTTATATCTATAAATTTCCCTTATATAGGTCTTCAATTGGGAAAATCAGATCATAATCGTTCCAATTAAGATTTCCATCTAAAATTTGATAATCCTTAAACCTGGTTTCATCTAAATATTTTTGGATCGATGGATGCAATGATGTTTCTAAAAACGGTTTAAAATCAACAAGTCTTGTAAATCCGTCGGAAAAGAATACTCTTATTGCATAATCACCTATATATCGGGCAGATTTAACCTCAATAAAATCAACATGATAATCAATATTCTCTTCAGTTATTTTCATTTGATCCGGGTATTAATCTTTTCAAATTCAATGTCTTTATGATAAACAAAGTAGTCAATCCATTTCTGAATCAGGTGTGCAAAAACACAAGTTGTTCTCCGTGATATTTCTACGAATAGGGTTCATCCAGGAAAAGATAAAAAGCAGCTATATTTTTTGGGGATTTGTCTCAGGGTCCTGCCAGATAAAAAATCTACACGAAAGTAGTATTGCCGGATCATACTTTTTGCTCAAATTTTATTGACTAATACGAAAATAGTAACCATGAAAAAATTCTATCTTGAACCGGCGATCCCGATAGCTGACAATTTTTACATATTCAAGTAATAAAATCCAACCAGTTTTCTCTGGTTATTACTTCAAAACCTGAATTTTTATAGGTTTCCAGGAATTCTTTCGGAGGTTTGACTTTTTTTTCACTCCATTTAATTTCAAAACCATTAAGTATGCCCCCTGATTCTTCAACCAGATCAATTTCTTTCTGGTCGTAAGTTCTCCAGAAATAGTAATTTAGCAGCCGTCCCTGATAATGGTTTCTTTTCCGCCGTTCCGAAATACAATAATTTTCCCACAACCTGCCTATATCATCTCTTACCGCCAGTGAATTGAAGTTTGAAATTACTGCATTACGGATGCCGTTATCCCAGAAATAAAATCTTGGAGATTTTGAAAACTCCTTGCGGAGATTCCGGCTGAATCCCTGTAATGAAAATATCACATAACATTTCTCAAGCAATTCAAGATACCTTGAAACTGTCTTTCGGCTGACATGAAGCGTATTTGCAAGTTCAGACAAGGAAATGTCATTTCCTATCTGGAAAGCAAGTAAACGGAGCAGATTAAGAATGAACAATGAATCCTTCAGGTTATCCAGTTCAAGAATGTCTTTCAGTAAATAACCGTTCTTGATGGATTCAAGCTCTTCGATTTTGTCTTTGGTCGTTTCGGAAAGCACCACCATAGGATAATATCCGTAAATAAGCCTGGTTTCAAGATTCTCTTTGGCCTGAACAGCACTCTCATTTAGCTCAACCTGTGAAAAAGGAAATAAAAAGTAATTCCTGCTTCTCCCGGTCAGAGGTTCGCCGATTTTCTGTCGCAGGTCAAAGGCTGAAGATCCGGTTACGAAAATATTCAGCACCGGCAGCGTGTCAATAATTAATTTTAAATTCTGTCCGATGTTAGGAATCTTCTGGGCTTCATCAATGAATAACAGATCGTAACCGGCAAGATATCTTTTAAGCACACTCACGCGTTGG
>CAIWTA010000172.1 GCA_903915465.1 uncultured Bacteroidales bacterium | reverse complement strand
TTCGGGGTTACAAAGGATATCTCCCAAATCAAATTTTCTGAAGAAAAGTTTTCAAAGTTATTTCATATCAATCCTTCCGCCTGTGGTTTAACCGATTTGGAAAACCACAAATACATTGAAGTAAATGAAGCTTTTTACAATCTGTTTGGATTTGATAAAAATGAAGTAATTGGAAAAACAGCAGCGGATTTGGGTCTTTTGACCACTGAATCAATGGATTTAATAACCGGGGAACTAGATAGTAATGGGAAAGCAGATAATATAGAAGCGGAATTAAAAGCGAAGAACGGCGCCATTAAGCATGTGTTGTTATCAGCAGAAAATATTTATGTGCAAGATAAAAAATACCGTTATACCGTTGTTCATGATATCACTGAGCGCAAGCTTGCAGAGGAAAAATTGCAAGAGAGTGAAGAAAAGCACCGTCTGCTGATCGAGTACAGCCATGACATTATCTATACGCTCAACCCGGAGGGCGTGTTTGTGTTCGTTTCTTCTGCATGGACTGCATTTTTAGGACATCCGGTAGAACAGGTTGCTGGCCAGCCATTTCAATTATTTGTCCATCCCGATGATGTACCTGCTTGCTTCGAGTTCTTGCATAGAGTGATCGAGACAGGACAACGACAAGAAGGTGTTGAGTATCGCGTGCAGCACATCGATGGAACATGGTATTGGCACACGTCTAGTGCAGTTCCTATGAAAGATGAAACCGGTATGGTTATAGGCTTCGAGGGTGTTGCCCGGGATATCACAGAGCGCAAAAAAGCGGAGCAGGAAATTTTTCTGAAAAACAAAGAGCTGCTGGAACTCAACGCCGAAAAAGACAAATTCTTTTCTATTATTGCTCACGACCTGCGCAGCCCGTTCAATGTGTTCCTTGGCCTTACAAGAATGATGGTAGAGAATTTGTCAACCTTAACGTTGGACGAGATTCAGAAGTTTGCTGAAAAAATGAGAAACTCTGCTAACAAACTCTTCAACCTGCTTGAAAACCTGCTTGAATGGTCGCAGATTCAGCGTGGTTTACTCAGTTATAAACCTGAATCAATCCTGTTTTTGAATGTGATTATAGTAATTATTGAATTGGCTCGCGGTGAAGCCGACAAGAAATTGATCAGGATCAGCTATGATGTTCCGGAGGATTTGAGGATAATAGCTGATGTAAAAATGTTTGAAAGTCTTATGCGAAATTTTGTTTTCAATGCGATAAAATTTACTCCTAAAGGCGGGAAAATTACTATTGCCGCAAAACCGATACCCGGAAATTCAGTTGAAGTATCAATCATGGATACGGGTATCGGAATGAATAAAATGATGATCGATAATCTTTTCCGCCATGAAACGCAGATTATCCGCCAAGGCACCGAAGGAGAACCCAGCACCGGTTTGGGCTTGATCATCTGCAAGGAATTCATCGAAAAACACGGCGGAAAGATTTGGGTGGAAAGTGAAGAGGAAAAAGGAAGCACTTTTTATTTTACAATTCCATGCGCTAAAGCTTAACGAATCCACGAAATCGTTTTTGGAAAATTTTCTCTCTAATCTGCACCCCATCACTCATCAACTCACCACCTCACCAACTCACTACCTCACCAACTCACCACCTCACCAACTCACCAACTCATCACCTCATCACCTCATCAACTATTCATATTATAACTTTCTGCACAGTGCAGTTTGCAAGAACTATTAGCAAATTCGCAACTACATTGCCCCATTGCTTTCTCTATGATCAGTCGTTGCTGAATCTTATGCAATGAAATGGATCCTGTAGCAGGGCTGCCACTTGGGGGACGTGACGTTTGCAGTAGCGGAATCTCTGTGAAATTTTGCAGGATAAATTTCAGTGCTCCCATATTCGCAGGTTCTTCCTGAACCCATTCCCAATGATCAGCTTTCCGGTACTTTGTAATAAATGCTTTTAGTTGTTTAACCGGGAGCGGGTATATCTGTTCGAGACGGACCACTGCCACATCCGTTTTCTTTAATTTCTCTTTTTCTTCGATGAGGTCATAATAAATTTTTCCAGCACAGAGAAGCACACGTTTCACTTTTTCCGGGGAAGCGCTCGCATCGTCTATGACTTCCAGAAATCCGTCCGAAGTAAATGCTGAAATCTGTGAGACGCAACGTGGATGCCGCAACAGGCTTTTCGGTGTAAACACAATAAGTGGCTTGCGGAAAGGCCGGTGCATCTGACGTCGCAGCAGATGGAATAAATTAGCCGGTGTTGTACAGTTAACCACCTGGATATTACTCCGCCCACAAATGGATAAGAACCTTTCCAGCCGCGCACTTGAATGCTCAGGACCTTGTCCTTCGAAGCCATGAGGCAACAACATTACAAGTCCGTTCATCACTCTCCATTTGTCTTCTGCGCTGCTTATGTACTGGTCGATGATAACCTGTGCACCATTACAGAAATCTCCGAACTGTGCCTCCCAGATTGTCAATGTACGGGGCGATGCAAGCGCATATCCATACTCAAATCCCAGCACACCATATTCAGACAAGAGAGAATTCAGCACTTCAAACTTTGTCTGGTTTCGGTATAGGTTGTTCAAAGGAATATATTTCTCTTCGGAGTCTTCGATGGTAAGAACAGAATGACGGTGAGAGAATGTGCCGCGTTGTGAATCCTGGCCGCTTAAGCGAACCGGAATGCCTTCACTGATCAGCGTTCCGTAGGCCAGGAGTTCACCCATCGCCCAATCGAGGTTGCCGGCTCCTTCCAGCATATTTCGGCGATCTTCCTGTAATTTTACGATTTTACGAAAGAACCTGATTCCCGCAGGCAGATCTGTGATTTTTCGCCCTATCTCCCG
>CAIWTA010000171.1 GCA_903915465.1 uncultured Bacteroidales bacterium | reverse complement strand
TTTCCGCATGCGCTGTAAGCCCAGACATAACGGGTGTAAGCAGTATTGCAGGTCAGACCGGTTTCGGTCTTTGTAATAGCAGTACCCATGTCGGTGGCGGTTGCAAAGTTGTTTGTTGTCCCCCATTTATATCCAGTCGCGCCAGATACTGTATTCCAGTTCCAGATTATCTGTGTCGCAGATGGAACATGCGTTCCTGCTGTGGGCGCTGCCGGAGGATTTAAAGAGGTTGTTTGCGTCAGTGTTACCGCGGTTGAGTTTCCGCATGCACTGTAAGCCCAGACGTAACGAGTGTAAGCAGTGTTGCAGGTCAGACCGGTTTCGGTCTTTGTAATTGCTGTTCCCATATCAGTGGCGGATGCGTAATTGTTTGTAGTGCCCCATTTATAACCAGTTGCACCGGTTACTGTATTCCAGTTCCAGATTATCTGTGTCGGGGAAGGGACATGTGTTCCGGCTGTCGGGGTTGCCGGAGGATTAAGAGAAGTGGTCTGAGTGAGAGTTACCGGGATTGAGTTTCCGCATGCACTGTAAGCCCAGACATAACGGGTGTAAGCAGTATTGCAGGTCAGACCCGTTTCGGTCTTTGTAATTGCTGTTCCCATATCAGTGGCGGATGCGTAATTGTTTGTTGTGCCCCATTTATATCCAGTCGCGCCAGATACGGTATTCCAGTTCCAGATTATCTGTGTCGCTGATGGAACATGCGTTCCTGCTGTGGGCGTTGCCGGAGGATTGAGAGAAGTTGTCTGGGTCAGTGTTACCACAGTTGAGTTTCCGCATGCGCTGTAAGCCCAGACATAACGGGTGTAAGCAGTATTGCAGGTCAGACCGGTTTCGGTCTTTGTAATAGCAGTACCCATGTCGGTGGCGGATGCGTAATTGTTTGTTGTGCCCCATTTATATCCTGTTGCACCGGATACTGTATTCCAGTTCCAGATTATCTGTGTCGGAGAAGGAATATGAGTTCCTCCTGTCGGGGCCGAAAGTGGACTAACTGTCATAATGATCGTGTTTGATGAGACTGGATTTGATGCACATGGCACACTCGAAGTCAGGACACACCTTATTGAATCACCGTTTGATGGAACATAGCTATAAGTAGAAATGTTTGTCCCGACATTTGCCCCGTTAGCCTTCCACTGATAGAATGGAGTCGCACCTCCATTTGCCGGAATTGCTGTGAAAGTAACGGACATTCCTGAACAAACAGGATTTGCTGAAACTCCGGTAGAAACGCCAGTATTTGAATAAGAAGTACAGGTGTCTTTCAGGCACCGACCCGAAAAGCCGTTTGTCTTGACGCCGTAGATCCGGCCCACGCTCTCGTCGTAGTAGTAGAGGAGCCGGTACCACGCGCCTGCCTCGCCGAGCTGCGACGACGACCAGAAGTAGGCGTAGAGAGGAAGATAGTTAAAATCGCCACCGAAGTCTCTGTAGCCGCCAGGAAGCGCAGTAAAGCCGCTACTGTTGGTTGCACCGGCATTTGGGGCATACCAATGCGTTGTGCCTGTTTCTTTCATCTTGCCACCTGCTAAAGCTTCTCCACCCAGATAGGTTGTCAGGGTTGTCCACTCGGCATCAGTAGGCAAATGCCAGCCTGTAGGGCAGATTCCCTTCACTCCGGGAATTGTTGTGTATTGCATGGCTTCATCCCACTGGTAAAGGCCTCCATAAGTGTTGCAATTGTTCTCATCATCATTGTAACAATACTTTTCTATGATGCTGTTATTTGTTTGGTTAGCACTTCCGGGTACTTTCGTGCCTACGTTCACGTTTTGGGCCATCCAGCATTGGGTACCAATCCAAACAGTGGGGTACACTTTCCCATCACGGGAGTCAGTAATTGAAGGGGTTCCATAACAGGGCTGGCCATCCATCGGAATTTCCGGAGTAACGGCCCCGATCGCACCATCCGCATCATTTCCCGTAATTGACAAATCGCCTCCGTCAACCAAACCGTCTCCATTGATATCTTGTGAGAGATAACCGGATGAGGCTATATCTGCAAGGTTCCCGATATCAGACAAATCGGCTCCATCAACAATTTCATCCTGGTTCACATCTCCTGCATAGAGAACATATTTGCCATCTATCATCATTCCCAGATTGTTGCCATATGCTTTACTGGAAAGATCAAAATCGTAGTTTACGGTTGCAGAACCAAACGATAATGGCAGGGCAGTTACCGCCAGAATGTGGTTGCGTTGCCTGATTGTCACATAATAATTTCCGTTGTAGGATGATGGCAGCGTAAGTGAAGCCGTTCCATTCGTATTCAACGAAACATCAGGTGCAGTATAGACAATGATTGAATAATTTGATCCATCATGGAATTCAACGATCAGTTTATCAGCAATTGTTTCTCCCCAATAAGAACCTTCTTCATCCATTGCCGGGTGCATGGTGTTAAAACCTGCGTAAAGACCTTCAAGAAATACAGTGAGGTTGAAGGTTATTAATGGTGCGCAAGTTTGTGATACGGTCACAACAACCGGTGTCAGACCAGCTAAAGTAACTGTGATATTTGCAATGCGGGGAGTGGAATAAGTATTCGCGGTAAAGTTTGCAGTGATTGTACCGTTTCCGAATCCGGAAGGAGTTACCGTACACCATGACTGGTTGCTGATAACTGTCCAGCTGGCGTTGGAAGTCACCGCAAATGAAGTTGTTCCGGCAGATGTTGTAACGGGCTGATCAGATGGAGAAACAGAAAGCGAGGGAGGTCCGTTCAGTACCGGATTTGTAGCCAGACTGAAGCAGTTTGAGGAACTGGTGGTCACCGTTGTGCTGATACAAGGAATTCCTGAATACTGGAAGACCTTTGTAGGATAAGGAGAAGTGGCAAAGTTGAAAGTGAGGTTAGCCTGCGAACCGGCAGTAAAAGGAACGGAATTTGTAATCCGCACCCGACAGATCCTTGTTCCCAATCCTACTGTGCTGATGATCGTTCCGTTTCCACAACCGGGCCCGGTTTTGGGTGTTATTTTGATACACCCATTGAGTGTTCCGGTAGCCCAAACGGCAATGGCCGGCTGTTGCCCTGATAACAGGTCTGAATAACCTGGAAGGATGGAAGTAGTGATTGTACCACCACCAATGATCCCGCTGTTAACGAGGATCCCTGCCTGAATAATTGAAAGTTCAAAATCCTGAGCAGGGTCAGTGTCTTTTAAATACAGGTCAAATTCCAGAATCCGGTCAGAAATTTGTACATCATTATTAATGGTAAAAATAAAGTCCGTTAATGCTAACGGAGAATTTATTGTTTGGGCATTCGCCTGAATAGAAGCCAATGTCACAAGAAATAAAAGGATTGCCTTGTTCAGATGTGTAAGGATTTTTTTCATACTATGCTATTTTAATACGTGAATAATTCTTGTTTATCAGTTCCTATAATTATTTTTAAAGAAAGACGCATCCGGACAATAAGAAGAAATTCTTTCATTAATCCCGGCTGAGCGGCATTTGCGATGCCGCTTGGCTAGGATCGGGAAAAGTAAAAACTTCTTCATTGAAAGGGAGGTAATGAATGAATATAGATTATTGATTATGTAGCTAAATGCTAGGGCAAATATACAAATGGTAAATCAATTTTCAAATAAATTGTTAATGTAAATACCCGGCAGGCTATTGCCAGTGAAAATTGAACAGATAACAATGAATAGTTTTAGGGTAACTGTTTTCAGGAGGATAGCTGATAGGAACATACACCTTATCTACACCTTATCTAATCAAAGCATACAGAGAACTTAGACAAAGCTTAGACATAGCCTGGAGAAGCATGGACATAGCTTAGAGAATCAGCTACAGATATTTTTTTCATATTTGACTTTTTTTCTCCAAATCATGATAAATGTCATTTTTTGAGGAAGAACTTCTTGGTACTTTAGTTGTGAAATAATTCACAATGACATGAGAATGACAGAGGCAACAGGTATATTCTTTTATAATCCAATAAACGGAATACAGGATCCAATTGATTACGGGGAATTGTCAGCCTATATAAAAAAATATCCGGCAGTTAAGAATATGTTTTATTATGATGATTTTCCCTGGAACGAGGAGAATATCCTGGCGAAAATCCGTTCCTGCGGGCTGGAAAGGCTGATCATTGCAGGTTCCAAGCCCGGTATTGTGAAGACATTGTTTGCCAAGGTCATGGCTATTGAAGGAAAAGATCCGGATAAAGTGATTTTGGCCAGTTTTAATGAATACGGAATCCGGAGAAAAACAGACATCAACCGTGCAAAATCAGTGCTGGCCTGCGCCATTGAAGGTGTTCCCTTTGAGATGGCTGCAATGCCGGATGATTTACCGGTTAATCCTGCAACGCTGATCATCGGCGCAGGAATCGCAGGCATCCAGGCCGCAATTGAGATCGCGAACAGCAACAACCTGGTTTACCTTGTTGAGAAAAGCGGAACCATCGGCGGGAA
The DNA here is from genome assembly GCA_903915465.1 of uncultured Bacteroidales bacterium. Taxonomy (GTDB): domain Bacteria; phylum Bacteroidota; class Bacteroidia; order Bacteroidales; family FEN-979; genus FEN-979. Next base: position 6,686 of record CAIWTA010000171.1, on the reverse strand, counting down.
GATGGCCACGTTCGACAAAACCTTCCCAACTCTTGACTGTGCCGCCTGCATTCTTACACCGAAAATGGTTGAGGTGAACCAGCACACGCATATCAAACTGATGACCTGTTGTGAAATTCTGGAAGTTGCAGGTGATCCCGGGAATTTCAATGTCCGGATTCTCAAAAGAACCCGAAGAGTAAATGTTGCTACCTGTATTGGTTGCGGCACTTGTACAGAGAAATGCCCGGCCCAGGCGCCGAGCGAATTCGATGCGGGCACTACCATGCGCAAGGCCATTTACATTCCTTTTCCACAAGCCGTTCCCAACAAATACATGATTGATGCTGAGTCCTGCATCTACATTAAGAACGGCAAATGTAAAGCATGCGTCAAGGCTTGTCCCGTGCCCGATTGCATCAATCTTGACGAGCAGGATCAGGAGGTAACGCTGCAGGTGGGAAACATCATCGTGGCTGCCGGATACAAGGTATTTGATGCGAAACGGATGCCCCAGTATGGTTACGGGGTCTTCCCGAATGTGCTTACATCCCTGGAGTTTGAAAGGCTTTTGAATGCTTCCGGGCCGACTGGCGGGAACATTACTTTCCGTTCCCAGGATAAAAAAGGAAACTGGATATTCAGTCCCGACTCGGAAAAGCCGGAAAGCCTTGCCATCATCCATTGCATCGGAAGCCGTGACAAAAACTACAATAAATTCTGTTCACGCGTTTGCTGCATGTACTCTTTGAAATTTGCCCACCTGATCCTCGACAAGTTGCCCGAAGCCCGGGTTTACGAATACTTCATCGATATGCGGTCGTTTGGCAAAGGATATGAAGAATTCTATGAACGCATAAAGGAAGAGGGTGTGTCGATCATTCGGGGAAAAACAGCGAAAGTTGAAGAAAAGAACGGGAAACTGCAAATTCGTGGCGAAGATATCCTTCTTTCTAAAATCATAGAAAATTCGGTCGATATGGTCATTTTGTCTGTTGGATTAGAGCCTTCGGAAGACACCGAAAACCTTTGCCGCATCCTGAAAATTCCCCAGAGTGAAGGAGGTTGGATGGAAGAGGCGAACTATAACACCGATCCTACAGGAACAATCAAAGGCGGGATCATGATTGCAGGCACGTGTCAGGGGCCCAAAGATATACCCGACACCGTTGCACAGGGATCTGCTGCTGCTGCCAGGGTTATCCGGAATATCCTTAACGGAAAGGTCAGCAAGGATATAGATACCATCCCGCTGGAAAAAATCGAGAACCGAATTCATGAACTTTCATCGATCAAATAATAAGGAGACTAAAATATGAGTGTCCGTGTTCAGCCTGAATTGAGAAATCAGTTAATACAATTTGGCATCGGCGACTGGAATGCCTGTTATCATTGCGGCACCTGCACTGCGATCTGCCCGCTTTCGGAGGAAGGGTTTTTGTTTCCGAGGAAAAAGATCCGGTTGATGCAGATGGGACTCAAAGACCAGCTTGAATCCAGCGTTGAACCATGGTTGTGCTACTACTGCGGTGATTGTTCAAAAACTTGTCCGCGTGATGCAAATCCGGGTGAGCTGATGATGTCATTGCGAAGATACCTGACTTCAAAATACGACTGGACCGGCCTTTCCAAGAAATTCTACACTTCAGAAGTATGGGAATTGGCGTTCATCCTGTTATTTGCAGCACTGGTAGTTATTGCATTCTTAGTCATCCTTCCTTCGATGGGATATCATTTTACCAAAGAGCTCACCGCTGACGGTGGCGTAAAAGTGAATTCATTTGCCCCGATTCATATTGTTGAGATCTTCGACTGGACTATGGCAGGAGTGGTTGCAACGCTACTGATCTCCAACATCCTCAGGATGTATTACCAGATCATCTGGAAAAAAAGTAAAACCAAAGTTTCTTTATGGGTCCATATCCGGGAATTCTGGCTACTGATCTTCAATTTTGCCGTTCAGCCTAAATTCTCAAAATGCGATGACAAACGCTACTGGCTTTCACACTGGTTGCTGATGTCGGGATATACCATCATGTTCATTGTTATCGTGGTTTACCTTCCCTGGTTCCAGACTGAAAAGATCTATCCCGTCTGGCATCCTCAACGATTACTTGGGTATTATGCGACAATCGGATTGCTCTTTGGCTTGGGAGTGGCGATTATCGGACGATTAGTACGGAAAGATGTAAAATTCCAGTTCTCGCATGTCAGCGACTGGCTTTTTGTGATAATGCTCACTCTGACAGCTACAACAGGGATTCTGATCCATGTTTTCAGGATCAACGGAATGCCGGTAGCCACCTTTATCTCCTACATTGCCCATATGGCTGTGCTGGTTCCCATGATCCTGATCGAAGTACCGTTTTCAAAATGGTCGCACCTTGCCTACCGTCCTTTTGCAGTCTATTTCGCGCAATTAAAAAAATATGCGGTTCCAAAATAATTTTCATATTTCTACTGAAAAATTCATGCAATGGAAGAACCAAGAATAGGCGTCTATATTTGCTGGTGCGGTAACAACATCGCTAAGATGGTGGATGTGGAAGCGGTAGCTGCAGAAGTGGGAAACCTGCCCAATGTCGTCCTCGCAAAAACGTACAAGTATATGTGTTCGGATCCAGGTCAAGACCTGATCATCAAGGATATTCGCGGGCATCACCTGAACCGTGTGATCGTTGCAGCCTGTTCGCCGAGGATTCATGAACTGACCTTCCGGAATGCCGTCGAAAAAGCAGGGATCAACCCCTATCTTTTTGAAATGGCAAATATCCGCGAACAGGATTCCTGGGTACATACCGACCGTTCGGAGGCAACTAAAAAAGCGATCGACTTAGTCAACGCAGCCATCCACCGTGTACGTTTCCATGAGCCTCTGCAAAAGCGTTCTGTGACTGTTGATCCTGCAACCCTTGTTATTGGCGGAGGAATTTCAGGGATGGTGGCTGCCCTCGAAATTGCCAATGCAGGGAAGCAGGTTTACCTTGTGGAAAAAACCGATCGGCTGGGCGGACATGTTGCCCGGTTTGACCTTACTTTTCCTCATCTTTCCAGCGCAAAACAGATGATCCATCCAATCATACAGCGCGTGGAAAATCATCCGAACATCGATGTCTTTAAACAATCTGTCATCCGTGACGTAAGCGGATATATCGGAAATTTCAAAGCCCTTGTTCAGAACGGGCAACCGGAACCGCTGGAACTGAAGTTCGGAAATATTATCGCCGCTACCGGATTAAAATCCTTCGATCCGTCAAAGATCGAGGAATACGGATACGGGAAATTCCCTGATGTGGTCACCTCTATGGAGTTCGAAGAGATACTGGCTTCCGGTAAGGTACTCACAAAGCATGGGAAAGAACCACGTAATATCGCGATCATCCATTGTGTCGGCAGCCGGAGCAAGGTGTATCATGAATATTGCTCCCGTACCTGCTGCATGGTTGCCCTGAAATTCGTCAACCAGATACGGGCCGGGCTTCCCGAGTGCAATATTTTTGAGATCTACGCCGACATGCGTGCATACGGGAAAGGGTGCGAAGAATTCTATGCCGAATCGACACACCGCCAAATCATCTTCCTCATGTTCGATCAACAGGAGAAACTTCCTGTTATCAGGCAGGCCGAAAAAACAGACGACTGTAACATGCTCATTGAAATGGATGAAAAGCTTTCGGGCGAATCCATAGAAGTACCGGTGGATATGGTTGTCCTGATGGTGAATATGGAAGCACATGATGATGTGAAAGATGTAGTTCATGCTATCGGAGTTAGTCTTTGCGGAAACCAGTTTTTCATAGAAAAGCATCCGAAACTCGACCCTGTGGCAACTACCACCGGCGGTGTTTACATCGTTGGAACGTGCCAGGGGCCAAAGGATATCCCGGATTCAGTTGCCCAAGCCCGCGCGGCCGCAGCCAGAATCCTGGCTACCATCGCACAGGGATCAGTTGCGGTAGAAGTTACGACGGCATTTGTCAATGAAGAGTTCTGTTGCGGTTGCCAGACCTGCATCCGGGTTTGCCCTTATACTGCAATCTCCTTCAAGGAGGATAAGAAATCATCCGAAGTGAACGAGGTACTGTGCAAAGGTTGCGGGACATGTGGTTCGGCATGCCCTTCAGGGGCCATCACGAGCAAGCATTTTACGGATCGCCAGATCCTTTCAGAAATTGAAGGAATAATGTCAATGTCATACAAAGAAATCTGATCATGAACTTCAGACCGACTATTGTTGCTTTTCTTTGCAACTGGTGCGCATACACAGGCGCCGACCTTGCAGGTACTTCCCGGATGCGCTATGCACCGAACATCCGCATCATCCGCGTCATGTGTTCGGGAAGGATCGACCCTACCTTCATCTTAACTGCATTCCAGCAAGGCGCCGATGGCGTGCTGATATGTGGTTGTCATCCCGGTGACTGCCATTATCAGACCGGTAATTACAAATGCCTGCGCAGGTTCAAGTTGATCAGTAAATACATCGCCCAGATGGGAATTGAGCCTGAACGGCTGAAGCTGGAATGGATCAGCGCCAGCGAAGGGAAACAATTTGCAGAGCTGGTAAACGAGATGACCAAAGCAATCCTGAATGTTGGCCCAAGCAAAATAAAAAGCACACTGGAAGTTAAACATTTAAAATCATAGAAGATGCCTTCAGACTTACCAATCCCAAAGCCCAAACTGAAGCTCGCCATTTACTGGGGAGCCGCCTGTGGCGGTTGCTGCGTTTCGGTGTTAGATACCCACGAAAAGCTGCTAGATATTGTGGCTGCGGCGGATCTTGTGTTTTGGCCCATCGCCATGGATATCAAGTACAAGGATGTGGAAGCCTTTCCCGATAAATCTATCGATGTGACCCTTTTTAACGGAGCAGTCAGGAACAGTGAAAACAAACGTATGGCTCAGGTATTGAGAAGCAAATCGAAGATCCTTGTTGCTTACGGCGCCTGCGCTTACATGGGAGGGATCCCGGGACTGGCTAATTTTCATAATCGTGATGAGATCTTCAAACGGGTGTACGATGAAACAGAATCGACCGTGAACCCTGAAAAGATCAGACCACAAACGGAATATACCGTCAAAGAAGGAAAGCTGGATATTCCGGAGATGTTCAACGATGTTTATACCCTTAACCAGGTGGTGGAAGTGGATTATTTTATTCCTGGCTGTCCGCCCCAAAGTGAACGCCTTCTCGAAGTCTTCACAGCCATTGCGACTGGCGCCCAACTGCCTCCGAAAGGTTCGGTTGTCGGGGCAAATGAGAAAACGAACTGCGATGAATGTAAACGAAAGAAAACGGATAACAAGGTAATTAAGAAATTCTACCGCCCCTGGGAGATTCAGGATGATAAAGAAACCTGTTTCCTTGAGCAGGGTGTGATCTGCATGGGGCCCGCCACACGCGGAGGGTGTGGTGTACGCTGCGTAACCGGCAATTCACCCTGCCGCGGATGTTATGGACCTCCTGCAGCAGCTTCTGATCCCGGCGCAAAGATGATGTCGGCCATTGGAACCATGATCGATGCAGATTCACCCGAAGAGATCGATAAGATCATCGGCACCATCGTCGACCCGGCAGGACTTTTCTATCGTTTCAGCCTCCCCTCATCAATCCTTGGAAGAAAAATTATCTTATAACATATATATAAATGAAAACCCTCACCATCGACCCTATCACCCGCCTGGAAGGCCATGGAAAAATTGAGATCTTCCTTACAGATGAAGGAGAAGTTGACAATGTTTACTTCCAGGTACCGGAACTGCGGGGCTTTGAAAAATTCTGTGAAGGAAGGCCAGTTGAGGAGCTTCCTTCTATCGTGACAAAGATCTGCGGCGTTTGTCCGGGTTGCCACCACATGGCCTCCGGTAAGGCTGTGGATGCGGTGTTTGGAGTTGAACCCCCTCCTACCGCCAGGAAACTGCGGGAACTGTTTTATATGGCCCATTTTATTCACAGCCACATTGCCCATTTTTATGCCCTGGCAGCACCCGATTTTGTTCTGGGTCCCAATGCCAGCCCGGCTGAACGAAACATTCTTGGTGTTATTAATAAAGTCGGAATTGAGATTGGAACAGAGGTGATCAAACAGCGGCGCATTGCCCAGGAGATCCAGGCCTTGCTAGGCGGCCATCAAACCCATGTGGTAATGAATATCCCCGGGGGAGTGAAAAAAGGCCTGACGGAATCGGAACGCGATGATATCGTCAAGAAAGCTGAAGGGTTTATCGGATTTTCAAAATTTTCGATCCAGCTCTTTAAGGATGTTGTGCTGGGAAATAAGGATTATGTTGACCTCATCCTCAATGGACCCTATTCACTGAAACTTCACTCTATGGGATTAGTGGATAAAAACAACAAAGTGAATTTTTATGACGGAACGGTGCGGGTGGTCGATACGAAAGGAGACCAACTGTATAATTATTCTCCAAAGGATTATATGGATTATGTTGAAGAAAGAGTTGAACCCTGGACTTATTTAAAATTTCCTTACCTGAAGAAGATCGGGTGGAAAGGTTTTGTCGAAGGACAGGATTCGGGTGTGTATCAGGCTACTCCCCTTTCACGGCTGAATGCAGCCGATGGAATGGCAACTCCAATCGCACAGCAGGAATATGAATTCATGTTTTCCACCCTGGGCGGGAAACCTGTTCATGCGACCCTTGCAATGCATTGGGCGAGGCTGGTGGAATTGATCTATGCAGCA
>CAIWTA010000170.1 GCA_903915465.1 uncultured Bacteroidales bacterium | reverse complement strand
TGTATTCGCCGGCTTTAAATGCCAGGGATGCAGCAGCATCTGCCACATTCAGCGAATCGCCTGTAAAAAATTCATACCACATGCCGGTTCTGGTGAAACCCGGCACAACATTTTGGTCAGCCACATCGAAGTTGCCTAAAACAGTGGCATCCATGGTTGTATGGTGCAGCCAGATCCGTTTGACGGCAGCCGTTAAGTCGATGGAATAATCGGTTGTAGCGAATACTGGTTGTGTTTTCTTAAGATCGATGAGTGCCGCAACGATATTCTTCGTGTACCATCTCCGCCATTCGCCGAGGTAATCCCACCGGATAGGTTTGGGTGCAAGCCTTGAATCGGATGTGCCCGTAGGGTAATTAATTGAATAATCGTACCCAAGTTCGCCGAATTGCCAGAGCATCTTCGGTCCGGGAACGGTATAAAAAAAGGTTGCAGCCAATTCTAATCGGGATAACGAAGTTGAGGTATCCCTGACATTGTAATAAGGTCCGGAACTATTCCCAAAGGTAATATTTTTATATGCCAGCCGCTCTTCATCATGGCTTTCCATATAGCCCACCACGTGCGGATCTGCCCAGCTCCTTTGCTGGTATGAAATCCACGACAGATCGGAGTTTCCACTATTATTCCAACCCATGGTCGCCTCATTATATTTTCCATTCATATTGCCCCACAGTAACATTCCGTCGGAAGAGAGCACCGTTTCTTCATCATTATCGGCAAAATGCTCCATGATCATTATGGCATCTGGTTTTACAGAACGGATGTGGTCCTGGTAACTTTCCAGACGTGTAATACGCCCGGCATCATATTGTCCCCAAAGCGAAACATTATTCGGGTATGAATTCCGCTGAGTAAAACCTTTTGACATATCGAATCGGAAACCATCCACGTGATATTCGCTTAACCAGTATCCCAGGAATCTTTTACAGAAAGACTGAGTAAAAGGAGTTTCATGATTGAAATCATAACCTACATTGTAAGGGTGTTTCGGGATCGGGTTAAACCACGGGCTACTGGCCGACGGCCTGTTATTGGCTGCATCCCAATACAACCTGACGAGCGGGGATTCGCCAAACTGGTGGTTCAGAACGATGTCGAGGATCACTGCGATCCCTTTTGAATGAGCGGCTTCAATAAATTGTTTCAGTCCATCTTTTGTACCGTAATATTTATCCACGGCAAAAGAGTAATCAGGATTATAGCCCCAGCTGATATTTCCCTCAAACTCCATTACAGGCATTAGTTCAATGGCATTGATACCAAGATGCTTTAGATAATCAAGTGTGTCAATCAGTGAAGGATAATCATGTTTCGTTGTAAAATCGCGGATAAGCAATTCGTAAATTACGAGGTTAGTTACCTGCGGAGGGGTAAAGCCGGCAATATTCCAGGGATAGGGATCCTGGCCGGTTTGGAGGAAAGTGGCAACTCCATTGGCTTTTCCTGTCGGATAAGGTTTGAGGCCAGGATAAGTTTCGGCAGGGATATACTGGTCGTCAGGGTCACTTACTTTATCGGCATAAGGATCGCCGATGTAAAGGTTACCGTCAACAAAGTATTGAAAAATGTACTCTTGTTTCGGCACCAGATTATTCAGTTGTATCCAATAGTGGCTGCCATCTGGTGTGATGTTCATGTAGTAATTTGAATCCACATTCCAATCATTGAAATCCCCAATAACAAAGACATTGTTCTTTTCAGGAGCAAAGAGGCATAGCAGCGCCGTAATTGAGTCAATATAGTTGATGCCGTCGTTCATTCCTGCCGGCAGCGCGGCAATATGAGCAGGTGGAAGTGTAGTGTAATAAAATGAATCGGCGACAATTCCGGTACCATTTTTTGCCATGATCATGACCCAGTGTTTCACCCAGTTCTGACCAAAGTTATTTGCCAGAATGGTATCCGTGATATTTTTTCCGGCTGTTGTTTTGACCAGGTTATTGTTGACAAAGATTTTCATGGTATCAGCAGCGGGACTGATCGCTGAAACGGCGATCGGATCATTTTGTTTGAGGAAAAGTACTTTACTTATCGGAAGCACAATGTTCACGCTCAGCATGTCCGGGTAAACATCGAGGAAAATATCCGAGCCGTCTGTATTACGACCAGCTTTACTGCCATCTGAGTTCCTGAAGACAAATGCAATTTTTTTGATCTGTTCGGAGGCGGGAACACCGTAGAATGCCCTGATGGAAGGCTTGAGCGTGAGCTGATATTTATTATTCCCAAGCGGAGTCATAAGGACTTTTGAGAGATTCAGATTCCATGGGGCAACCGTATATTTCCAGTCGCCCGAAGAGGTGCTCAGGTTTGTGATCACTCCTGTGTGGGCATATATTGGAGGCGAAACGTTCAATAATTCACCGTTACCCAGCGCTGCATCGAATATCACCGTACACGAATCAGAGTCGGTCGGATAGATCGGAAATGTCACGATGACCTGGCAGACAGCGGTCTTGTAAAGGAGGAAAAAAATTGTAAAAACAAGGAAATGTAAATAAACCCGTTTCATAGCTGAAATCTTAGTTCTGTCAAAGGTACGACAAATGAATCCGGGAAGTATTGTCCCTGGATTAAAGAAGAAGAGGTTGTCTCAAAAGACAAAATTTCGCCGTTAAGTCGCTAAGACGCTAAAAATTTAATATTGATTATCTGAACTTTGCGTCTTTGCGTCTTCGCGGTGAAAGAAAAAAGAGGCCTTATGAGACAGCCTCTTCCTGAAAAAATGAATATTAATCCTTAATTGATCAACTAGTTTTTAGTCGCAGTAACTGTATACGTTTCAGTTGCAGCAGCAATTTGGAGTACAATAGTATAGTTTCCTGCCACATTTACTTTAAAATTGCCGCCATCACCTGAAAAATTCGCTGCTGCAGGTCCTGCCATTGTCACATCACCAAAGGCAATTGATTTTCCAGACCAATCATCGCCTTGTCTGAATATGAAATCCTTATCGGCAATGAAGTCTATATTGTAAACCCAAATGTAATCAGTACCACTTACTGCGGGTAAAGATGTACCAAAAGTCTCATCCCAGTTTGCCTGAGTACCGTCTTGTTTCAGATAAGCATTTCCGATAATTCCCATCTGAAATGCAGAATAATCAATCGGAGGAATGTTGCCAGTTTTAGTTAAAGTTGCCTTGTAGCCCGAATCAACAGTGTAGTTCATGTTGCAGGTATAGATACCGGGATCTGCGTTCACGATATTCATACCACCGGGAACCAGCGCACTTACAGCGCCACCAGCGTTCGTGTTAACCTTTACGCCTATTTTTCCTCCTCCTAGATCAAGAGTGGTATCCAGTACAACTTTCCAGCCGTGTGAATAGCGGAACTTCCATTCACCTCGCAATAATTGCAAGTCAGTGAGTGTCCATGACATATTAGTGAGGTTGAAGGCAGATTCGGTCAACATTGTATCGTTGGACCATCCGCCAGGTGTTGCAGCGCCAATCATTCCCCAATGAACACGCATGATGGCTACTTTATTGAGTTCAAAGTCAAAAACAACATGATACATCCCGTCTTCCGGAACCGTGAATTTAGCAGTATTTACTGTTGAAACAGGACCACGCTGGAACGGAACTTTGGGTTCGTCAGTGGCCGGATTTGTCACTACACCAAAACCAGCTGCAGGCCCGAAGATTGTCCTGGCTGAACCGGCAACCTGAACGATATTAAAACCATCTGCACCGGCTTTGATCGGAATATAGAGTTCCATTAAAGATAAACGGGGAGTTTGTGTGACTTCATTAAGTGTTACCTTCATCTTGGCTTTTTCATTACAATCAGGAAAGGCTGTAACTGCGCCTTTCACATAGTATCCATCTGTCGGGATAGGGGTCATCTGAAAAGTATACAAAGTACTCTGATCAGGAGCAGAAGTTATTGTATTATCATCATAGCCATTAACACTGGCTTTAAATAAGAGTGAGTCCCCCAAGTGGTAAACGAATCTGGAGGGCTCTGCAAATTTATTCTTATTCGTAATATTTTGTTCCCAAAGACCTACATACATGATTGCATTTTTCTCCGCACCATTAGGATGATTGATAAGCTTTACCGATTTTGAAATGTTTCCATCAGATAAATTCAATATCAATAAATCAGGGCTTGAAGAAGTGATTTCAAATTTGTGCAGACCAGCTGGAAATTCATTGCTGTAATCTGCAATTCTTTTTCCTTGCGTATTTGAAATGCATAAATGCAATTTCTCTTTTATTTTCAGCGCGATAAACACATTTGTCGATCCCCTAAACGGATTTGTCATATTTGACATCAGTGTAAAAGTTTCTGAATGCTGAAGGTTGTTCTCATTTATCCCCAACGATTTGGATAAAATTATGGAAGGAGCCGTCCCGTATATGATTGTATCACAGCCTTGGGTTATATTCCGTATGAATACACTTTGTAAGTTCAGAATGTTATGATTTTGAGCATCCTGCCCCACGAAACTTAGAGTGATTGTTTGTGCTTGGGGAAACCCAATAAATACGGACAAACTAAATTGGATAAACAAAATGAGCTTTTTCATGGTTTACGGATTAAGGTTTACTTCAGCATAAGCAAAGATATTGAAAGAAAAGCGATTTTGGCTATTCAAAAAGAAATATGGCCGCACAGGTACTAAGGCCGTTGAAAAACACTTAGAGACTGTTTAAAAATTTCAACATTTTTCTATCTATTATTGCCCTCAGGCCGGGCGGCCTCGTCGCCACAACGCAGCTGCGCCCTCATCTATCTCACTTCGTGAGATTTCCGGCTTCGCCGGAACCGAAGACGTCGAAGGCTGCTTATCTGGCGACTGTTATTCTTTTTGATTATTGTCTTTCCCATAGCTTATCGATTGAATTATCAAGGATTTTA
>CAIWTA010000169.1 GCA_903915465.1 uncultured Bacteroidales bacterium | reverse complement strand
GTATATTCGCAGAGGTATCGTTCTGGAAAAACTGATTCATGGAGCCGATCATGAACAAAATTTAAGGGCAGGTACAGAAAATGTTGCATCCATCGTGGGGCTTGGAAAAGCAGCAGAATTAACAGAGATTTTTATCAGGGATTTTGATAGTGTTGAAAATGAGGATGGTGTTCTGGCCAGGAAAATAAGTATAAAAGAATTGAGAGATCAGTTATTTACTACCCTCTTGTTTGATTTTCCGGAAATTAGACTAAATGGGCCATCCGATAAACGACTTCCAAATACCTTAAACATCAGTTTTCCAGGTGCTGAAGCCAATCTTCTGCTTGATAATATGGCATATATTGCTGCCTCAGCCGGTTCAGCCTGTCATGCCGGAAGCATTTCAACTTCTCCTGTGCTGAAAGCAATGGGAGTCCCGGAATATTATGCAAGGGGGACAATCCGTTTTTCATTGGGAAGGATGACAACTTCTGATGAAATTGAAAAAGCTGCTGTTCTGATCGCTACAGCGTATAAAAAGCTGTCAGCTGGAACAGCTGCTCAAAATGAACCCAAAAGGGTTTCATCTGAAATTAAGCTCACACACTATACGCACGGTTTGGGCTGTGCCTGCAAAATTCGTCCCCAGATCCTGGAACAATTGCTTAAGGATATCCCAGCCACATCAGATCGAAATGTGTTGGTTAGCTTTGGCACTTCCGATGATGCTGCGGTTTATAAGATCGATGATCGAACAGCCATTGTTCAGACCGTTGACTTCATTCCTCCGATTGTTGACCATCCATATCATTTCGGAGCAATTGCAGCCGCAAATTCGCTGAGTGATATATACGCTATGGGAGGAACCCCGCTATTTGCACTCAGTATCGTTGGCTTTCCAATCAATCTCCTTCCCTTGGAGGTTTTACAACTCATCATCAAAGGTGCCTCTGATAAAGTTGCTGAAGCCGGAATTTCCATAATTGGTGGTCATTCAATTGAAGATACAGAGCCAAAATTCGGATTGGTTGTCACAGGTCGTATTCATCCCGATAAAATCCTGACAAATTCAAATGCAAAACCCGGAGATGTACTTCTATTGACTAAACCCATTGGTACCGGAATCCTTTCCACGGGAATAAAACGTGGTATGGTAAATGATGAGAACAAAACCAGGATGATCAGTATCATGGAACAGCTCAACAAAACAGCTGCTGAAATTATGACTCGTTTTACAGTCAATTCCTGCACAGATGTGACAGGCTTCGGTCTTCTTGGACACTTGAAAGAGATGGTAAAAGGGAGCGGTGTTGGTGCCTGCATTGGCATGGAAAATATCCCGGTTTTGCCGGGTGTATGTGACCTTGCAGTTGCAAATATAGTACCGGGAGGAACGTTAAGTAATCTTCAGTCTGTTGAAGACATTGCAGATTGGGATTCTGGGATTCCGGCAATTACAAGAATAATCCTTGCTGATGCCCAGACTTCCGGAGGGTTGCTGATTTCTGTTCCCCAGGATTATGCCAGGAAACTGTTGGCAGAACTGCATGGAGCAGGTGTAACCGAAGCAGCATTGATAGGACATTTTGTTGAAGAAAAGCCAATCATCCGAATCAAAAGAAAAATTACTTTTTGAGTAATTCTTCAACGGTTTTCCTGTCCATTATCTTACCTATCGGATAAAGATCTTTTCGCGCGTCCCAGTAGGGAGTTTTCGAGAAAAACCAATTCAGGATGGCATCTGAATTACCTGCAAACGATACATCCTGTCGTTTTTTCTTTTCAAATTCATCTTTCAGTCCGTGATTTTCTGACAACATTTTTTTCGCCAGTTCTTCCATCACATAATTTTCGGCATATTCTTTTTGCTCGAAAATTGCGTCAAAAAACCCCCAGTACACGTATGATCCATTCCCTTTTGGTTCAAGGATGTGGGCAATAATTCTTGACGAAGGCTGATCTAGGTCAATCAAGGCAGAGCCAGCTGAAAAGATCCTTTCATCTGTAATTTCTTCAATGTCAAAATCGGTCAATGGGTGTCTGCCTTCATAAGGAGAGGATTGCCATTTAGGATTTGAAAAACGATAAGTTGAAACCTTTAGCAGTGTGTCTTTTGTTAAACGGGATATCCTGATTCCATGAATCTTCAGGCGTTCGATAACATTTCTCCATTCTGCAGGTACAATATAAGCTTCCGGAAGTTTCACCGCATTTTCAACCTGGGTTTTCTCAAAGTATGGAATCTTCATTGTTTCCTTTTCTTTTCCATATTTGTACCAATTATCCCCGGTGATCTCGCTCTTGACCCTGGTGTACCGGATTCCCAGAAAATCAACAAGTGTGCTATCATTATAAATGACTTTATATTCAAGAGGAAACGCAGTTTGCCGGAAACCGGAACTTGATGAAAACGTGTCGGCTTTACGCTCCAGGTCTTGCAGATTCCTGTACTCCTTATTCAGAATGCGTAAAGAAGTGACAAAGCATTCGTACGTTGCAGAAACCCTTTGCTTGTAAGTTTTCAACATATGGGTTTCCACCAATAACCCGGGTCTGTTTCGAAGTGAGGTATATCCCTGAGAAAGCATTGGAGGAGAAACACCGCCATCGATCCCGCTTTTCGGATCATGCCAGGAGCGGAATTCAATGTACGGAAAAACAGGAATTCCTCCACGTTCCATTCCGGAAGACCAGCTTTTTAAAAAAACATCCTTGGCCCAGGAACTCAGATTTTCGTCCATCCCTCCGGTCGTGTTCATATAATAGGTAAGAATATACTGGTAATCGGCTCCATCAGTGGTATGTGTGTCGATAAAAAACTCCGGAAGCCATTTGCTAAACATCCTTAACCAGTTCTGCATCTCCGGAGTGTCTGCTTTTAAATAATCACGGTTGAGATTGAGGTTCGTTGCAGTAACCCGCCAGCCCATTTCTTCAGGACCATTCTGATTTATTCTGTTAAACGAGCCAAACCGTTCATGGCCATCTGTATTAAAAATTGGAATAAAAAGAATGGAAACATGGTCAAGAAGTCCTGGATATTTATTCCTAAGGACCAGGTCCCGGATCAGCATCAATCCAGCATCTTTGCCTTCCGATTCACCCGGATGGATACATGCCTGAATCAGTAAAACAACCCTTCCTGCTGCCCTGATCTCCTCCGGTTCCGAATACCCTTGTTTATCTACGATCATCAGTGGAAGCTTCCTTCCCTGGGCACTTTCCCCAAATGATTTTAATTTAATCAAAGAGGATGCTGAAGCTAACTCCCTGCAATACTCAATAGTTTCTTTATACCGGGGCGTTTTTTTAAAGTCCGACTTTTCATAGAAAGTCATCCAAATACTGTCTTGTGAGGATCCCGAAAAAACAGATATAAGAAAAAGAACCTGAAGGATTAATCGCATATCATATCCAATAAGAAAGCCCAAACTTACACAAAATATTCACAAAGTAAAGGAATGAGAACCTTGAAATTTTGTACCTTGTGGAAAATTTCAAAGGAATTTATCTATGTTGAAAATACTGTCGATAGTTTGCCTGTTGCTTTTAACATTTGAAGGTTTTTGTCAATTTCCGAACATCATGATCGGGAACGCAAATACTCCTGAAGAACCTTCCATTATCATTAATCCCAAAAACACCAACCAGTTAATCGCGGGTGCAAATCTTGACAATTACTATTATTCCCAAGATGGTGGCTTGACATGGCAGGGAGGAAACATCGCTTCTACTGTTGGCGTTTGGGGAGATCCATGTTTAGTGGTAGATACAACAGGGAATTTTTATTATTTTCATCTGTCCGATCCTCCCGGTAGTGCTTTTGTCGACCGGATTGTTTGTCAGAAATCCTCAGATGGCGGAGCCTCCTGGTCAAACGGCACGTATATGGGTTTGAATGGATCAAAAACCCAAGATAAGGAATGGGCAGTAATTGACCCAGCGACAAATAACATCTATGTATGCTGGACACAATTTGATATTTATCAGAGCCCCAGCCAGTTGGACAGTTCAAATATTCTTTTTTCAAAATCCATTGATGGTGGCCAGAGTTGGAGCTCTCCCATGAGGATAAACCAGAAAGCCGGGGACTGCATGGATGGAGACAATACGGTTGAAGGTGCTGTTCCTGCTGTGGGACCTAACGGCGAAATTTATGTTTGCTGGGCTGGACCGGCAGGACTTGTTTTTAACAGGTCATTAGATCAGGGGAACACATGGATGGATACCAATGTTTTTGTTTCCGATATCCCGGGTGGGTGGGATTATAATATTTCGGGAATATACAGGGCAAATGGGCTTCCGGTTACTTGTTGCGACATCAGCCAGGGACCACACAGGGGGAACATCTATGTAAATTGGTCGGATCAACGATATGGAGGATACGACACCGACATCTGGTTTATGAAATCCACGGATGGCGGGATCCATTGGGGTGAACGAAAAAGAGTGAATAATGACCCTCCCGGAAAACAGCAATTCCTGACCTGGATGACCGTTGATCAGGTGACAGGTTATATCTATTTTGTTTTTTACGATCGCCGTTCATATTCTGATGTTCTTACAGATGTTTATCTCGCAGTTTCACGAGATGGTGGAGAAAGCTTCGAGAATATAAAAATCAGTGAGTCTCCATTTCATCCTAATTCTGGCATCTTTTTTGGCGATTATACGGGCATTTCTGCTCATAACAACGTAGTCCGCCCAATCTGGGCCCGGCTTCAATACAATGAATTGAGTGTGTGGACTGCGATTGCTGACAGTATCTTTACTGGAACGGGGCAGAAGCCCGAATCCTTCATGTCCTTCACACTGGAACAAAATTATCCCAACCCGGGAAAGGAATTCACTTATTTTGCATATAAAGTCCATGAAACAACAACTGTTTCGTTGACTATCTGTGATTTATTAGGACGGGGGGTCGCAACAATTGCAGAGAACAAAAGAGTTACACCAGGTAAGTACATCGAATATTTTGATATCTCCAGCTCCCGTCTTCCGCCAGGCCTTTATTATTTTTCTCTTGTCAATGGCGAGCAATCGATTCGAAAAAAGATGATCATAGAATAGCCTTCGAGACTGTTAAACCGCATTTCTGATTTTATCCTTCTCTTCGCCCACAGAAACTTTTGATACGAATTTTGTTTCTTGTAAATAATCTCTAATTTTGCAGAGGAACAAAATACCGGCTTCATCAAGTGATGGGTTTTTCATACTAATGATAAGGAATTAAGGTGGCTATTATTTTTCAATCAGCATGAGGTAAAATCTTTTTTTCATGGATAAAATGCAAGTCAATATCCTTGAACGAGTTCGTGAGCTCTTTTATAAATATGGGGTTCGAAGTGTTTCGATGGATGATCTCTGTAGAGATATCAATATCTCAAAGAAAAAGCTTTATCAGTTTTTTCCCAGTAAAAATGAGTTGGTTGAAAAATTGCTGGAACTTGAGAGGCAGAACTTTGAGATCATCTTTGACACCAATAATTTTGATGGTGTAAATGCCATCGATATTCTGTTGATTGTAAGTAAAGAACTTGGTGGGCGCTTCAGGGATGTAAGCCCTTCGATGACTTTTGACCTTAAAAAGTATTATCCTGATGTTTATCATGCACATGTCAACGAAAGAATTGAATTCATTTTCGGGAAGATTAAGATCAATCTTGACAAGGGCATTAAACAAGGAGTTTATCGTGACGATCTCAGCACAGAACTGTTGGCGAGACTATACATCCGTAGATTAATTGACCTGCACAATCCTGAATTTTTCCCTGCTGACAAATTCTCATTTCAGACGCTTTTTGACGTCATGTTCGATAATTTTATTCGTGGTATCGCCAATGAGTCTGGTATCAGTTATTATGAACAACAAAAACAAAAATTGAACTTTGGGAATTATAATTAATTTGATCTTTCAAAATAAATTTACTCATGAAACTAAATGCGCTTCTGCTATCGATTCTTTCTACCTGCTGTTTTTTTTCTTTTCAATTACATGGACAAGTTCCGTTGGCATTTTCTTTAAAACAGGCACAGGATTATGCATATGAGAATAATTATGACCTGAAGAACGCTGCTTATGATGTGCAGATAGCGCAAAAACAAGTCAGGCAGAATACCGCAATAGGGCTCCCACAGGTAAATGGCGGTATAGATTATATGGAATATTTTGCTCGTCCTACATCATTAATTCCAGGTGAATTTATTGGCAAACCAGGCACAGATATTGAAATACAATTTGGGACACGCTACAATTTGACTATGCGGGGACGGATTGATCAGCTCTTGTATAGTGGACAGTATCTTGTTGGTTTGCAGACTGCAAAAGCATTTCTGGAGACAGAGCGTCAAAAAAACGTAAAAGTAAAAATTGATATTCGAGATCAGGTTGAAAACAGTTACCTGGTGGTTCTGTTGTATCAGGAACAGACAAAAATCCTGGATTCTACATATAAAGTGATCAACCAGATGGTAAAAGAGCTCGAGGAAACATTCAAATTAGGTCTTGTAGAAGATATTGAAGTAGACCAGCTGGAACTCAATAAATCCGACCTGGAAGCGCGTTTGATCAATACAAACAGCCAGCTCGAGATCAGCACTGCCCGGTTGAAATTTGTCTTGGGACTAAAGGAAAACCAGCAGATTCTGCTTACCGACAGCCTCCGTGGTTTTATCAATACTTTAGGAAGAGATTATCTGATGAAACAACAGTTTGACTATAATTTTAATATTGATTATTCAGTATTCAAGAAACAGGAATATCTTGTCAAAATGCAATATAAACTTTCCAAAACCGCCTATCAGCCTAGTCTTTCTGCATTCATGGGATTCAGCGACAATGCGCAGCGAAATGCGTGGAATTTCTTTGCTGCCAATCAATCCTGGTTTAAAACACTTAACTGGGGAATGACTGTAACTGTTCCTATTTGGAGCAGCGGAAGCAGAAAATATACAGTTGATCAGGCTTATCTGCAGGTTCAGAAAATGAAAGTGAATGATGAAAAGATGAAAACCGGGCTTGAACTCCAGGTGGCTTCTGCAAGAAGTGATTTTAACAATGCTTACCTGGTGTTCCTGAACAAGAAAAAAGGGTTGGAAGTTGCGACAAAGATCTACCTGAAAACCATCAACAAATACAAAGAAGGAGTAGCAGGAAGTACAGATCTGAATCAAAAATACAATCAATTTCTCCAGTCTGAGAGCGATTATTTGCTGACAATGTTCAACGTTGTTAACCTGAAAATACAGCTCAACAAGTTGCTAGAGAAAGTCTGACGAGTTGATGAGTTGAATTTCTATCCGTGAATTTTCCTTAACGATTTTCTTCTTTTGAATTTGGTCTTGATCTGGTAGTCGATAAGGTATAACGCCGGAACGAATATCAGTGTCAGGAAGGTGGAAAAGGCTAATCCAAAGATGATGGTCCAAGAAAGAGGTCCCCAGAATAATACATTGTCGCCACCAAAATAAATATGCGGGTTTAATTCTGTGAACATTGTAATAAAATTAATATTCATCCCGACAGCCAAAGGTACAAGGCCCAGCATAGTGGCTGTTGCAGTCAGAATTACCGGAGTGATTCTTACTTTTCCTGCCTGAATGATTGCATCTCTGGTTTTTAATCCTCTTTCCTTGAGGACATCACAGAATTCAACGATAAGGATTCCATTTCTGACAACAATTCCCCCAAGAGCAACGATACCAAGTCCGGTCATGATGATTGAGATGGACATATTGAAGATCACAATTCCGAAAAACACCCCGATGATGCTAAAGATTACTTCACTCAGGATGATGAGCGACTTACTTACAGAACCGAATTGGGTGATAAGGATAAAAAAGATCAGACCGATCGCTATCAACATGGCTTTTGTAAGGAAATTCATTGTTTCTGCCTGATCTTCCCGTTCTCCGGTCAGGTTAATATCAATTCCTTTTGGTACTCTAAACCCTTTTACTGCTTGTGTAATGGAGGCGACAACTTCATTTGCTGTATAGCCTGAAAGGACTTCTGAGGAAATAGTAATTATCCGTTTTGAATTCTTCCGGTTAATACCACCATAGGTATCTTTATATCCAATTTTAGCAACAGATGAAATCGGAATTTGCCTCAGGACGCCGGAGTTCATGTCCCGGTATGTGATCTTTGCATTAATCACTTTATCAACATTTTTCCTTTGTTCTTCTGAATACCTTAATTCAATCGGGTATTCATCTTCATCTTCCTTATATTTTGAAACCTCTTTCCCATAAATGCCCGTACGGAGTTCCATCCCGATCTGTCCAATGGAAAGACCTTCCCGATTGGCTCTGACACGGTCGATATTAACGATGATCTCAGGTTTATTGTTTTCAAAATCTGATTTGAGTTTTTCAATCCCGGGAATGCGCAATGAATCCAGGTAATGTTTAAATGTATTAGCGGTGATAATCAGTTCGTCAAGATTTTCACCTGTAACTTCAATGTTGACTGGTTTTCCGGTGGGCGGTCCCATTTTGTTCTTTTCTACGCTAATCTGGGCCCCGGGAACATCCATTAACTTTTCACGCATTTTGTCCATGTAATCATTAGTTTTCTGGCCCTTCCTGTACCTGCTTTCAACGAAATTGATGGTAAGTTTACCTTTGTTTGAGGCGGCTGTTCTGTCGAAGATACCTTCGCCGGCGCCAAACCCCACATTTGTAACTATCGACTCCACCAAAGGGTTGTTCTTTCCAATGGCCTCTGATATCCTGCTTTCTACCAGCTTTGTAACGGAATCAGTAACCGTTTGATCGGTACCTTCAGGCATTTTAACATAAACATAGACACTGCCTGGGTCATTGTTGGGAAAAAACAAAACCTTGGGTTTTGCTACACCAAGTAAAAAGAGGGAAAGGAAAAAGAGTGCCACAACAAAACCCAAAAGGTAATAGGGGTTTCTATTTTTCAGAAAGAACCTCAGGCTTTTTTCGTAAATATCCATTAGCTTCGGCCACCACACATTCTGGAACTTAACAGTAATTTCTTTCAGCCATAACCGGTAAATGGCATTAATGATCAGGCAAAAAACAAGCAGGTTTCCCATCCCAAACGACCCACCGATATAAAAAATGAGTGCCAGGGTAAACAGGATTACGCTCGCAACCAGCAGACTCTTCGTATTTACCTTATGACTCTTTTTATCGTATTCATGTTGCATAAATGTAACTGCAAAAACCGGATTGATGATATAGGCAACAAAAAGTGATGCAAAAAGTGTCAGAATTAATGTGACTGGCAGGTAGTGCATGAATTTTCCGACAATTCCTGGCCAGAAAGCCAATGGGAAAAACGGAGCAAGTGTCGTCAATGTTCCTGATAAGATGGGTAAAAATACTTCGCCAGCCGCATGTTTAGCGGCTTTCACAATATCCGGTTCGTCGCGGTGTATTCGGTGCGTGTTTTCGATAACAACAATCGCATCATCCACAATAATACCCAATGCAAAGATGAAACCAAACATTACAATCATGTTCATCGTAAAACCCAAACCGGGCATGATCATATAGGCGACGAACATGGAAAGAGGTACAGAAAGTCCTACAAAGAATGCATTGTTGAAGCCCATGAAAAACATCAATACCAATGTCACCAAGACAAATCCAATGATTTCAGTGTTGTTCAGCTCTTCGAGTGTACTCCGTGTGAATTTTGACTGGTCGCCGGTGATATCAACTATGAGATCAGGAGGAAAGGAGTTTTTTTTCAAATCAGCGATCAGTCCCTTAATCTCATCAGAAGCATTAAGCAGGTTTTCACCGCTTTTTTTGACGACGTTCAGCGTGATCACATTTTTTCCATTGAAACGGGCAAAACTTTCCTGTTCTTTGAAAGCGTCTTTTACATCAGCAATATCCCGTATATAAACGATTGCTCCGCTCGACGATTTAATCATGATATTCTTGATCTCATCGGGGTTCTTAAATTGTCCTGTTATCCGAATCGATCGTTTTGACCCAAAACTTGTAATGTTCCCTGCTGAAATTGTTATATTCTCACTGGCTATGGCCCTTTCCAGGTCGGAAAAAGTGACACTGGCTGATTGCATCTTATACATGTCAGCATCCACCTGTATCTCCCTGTCGAGGGCTCCTACAATGTCAACCCGGGTAATTTCCTTAAAGGTTTCAATCCTGTCCTTTGTATCGTCGGCAAATTTCTTCAACCGTTGAAGGTCATAATCCCCTGAAATGTTAATGAACATTATTGGGATTTCAGAAAGGTCAATTTCTTTGATATCCGGTTCTTTCGGAATATCACTTGGGAGATTTGGTTTGGATTTGTCAACGGCATCCCTCACTCGTTGTTTGGCTTCAGCAACAGCAATCCCGGGATTGAATTCCACTACAATTGCGGAATAATCCTGTATTGATTTACTCGTGATTTTCTTTACATCAGCAAGTGCTTTCAGTTCCTTTTCAATGGGACGTGTGACAAGGTTTTCCATGTCTTCCGGCGACGTTCCAGGATAAGGTGTACTGACGATAATTGTAGGAATGACGATTTCGGGAAACTGTTCTTTAGGAATGCTTAGGAAGGAAAGTAAACCAAGCATGGTGATGATGATAGTCAGAACATAGATAGAGGCACGGTTATCAATCGACCAGCTGGTTGCAAAAAATTCTTTAAACTTCTGTTTTTTTTCTTTCATCGTCAATACTTATTTGTATTCGATACTCTGGCCATCATAAAGGTCTTTATATCCGGCTGTTATGATTTTGTCACCCGCATCTAATCCATTTGTGACTTCTGTAAGGCCGTTATAAGTTACACCCGTTTTGATAAAAGCTTTCCGGGCAATTTTGTTTCCGTTTTCTTCTTTTGCAATGAACACATACAACCCTTCATCCTTTGATGATTGGATAAAATTCTGCGGAATGGCAATGGTTGATGGATTTGAATAATCCTTGATCCGGATCACAGCGATCATATTGGCACGAAAGATTTTATTGTTGGAAGGAATTTCAATTTCTACATTAAACGTACGGTTAGTCGGGTTGATGAATTTACTTGCAAAAGTTACTCTTTGCTGTATCTCTTCATTGTAATCAGGTAAAAAAATCTTTACCTGATCCCCGGTATTGATTTTGGAACTATATGCTTCGCCAACGTCTGCAACGGCTTTTGCACGGGTAAAATTGATCACGCGGAAGGCGGGTTGAGGACTTGTAGCGGAAGCCATCTGGCCAACCTTAATTGGAATATCTTCAATGGTACCATCTATCGGGGAAGTAATACTCGACATATTGATCTGCTCCTTCAGTGCCGCAATTTTATTTTCCACCGATTCCTTTTTGTTTTTCATATCCAGGAACTGTGCTTCCGATCCTATTTTTTGATCCCATAATGCCTTTTGCCTTTCAAACATATCGGTGACAAATGCCAACTGGGTTTGAAGGTCTTTCAGATTCTGCTTGGCAACATCCGCATCAAGCTCAGCAAGAAGTTGACCTCTTCTGACAAAATCTCCTTCTTTGACCAATATTTTTAACACAACTCCCGGAGAACGAGGGCTGACAGCAATATTTTCATTTCCATCGATTCGCCCCTGAACTTCGATAAAGTGGTCAAAAGTACGTTTCGATAAAGATTCAGCGCTTACATTTGTAATGGTTTTATTACCAGCAGGATACAATTCTTTTTCCAAATTAGATATTTGTATTGCGATTTTATCATGCTCTTTCTTTAGCTTTTCAAGTTGTGCTTTTTTATCCGGGCTACTGCAAGCTAAAACCAAGGTTAAAATTCCAAGGAAGAAAAATAGTTTTTTCATATTCAATCGCTTAAATCTAATGATTCGAATGTTTTTTCTAAATAACCGCAAAGATAAATATTTTGTCAGAACGGAAAAACTTTTAACGGATGAAAGTTTCCGTTGTTTCATTTTGAGTATCTTTGTGACATGGAGACGAAAACCCCACATATCCTTGAACAAGTCAGAAAGTTATACGGGCGTTATGGGATCAAAAGCGTTACTATGGATGATGTTGCTCAACATCTCTGCATTTCAAAAAAAACCCTTTACAAGCATTTTAAAGATAAAGAAGACCTGGTAAGGTCAATTGTGTTTCTTGAGAATGATATCCAAAGTAAGATACACAGTGAAATCCTGTCGAGAAACCTTAATGCTGTGGAGGAGTTGCTTGAAGTTTACAACCTGATCCATAAAAGATTCCGCGATTATAACCCATCTATGGAATATGATATCCGCAAGTATTACCCTGATCTGTTCACATCTATCAGGGACATTCGCCGGAAAAACATGTTTGAATCTTTTCTTACCAATCTGAATAAGGGAAAGAAAGAAGGGTTATACAGAAAAGAGTTGAATACAAACATCATAGCAAAATTGCATGTATTTCGGGTTGAGAATCTGACTGAAAATGATCTTTTTTCGATAGAGGAGCTGATTTCTTTCCAGGTATTTCACGAACTATTTGTTTATCACCTACATGGCATTCTAAGTGCCAAAGGATTGATATTTTTTAACAAGAAT
The DNA here is from genome assembly GCA_903915465.1 of uncultured Bacteroidales bacterium. Taxonomy (GTDB): domain Bacteria; phylum Bacteroidota; class Bacteroidia; order Bacteroidales; family FEN-979; genus FEN-979. Next base: position 24,374 of record CAIWTA010000169.1, on the reverse strand, counting down.
TTTACAAAGTATAAAGCATCCCTCACTTAGAGCGCGTTTAAAAATGACGAATACAATATGTAACGGATTCGAGAATCTCATTCCCGCACTCGTCATTCTCCTATTTGTCATTCCTTCATTGTTTTATCCCACTGATAAACCAAAACTACCCGTCACCCTGATTACATTTTTTTTCTGGCAGGTACTTCTTGTAATTTTGTAAGATGAGAAATATCGCGTAGATTTGATTCATGCAGGCAACTTTTTGCTTCATTAAATGTCTTTAATCTGGTAAACCCGCAGATGATTGTTGAAGATTCTATACTCGAGGGCTGTATCGCGGGCAAGCGTAGTGCACAAGCTTTATTGTATAAGAAATTTGCTGGTACCATGTTGGGGGTTTGTATGCGATATTCCAGCAGCCGTGTTGAAGCAGAAGATATTGCACAGGAAGGCTTTATTAAAGTATTTCAAAGGATAACTTCCTTTCGGAAGGAGGGATCTTTCGAGGGTTGGATGAAGCGTATTATGATAAACCAGGCACTTAATCATTATCGTAAGAGCCGTAAGGTTCCGTATCATTCGGTAATTGAGGAAATAGATGAAACGGAGATACTTGACATGGAAGAACCGGAACCTCTTAATCCGATACCAGCCGATACGCTGCTTGCAATGATCCAAAAGCTTCCTGAAGGATACAGGATGGTATTTAACTTATATGTTTTTGAGGAATACAGTCATAAGGAGATTGCAGAATCAATGAATGTTTCAGAGAGCACGTCAAAAACGCAATTACTCAAAGCACGCCGGCTCCTCAGGAAAAATATTTTATCATTAAAACAGACCAAGTAATCAACGTTTATCCATGAATGATAAGATAAAATTCTCCGCTGATGAAGGAAAACAGGTTGATGATCTGTTTCGAAATACATTAGGGGATCATACGGTTGAACCATCTAATAATCTCTGGAAAAGGGCTAGCCGGAAATTACTTTGGGGAGAGATCTCCCGATTCAACTTCACAAACGTCTCACAAATCTACAGGATAGCTGGTGCAGTTACGATTGCCGTGATTATTGGTTTTCTTTTCTTTCATCCTGATAAAAAGCAAACTATTCAGCCAAATCTCCCAAAAGATCGGGAAACAACTGTTAACATTAAATCCGAAGCCATTTCCATGGTTGGTGGAACGGATCTTAAGAAAGAAGCAAAACCTATTGTTGGAAAACCGACCAAACCGTATTCCATATTACACAAACAGATAATTTTCAACAAGGTACAAGATATTGCCTCAGTTTCCAAACCGATGCCTGATCCTGTTAAAAACAGTAACGAATCTATCCATCCGGTGGAAATGGACCGGGATATCACAAATACTGAATCGCCTTCAGAAAGCTGGTCCATTCTGATGCTCGAGCCAATCCGTACATCAGATTTATTCATTGCTGATTTGAAGGATACTGTAATCTCTTTCCGAACCCTTCAGGGAATTGTGAGGGTTCAAAAAGAAAAACCCGGGATACTTCAATCTTTTTCTACAGATCTTGGTGTAACACCGGAATTGATAAATTACAATACATCTCATTCATATTCAGAAATGAATTATTGGCTGAATGCTGATATCTCTTACCATTTTTCGAAATTTTCCATTCGGACAGGAGTTGCTCTTGGGTATGTCTTTGATGAAGGAAAATACAATACAAAATATATCAGCAAGGACAGCATCGGATATTTTACCAGCGTCATCTCTTTCTACATTGATCCTGCAAACCAGAATGAACTCATTTTCAATACCAAAAATGTTGCAGTGTATGATAGCTTACAGCATTTCGCAGATGACAGAACCCGAAACAGGTATACTTATCTTGAGTTCCCGCTTCTGATTGGCTACCAGATTTTTGAAACGAACCACCTGAGTCTTGACATTCTGGGAGGTCCGGCATTCACAATTTTGATCGGAACGCGTGAAGCAGCGCCATTCGTTGACTATCAGAATGCCAGGATTATCCGGGTTGATGATAATACGCCCGAACGGGTAAAGATGAATTGGAAAATAACATTGGGACTGCATTTGGAGTACAGGATCACAAAGAAGCTGGGATGTTATCTGGAACCTTCTTACAAGTATTATTTTACTTCCTTCACAAAAAAAGAACAAACATCATCCAAGGATCCTTATTCAATTGGAGTTGGGATAGGAATCCGTTATCATTTCGGTCAAATAAAAAAATGACGATGAAAAATATTTTTTCCTCTTTCATATTAATACAAATCCTGTGGCTATCCTCACCCGATAAATCCATTTTCGCCGGTGTCGCGAATGTCAATGTATACCTTCACGGGCATGTTTATAATTCCATCACAGGAGGCCTGATTGCAGGTCAACCAGTTCTTATCAATGCAAATCTCATTCATTACTCAGCCATTAAGCTGACAAATTCTAATGGCCAATATCAGGATACGATCCTTAACGTTCCCGTAGGTATCCCTATAACTGTAAGCGTTTTCGACTGTAATGACAGTTTATATGTTCAAATTTTTTACAGCTCTGACGCTTCTGTTGAAGTAAATTTTTCTATTTGTGCACTGAACTCATGTAAAGCTTTATTCACTTCTAAACTGGATTCCAATAATTTAGTTCAGAATACTTTTATTTTTACTGATGGTTCGGAAGGTCATCCGGATCACTGGGTATGGTCATTTGGAGATGGGTTTGTATCGCACGATCAACATCCCATGCATAGTTATAAAAATTCAGGACATTATAATGTGTGCCTGACAGTTTTAAAAAAGGATCTATCCGGAGAAATTCTTTGTGCTGACTCTTCCTGTAGTGAAATTGAGACACCATCTTACCATAACCTCGGAGGATTAGTGTTTGCCGGATTATACCCGATCAATAACCCTACCAGTACCGGAGATACAGGTGTTGCATACCTTTACCGGCTGCAAAATAGCAAGATTGTTCCTCTTGACACGATTTCCTTTACTTATCTTGGCTATTATGCCTTCCTCCATTTATTGCAGGGACCATATATTGTGAAAATCGGACTGAAAAAAGGTTCAACACATTATTCTGATTTCTTACCTGTCTATTCAGGCGACCAGTTAAAATGGCAGACAGTGTCTCCGGTTACAATTGCAGGAAGCAGCAGTTTTACCAATGATATTCATTTATTTCAAACAACTACATCACCAGGAGATGGTTCGATTGGAGGATATGTTTCACATAGAGAGAAAGGCCCCTTGATGAAAGATACGGAAGTTATTCTCTATAATGAAAGCGTGGAACCTGTAAGCTTTACTGTTTCTGATGAAAGCGGGAGGTTTGATTTCATCGGTCTTGCTTATGGAAAATATTATTTATATCCTGAGATCACAGGAAAATTTGCCCAGATTCGCGAAGTCTTGATCGATGAAGGATCGCCGGTTGTTGGCGGGATCGTTCTCGAAGTTTCTGATTTGAACTATACAGGAATCGGGCAATGGAATGAAAATGATCAAAATGAGATTGTTCAGATTTTCCCGAATCCATTTTCCGACGACCTTCATATACATATTTCTTCAGCAGTAGCCGGAAGAATCAGTCTGGATTTAGTTAATCTGACAGGAATGAAAATCTATTCTGCAAAATACATTACGAATAGGAATTCAACGAACTTTACTATTCCCCTATCGGATATTCCGAAAGGCTTATATTTCATGACTCTCAGGTCGGATGATGGAACTATTATCTCTCTCAGAAAGATCATAAAAAATTAAGCTTTCTGCCAACTTCTGTTGCCTTTTGTGTCTTAATTATTGTACATCTGTTATTAATACAATCAGCTAGTAAATCAACTAAAACGCAATCCTATGAGAAATTTACTCCTGACTTTGTTCCTGGCATTGATCTTTGCCGGGCAAGTCACTTCCCAGACTATAACGGTTCATTTTAGCGGTACGGTTAACCGGGATTCGACCGGTGTTCCGGTTCCGGATCACCAGGTAATTATCCAGGCCGACAGCAATGCATATGGTTTTCACTTTTATGCTACGAGGATAACAAATCCCAACGGCTTCTATGATTGTACGATTCACGAGGTGCCTGCGACCGGTGCCGCTGTTACATTTGTTGTGACAACAAAAAACTGCGACAGCACAACTCTCACCCAAACATTCACGGGAAGCGCAACACCTGACACTGTGAATTTTGTGATCTGTAATTATAATACAACTGGTTGTGAGGCCGCATTCCTATCGGAATGGGACCCCGCACAAACCGGATTGTTTCGTTTTTTTGATACCAGTCATCCCCAGGGACAGATCACTGCCTGGAACTGGAATTTTGGCGATCCGGCGGCAGGTCCTAATAACATCTCAATGATGCAGAACCCGTACCACTTGTTTTCTGCAGCAGGAACATATACTGTCTGCCTGACCATTGCGACCACCGCCGGTTGTACAAGCCATCGTTGTCAAGAGGTTATAGTAGATCATAACCCGGGTTGTGAAGCCAGTTTTCATTTTTATCCTGATTCTACGGATAACCTCAATGTTCATTTCTTTGATGCCAGCACACCGGCCAATGCAATCGCATCGAGGTTCTGGCTTTTCGGAGATGGCGGTACAGCTACAACATCTGATCCCTGGCACTGGTACGCATCGCCGGGAGTCTATACTGTTTGTCTGCGGATTTTCACCACCGACAGTTGTTATTCCGAAAAATGTGATGAGCTGACAATCGGAACCATCCCACCTTACTGCGAAAGCTGGCTCACTTACAATCTGAATTTCCTGACCGTGCATTTTGAAGGCCATACCCACAGCCCATACCAGACAACATACACCTGGCATATGGGAGATCCTGCTTCTACCACGTTAACAGGTGTTGATCCCTCCTTTACCTTTCCTGCTGCAGGATCTTATGTAGTTACGCTGGTGACGCTCGATTCATTAGGATGCGAGTTTCCCTCCACCCTGACAATTCACGTTAATGCAACCTGCGATGTTAACGGCAGGGTGTATGCGGCCAATGCTTTAGTAGATCATGGAATTGTTGACCTTATCCGCGTTGATGGCGGTGTTATGACAATTGTTGATACGAAAGAAATAAGTGATTCACTTGGTATGTATGCGTTTGGCGGTGTTCTTCCGGGGCATTACTACCTGAAAGCTACGCTGCTGCCAAGTTCTGCATATTATGGACAATACATTCCAACGTACTATCAGCATGCTATAAACTGGACAGAAGCCACATTGATTGAACTAGGACAACCCAGCAACCCATATAATTTCGAGATGGTTCATGCCTTGAGTTACAATTCAGGCCCAGGTACAATCAGCGGAGTGATCTCGCAAAATGCTAAAATAAACTCAGGCGGGACACCTGCACCCAATGTGGAAATTTTATTACGCAGCACATCCAATGAGGCGTTGGCATGCGCTATGTCTGATCAGGACGGGACGTTTGAGTTTGCCAATATGGCCTTCGGAACATATTCCATCTATCCTGAAATTGTTGGGAAAAACACCATCCCGACTGTTGTAGCCCTTGACAATACGACTCCTTCCGTAAGCACAGCTTTCACAATACAGGGAAATAACATTTTGGGAATTAATGATCGGATGCCAGGGATTGTTTCCGGGATTTCTGAAATATTCCCTAATCCTTCGGTTGATAAAGCCTATATTTCAATTGTTGCTGTTCAGGAAACAGAGATTAATCTATCGGTTTATTACATTACAGGTCAAGTTGCCACTGAATTCCGGTTTTCATTGAACCGCGGAGCGAACCAATTGTCTATTCCTGTGAAGAACCTTTCCGGAGGTTTGTATTATATGAGCATTAAAGAAGGGCAAGGTGCTGCAGTGATCAGGAAAATGATCATTCGCAAGTAGAAACCGGATTATTCATTATCTTCTGCAAACCATTCAGCATAAGAGTTTGCAGTTTCGCGAAGTTTCAAACTATGCAAGGTCACTCCTTCCGGAAGTAATCTTTTTAAGTTTTCGGCTATATCCTGCAAAAGGTTTTCGCTTGTTGGCTGATAATCGACGAAGACGATATTGGAAAAAGCATCTCCAAGCTCGTCAAGGATAGAAAGCGAATCCTGGGCAAAAAGTATCAAAGCGTGATCAAACCGGTCAATAATATTTCGTTTAACAATTTTTTTCAGGTCACCGAAATCCATGATCATCCCTTTTTTAGGAGAATCGGGATCCTGGACGGGAATTCCTTTAACTGTAACGGAAAGCTCATAAGAATGTCCATGAATTCCCTTACACGGACCGTCATAATCACTCAATGCATGTGCAGCTTCAAAGCGGAATTCTTTTGAAATTCTGATCGTGGCCATTGTATTGATTTAATTGCAAATTTAGGTTAAATTGTATTTGTCCTGGTCAGGATTTGTGATTTGTTTGGAAGAGAAGTATTATCCGGGAATGTACCACTACTCGCTGGGCACAGACAATGAAAACGCATTCCGGATCGAGGCTCTGAAGCCATTGATTTTACTGAGCCTCTCAGGGGACTTGAACCCCCGACCTGCTAATTACGAATCAGCTGCTCTACCAACTGAGCTAAAGAGGCAAAAACCCCTCCCCCAGCCCCCTCCAGTTGGGAGAGGGGTTTGGGGTGGGGGTGTCGGGATGAGAAGACTCGAACTTCCGACCCCCACGTCCCGAACGTGGTGCGCTAGCCAACTGCGCTACATCCCGGTTCATTATACCCAACACAGAAAACGTATTGAGTGGCGCAAATTTACAAAAATAAAAGTTAGATTTTCAATCTACGGCTAATTTAACATTGACTTACCGGCTGTTTAAGGCCGTGTTTCAAGGTTATTGAAGTTCCCAAAACAATTTACGATTGAACAATTTACGATCTGCTAAGGAATTTCCGAGTTGCGATTTACGTTTGTTTATTCGTCAAATTGTCAATCCTTCAATTTTATCGTCATTTGTAAATTACCCATAGTATCTCTTTAAGTAGTACTTTTGACAGCTGATATTCAGAATTGAGGTGAGTCTATTTTTGAAAAACCATGAAAAATCAAATAATTTCCCTGCTTTGTCTGGCCGCATTGATCATTGAGCTGTTTTCATGCAAGAATGGTTCAAATGTTAAAGACGATCCCGGGAAACGGGCAAATACCCCCTTTGTGGCCGAAGGATATATCGTGAAACCCTGTGTCCTTGATCAATCTATTTCCGTTTCCGGTACGCTCAAACCTTTTGAAGAGACCATTCTCATGTCCGATGTTTCCGGAAGAGTGATCTCGATCAACCTGCCCGAAGGTAAATTCGTGAAAAAAGGAACTCTCCTGGTAAAATTGTTCGACAACGATCTGCAGGCCAGTCTTAAAAAATTACAGACACAATTAGAGCTCGCAGAGCAGACAGAGAAAAGACAAAACGAATTGCTTAAGGTTAGCGGTATAAGCCAATTGGAATACGACCAAACAGAGCTTCAGGCAAAATCCATCAAAGATGATATTGAATACCTGAAGGCCCAGATTAGTAAGACGGAAGTTGTTGCGCCATTTGATGGTGTAATCGGGTTGCGTAATATAAGCGTCGGAGCACAGGTAACCCCTTCCATTTCATTGGCTACGATCCGTATGACCAATCGGTTGAAAATGGATTTCAGTGTACCGGAAAAATATAGCAAGGAAGTCATTGAAGGTAAACGAATTCTGTTTACTGTCCAGGGAGATGACAATAAATTCGAAGGCAAAGTTATGGCTACCGAAGAAAGCATCGAACTGAACACGCGTAACCTTAAGGTGAGGGCAGTAGTGGATGGGAATTCGTCATCGCTGAAGCCTGGAGCCTATGCCAATGTGGAATTAGATCTGGAAGAAGATAATAATGCTTTAATGATTCCTACACAGGCCATCATCCCACAAGAGCGCAACAAAAAAGTGATTGTTGTAAAAGAGGGAAAAGCAATTTTTGTGACAGTCAGGACCGGCGTCAGGCAGGCTTCGAAGATAGAAGTACTGGATGGGCTCAAACCCGGAGATACCATAGCAACATCGGGAATATTATTTATTAAGCCGAAAGGCAAAGTGAAGTTTTCTAAAATTATCCCAAACTAATCATGGCTTCATTATCCGATATTGCGATAAAACGTCCCGTTACTTCCATCGTGATGAGTCTGATTATCGTGGTTTTTGGTGCTGTCGGCTACTCTTTCCTGGGAGTCCGGCTCTATCCTGCCATTGACCCGCCAACCATCAATGTTCAGACTAGTTATACCGGCGCAAACGCTGATATCATTGAATCCCAGATTACGGAACCCTTAGAAAAAGCGATCAACGGCATTGAGGGCGTTAAATCGATTTCATCATCTTCGGCAATTGGCAGCAGTAACATCACTGTTGAGTTCAATGTGGGCGCTGATCTTGAGAAATCTGCTAACGATGTCCGTGATAAAACTTCACAGGCTGCGCGAAGCCTGCCGCAGGACATTGATGCTCCCCCGGTGGTTACCAAAGCGGATGCCAATTCCGACCCGATCATAACATTGTCGGTTCAAAGCACCACGATGAACCCGCTTCAGCTAAGTGACTATGCAGAAAATGTCCTTCAGGAGAAATTACAAACGATACCAGGGGTCAGTTCCGTTGGTTTGTACGGACAAAGACGACCCGCCATGCGACTCTGGCTGAACCCTGAAAAGATGGCAGCATACAATGTTACACCTGAAGATATCAATACCGCCCTGATCAAAGAAAATGTCGATCTCCCTAGTGGAAAGGTCAGGGGAAAATCGACGGAGATGATTGTTAAAACAAACGGCAGATTGGTTACAGAAGAAGATTTTAACAACATCATAATCATCCAGACCAACGATCAGATGGTACGTTTCAGCGATATTGGTGAAGCTATGCTAGGTCCGGAAAATGAAGAAACCGGAGTCGAGCTGAATGGGGCTGACGGGATCACCCTGGCGCTGATCCCATTACCCGGAGCCAATGCAATCCAGATTGCCGATGAGTTTTACAAACGGTTTAACGAAATAAAAAAGATGATCCCGGCCGGGTTAATTATTGACGTAGGTTTTGACAAGTCGAAATTTGTCAGACAATCCGTCAGTGATGTTACGGAAACCCTGGCTATCGCCATTTCTTTAGTTGTATTGATCGTATTTCTCTTCTTCCGGAACTGGATTATCGCCTTACGCCCATTGATTGATATTCCGGTATCCCTGATCGGTTCTTTCTTTATCATGTATATTTTCGGGTTCTCCGTGAATGTTTTAACCTTGCTTGGAATTGTCCTGGCTACGGGGCTTGTGGTTGATGACGGTATCGTGGTCACGGAAAACATATTTAAAAAGATCGAATTGGGGATGGATCGGTGGAAGGCGGCATTTGCCGGAACGCGTGAAATTTTCTTTGCGGTGATCTCCACTTCTCTTACGCTTGCAATCGTATTTATCCCGGTGATTTTTTTACAGGGATTCACCGGAAGGTTGTTCCGGGAATTTGGAATCGTTGTGGCGGGTTCGGTGTTGATTTCCGCTTTTGTCTCGCTCACTTTGACGCCTGTTCTGAATATCAAACTGGGGGGAATACTTTCCAGGCATTCAAAATTTTATAATTTAACTGAACCTTTCTTTGTGAACCTGGATAAGGGTTACCGTCGTCTTCTTAAGTTCTTTATGGATCGCAGATGGGCATCTTTTCTCATTCTTGGGATATGCCTTTTCCTGATATTTTTCATTGGAAAGACATTGAAAACAGAACTGGCGCCTTTGGAAGACCATAGTATCATCCGTGCCAATGTAACGACTCCCGAAGGAACAGATTTTGATCGTACTTCCAATCTCATCCATCGCATCTGCCAGGCAGAAATGGACAGCTTTCCTGAAGCTCGGTTAATTTTTGGCAGAATCTCCTCCGGAGGAGGCTCAGGAAGCAGCGCTACCAATACAGGTTCAATTACGACATTTCTCACGCAACCCAACGAACGGAAAGCCACGCAGCAACAGATTTATGACAAGCTTACCAAAATGTACAAGCGTTTCCCGGAAGCAAGGATCATTCCTAACCAGGAACAAACCATCTCCACTTCCCTTTCCTCCGGATCCCAGTTACCTGTACAGTTTGTCTTACAGAATCTCGAGTTTGAGAAGTTGCAACTTTTCCTTCCGAAATTCCTGGAGGAAGCGCGAAAGGATTCTGTCTTCGGAAATGTCGATGTGAACCTGAAATTCAACAAACCTGAACTGAACCTCACGGTCGATCGCCTGAAGGCTACGAATCTTGGTGTCAATGTCCTTGATATTTCAAACACCTTGCAATTCGCCTTAAGCGGACGAAGGTATGACTATTTCCTCCGGAACGGAAAACAATATTATGTTATCGGACAGGTTGAACGGCAATCCCGCAGTTCCCCTGCCGATATTTCCTCCCTTTATGTCAGAAGCAGAAGCGGCCAGATGATCCAGCTCGACAACCTGATCAGGATAGAGGAAAACAGTAGTCCTCCGACGTTGTATCATTTCAACCGGTATAAATCAGCCACTGTTTCAGCTTCTCTTGCCCCCGGCCGTACTTTAGGTGAAGGTATTACCGAAATGCAAAAAATTGCAAAAAAAGTACTGGATGACACTTTTCAGACCTCGTTGTTTGGCCCTTCAAGGGATTTTGCAGAAAGCAGTTCTAATACATCTTTTGCTCTCATCCTTGCTTTACTGCTCATTTATCTTATCCTGGCCGCACAATTCGAGAGTTTCCGTGATCCTTTCATCATCATGCTCACAGTTCCCCTGGCAATTGCAGGAGCTATACTTTCACTTTGGATGACCGGACAAACATTGAATATTTTTTCAGAGATCGGGATGATCCTGTTGATCGGTATTGTAACGAAGAATGGCATCCTGATTGTGGAATTTGCAAATCAGAAACGGAAAGCCGGGCTAAACAAGGCTGAAGCTGCATTTGAAGCCGCTGCTGCACGACTTAGGCCCATTTTGATGACTTCCCTGGCAACGGTTTTTGGCGCTTTGCCCATCGCCCTTGCATTGGGAGCAGGTGCATCGAGCCGCGTTCCTTTAGGCATCGTAGTAGTGGGTGGATTGCTGTTCTCACTGGTTCTTACTCTTTTTGTCATTCCTTCCATGTATGTTCTCATGTCAAGCAAAAAGGAAAGACAAGAAATTGTTGATACTTCGATTGAACAGCACCCATAAAAAACGCATCCTGATGAAAATAGTGTTGGTTTTTTTCGTCTTGTTTGTTCTTGCTTCTTCATGTCTGAATGCCCAGAAGCTTACGGCGGATGATGCTGTTGGCATGGCCATGAAAAACAACTACGGCATCCTTTTTTCCCGCGCAGCGGCAGACATCGATAAAGCCAATAACACTGCCGGAAATGCCGGTATGCTGCCGGGTATAGGAATCACTGGTTCAGATAACTACTCTATCAACAATGTTTCCCAGGATCTGTCAAGTGGTGTGAATGTCAGTTCCAATAATGCAACATCAAACATATTGAATGCAGGTATAGCACTTGATTGGACAGCGTTTGATGGAGGAAAGATGTTTGTCACAAAGAAAAAGCTGGCTGAAATTGAAACCCTTGGAGAGCTCCGGTTTAAGGACGATGTGATGCAAACACTGTTTGATGTAATTATTGCCTATTTTAATATAGTTAAGCAGAAACAACAACTTGCATCCTATGATGAAGTGATCAATTACAACAATGAACGGGTTAAGATACTGAAAGCCAGTTTTAATGCGGGACTTTCGCCCAAGACAGACTTGCTGCAGGCCCAGATTGACCTTAACGTTAACCTGGAACTGGCTATTGGCCAGCAAACTTTGATCATTTCCGTAAAAAGGATATTGAATCAATTGATGGGCAGGGAAGCAGATGCACCATTTGATGTTGAGGATTCAATCCCGCTGAATTACAAACCGGATATCAACGAATTGAATAAAAAGCTTTTCATCAGCAACCCACAGGTTTTATCATCACAGAAAGAGGTTGAGATTGCCCGGTTGGGCGTGAAAGAAGTAAATGCTTTACGATTCCCGGAAATAAACATTTCAGCCGGGTATAATTTCCTGAACAGCAGCAATTCTGCAGGAAGTGTGACCTCCAATCGCACTTACGGACCTCTGATCGGCGGAACCATTACAATCCCGATCTATCAGGCAGGGAACATCAACAGGCAGGTCAGGGTGGCAAAGCTGCAATTGCAATCCACCGGCTATACGCTGGAAAGTGCGAAACTCGAGGTCAATACGCAATTACAGAATGCACTTACGGAGTTTGAGAACCAGCAGAAGATGTTGGCAATAGAAAAGGAAAATGCCGCACTTGTCAAGGAAAATCTTGACATCTCAATGTACCGTTTACGATTGGGGCAAACCACTTCACTTGAAGTTCATCAGGCACAGGAAAGTTATGAGGCATCGCACACCCGTCTGATCAATTTTGAGTATATAACTAAGGTTGCAGAGACAAAGTTGAAACAACTGCTGGGAGCTTTATAACTTCAACCAGCTGACTTTGTAGCTGGAAAGTATCGTAGCCGGAGTTACCGCATGAAAAAGCTGAAAAAGATGATCTGACTGGAATCTGTCAGGTATATAGAAACCGCTTGATTTTTTGCGTTGCAGTTTTCGTAAAGGGATCTGGCTGCAAGACGATAAGCTGGATGCGTGAAACCTTATTCACCCGGCTGTTGACATACTCCTGAAGTTCCTGCAGAAGTTCTTCAATTTTTCGCTCCACGTAATTCGTCACTTCATCAGCAAGGTGCTCAAACCGGTGTTCAATTTCTTCACGGTTAAAATGGACCATCGCAACCAGTTTCCCTTTTTGCTGAACCACCAGGGATTCAACAACATATTTAAAATTATTAATTACCGTTTCTATTTCTTCAGGGTAAATATTTTCCCCGTTTGCGCCAAGAATTAAATTTTTCAAACGACCTTTGATATAAAGAAATCGATCTTTGTCAAATGCTCCAAGATCGCCGGTCTTAAGCCATCCGTCTTCAGAAAACATCGAGCGGGACATCGCCGGTTCTTTATAATAGCCCATCATGATATTTGGGCCTTTCGCCCAGATTTCTCCCTCACCGGTAACCGGGTTCGGATTGTGAATCAACAGTTGTACACCTTCCATTGCCGGTCCGGTGGATTGCATCCGGGTATATTTTGGATTGGCTCCGGCCAGTAAAGGTGCTGTTTCCGTAAGTCCATATCCAATTGCATAAGGAAAGCGGGCCTCGATCAGGAATTTCTCAACAACCGGATCCAGCTTGGCGCCACCGATGCCAAAAAACTTGATCTTTCCACCAAAGGTTTGCATGAGTTTTTTCCCGGCCAGGACGTTCAATCTTTTCCTGAAGAACGAATGTTTGTAAAGCTGACGCGTAATCCATTTCCCCTGAATTGAAGGAAGAACTTTCCCCCGGTATATTTTTTCGATGATCAATGGAACAGTCAGCATGAGGGTTGGCCTTACCTCTAATAATGCAGGAAGCAAGCTCGATGGAGTAGGCGGTTTCCCAAGAAAGTATACACAGGCACCACTCAACATGGGAAGAATAAGCCCGATGGTGTTTTCATAAGTATGAGAAAGCGGGAGGATCGAAAGGAAACGGTCATGCTCATCAATGGGTTGTATTACACCGCTTTTAATTGCAGTAAAACAGATGTTCCGGTGCGACAACATTACGCCCTTTGGCGTTCCCATTGTTCCGGAAGTATAAATAATTGCCGCCATGTCATCTTCCTCAACAATGTGTTCACCAACCGGAATGTTATGACGATTGTAAGAAGGCGGGATATTTTCCGTTTCAATCAAAGAAAAATCCTCAATTTTTATACGGATTTTCAGTACGTTATTTCTAACTTCTTTCATTTTCGGCAAAAGGTTCTCCGAAATAAAAATGGCTTTTGCACCGGAATGATCTAAGGTGTTCTGGATTTCAGCAGAAAGGAATTCCGGAAGCAAGGGAACAGCCACCGCTCCCATGAAAGTAATTGCATAATAAGCCACTACCCAGTTGGGCATATTGGCTGAGAGAATGGCGATTTTGTCCCCACGTTGGATATTTAAATGCTCCAGGTGTGCAATCAGAGAAAGAACCTCCTGATTGATTTCATTGTATGTCTTGGGGCGCTCGCCAACAAGGGCTATAGCATTACGATCCCCGAAGCATCTTATCGATTCAGCGAACAATGCCGGAAACGTCATTTTTCTATTGTCGGTCATTCCAAAAATTATATCAACGGCAAAGTTACTAAATTATTTATGTGATATGGGTTTCTAAACTCAATTTCCCTTGTTCCGCGTATCTTTGTTGTTTAAAATCTGAACTGATGAAAAACCGTTTCCGCTCGTGTTGCCCTTCTTTTTTTATCCTTCCTTTTCTTTGTTTGTTACCTATCTGGTCATTGTTGGCACAGAGAGGAGAAACACTTCCTCATCCCAAAAATGTCATTCTCATGATCGGCGACGGAATGGGTTATAACCATATTCAGGCAGCTGATTACTACTTTGGCATAAAGAAGCAGGTTTATGAAGACTTCCCTGTCCGGGTAGCGATGGCTGATTATCCGGTTAAAGCAGGCGAATACGAGGCTGGTAATCCCAATTCAAATTATTATTCAACAGGATACAATACGGTGGCCGCATGGTCAGACACAGCTTACCTGAAACGTAATTTTACGGAATCCGCTGCAGCCGCCACTGCCATGGCTACAGGTTTCAAGACATATAACAATGCAATAGGTATGTCGGTTACTTATGATACGCTGGAAAATCTCGTAGAGTTGGCCAAATCAAAGGGAAAATCGGCCGGTGTGGTTACTTCCGTTGAATTCAGTCATGCCACTCCCGCAGGATTTGTGGCCCATAACAAAGTGCGCACCAATTACAGCCAGATAGCCTATCAAATGTTGCTTGGAAGCCGGTGCGATGTTATCATGGGTTGCGGGGATCCCTCCTATGATGATAACGGGATTCCCATGACCAAAAAATGGAAGAATGCAAAGTATGTTGGCGACAGTGCTTTCTGGGTGCAGCTTCAGGCTGGCAGCGGCAAACAGACACTGTTCACCATCGGATCTAAAAACCTTACCACCCAGGATTCAGATGGCGATGGCTTACCGGATCCATGGACGCTCGTAAGGGATCCTGAAGATTTCCGTACTCTTATTCACGGTAATGCTCCGAAACGGGTGCTGGGTTGCCCAAAGGTTTATTCAACTCTGCAGCAAAATCGGGCTAAGCCGAATACAGAAAACAAGGATTCTCCCCCTTATTTCACTCCTTTCAATTCTTCCATACCTTCCCTGGCGGAGATGACGGGCGGTGCATTAAATGTTTTGGGCAGAAATTCCAATGGATTTTTCGTGATGATCGAAGGAGGTGCCATCGACTGGGCCAGCCACGACAATCAGAAAGGCCGGTTGATCGAGGAAATGAAAAGCTTCAACGAAGCTGTTGAAACCGTTGTCGAATGGGTCAATACTCACAGCAATTGGGATGAGACACTGCTGATCGTTACCGGCGATCATGAAACAGGATTGCTCTGGGGTGTCGACCCATTTAAACCTATCGGGGATAAAGGTTTCCAGAATCTTCCTGAAATGAAATTCTATTCAAATAATCACACCAATTCCCTCATAGCATTGTTTGCTAAAGGATCAGGAAGTGAATGGTTTCGGAAGATGGCTGATGAATACGACAGCAACCGGGGACCTTTTATTCAGAATTCAGAAATCCCTCAGCTTATCAATTTTCTCTGGGCTGAATAAGCTGGTGATCCCAAAGATTTGTCTATTCATCAGCAAGCAACGGGGTATCAGAATTCCTGCATTCAGAATCTGCATTCTCAAAGAATAAATGCCAGCAAGCTACCGGGAATTGACCCATAAAAAGATTAAAACGGGCTGCATTCCAATGAAGATACTTTCAGATCCGGTTCATCTATCGCAGGACATGCTTCATAACGTTTTTTCCCAAGCAACCGAAGGCTTTTAAATTCCAGGATCAGGCTTATTTCGTGCGCTCCGCCCGTGCCCTGCAGGTTCTTTGAAATCTGTATATCATAGCTGTACATAAATTTAAGACTGATATCTCCTGCTATCATGTACCGGTACCCTGCCAGCAGCATCAGGGAGGTTGTGCCATTGCTATAGGAAGATGCCTTAAAATACCCTCCCAGGTAGAAATTGTATTTCAGCATATTTAATCCAACCTGAATCGAACTCATATTATGCTGATTCTGATAAATGATCCCTGGATTTATTTTTAGTGCATCCCCAAAACCACGCATAGGATTCTGGCTGGAAGAAGGTCCGTTTCCCATTGAAATAACAAAATCAAGATGCCCTACATATTTCCTTGGAAGTGGTGATTTGGCTATGGAAAGAAAGGATTCGTCAGGCTGAAAAATATGATCAACGGCAAACCCGGCAGTTCCGGAAACATTGCCTTCTTTATTGACGAACTGTACAAGACCACCTACGCCAAAGTCGGGGAACATCCGTTGCTGGTCATCCGGAGGAGTCACTGCAGCAGAATAAATATTTCCATATTTCGGATTCAATTGATCGCTGAACACAAGATTATTCCACATCAGCCATTTCTGCACCAGAGAACCTTTAATACCAACCTGCGCGATGATATTTGAAGCGAGGGGGATCCTTACAGATAATGCTATCCCAATCGACAGATCCTTGATAAAGCTGACTCCTTCATTGTCTTTGTTGACAAGCAATCCAATTCCACCGGAACCGGGTAAATTACGATTTCCAAAATCGGCAGAAAAGTAGTAGGTTCTAAAATCCTGCTGCAAATTAGGCCATTGATCCCTTGCGGAAAACCTGGCCCTGAGGCCAGTATTCAACCCTGCATAAGCCGGATTATAATAGAGTGGCGCATTTAACCACTGAGAATAATTTGGATCCTGCCCCATAGTACCGGGGATCAGCCCAAAATGGCCAAGGAAAATGATAACCGAATATAATATCTTTTTCATTTTGCCAGATTTTATATTACCTGATTAATAAAACTGTACCAATTTCTGATCCCTTTCCGGCACCATTATCAGAACCATGCCAGATGGTATCATCATAGAATATAGCATGAACTTTCCATAAATAGGTTCCCTGTGGCATAGGTTTCCCGTGATAAGTTCCATCCCACGACTCAGTCGGGGTGCCATTGCTGTCGAGTGCAGATGATTCCCAAATCAGGTGCCCCCAATTATCGTAAACTTCAATCTTGTATTTCTTTAAACTGATTCCCGATGGTTGAAACACACTTCCCAGCGTAGTTGTTGCGTTCGGTGCAAATGCATTCGGGATAAAAAGTCCTTTAAACAGCATGTCATATTTATAGGAAAAAGTATCTGCGCATTTAAGTTTATTCATTGCAGTCAAAATGATCAGATAAGTTCCGTCTTTTGTATAATTAACAAATGGGTTTACTTCATTCGATGTTTGACCATCGCCAAAATCCCAATAATACGTATCAGCTCCGGTTGAAGTGTTAGTGAATAGAATATTCCCGTTTATATTTCTTGAATTATCGGTAAGAGTGAATCCGGCTATAGTAACATAGACGGCCATTTTAATTTCGGCTGATTTGATAGTCACGGGGCCAGCGTCACGCAGAATCGAAATAATGCTGCAACTGATCACATCCTTGTCAACCAGTGTAGAATCGGCATATTCAGGCAGGTTATTTCCCACGTGGATGCCATTTTTAAACCACATATATACAGGATCCGGTCCCTGATTGGTAATTGTCGCAGTGAATGTTACCAGGGTACGGGCACATATCGGGTTCAGATCGGCAGCAATGCTGATGGTCGGCACAACAGGAGCGGTGATGGTAATGGTAACATTGTTAGAAGTATCCGTTGCAGGGCTTGCACAGGCTTCGCTGGAAGTAAGTATACAGGATATAACATCACCATTGGCCAATGTATTACTGGAATAGGTCGGATTGTTAGTGCCCACCGGTAACCCGTTCACCAGCCACTGGTATGTTGGAGTTGGCCCCTGTCCGGTAACAGTGGTTGTAAAGTTCACCGATGTGCCGGCACATATCGTTGTCGGGCTGCCTGTGATGACGATGGTTGGAATGATGGCAGGCATTACAATGACGATAATATCGTTAGAAGTAGCCGTTGCCTGGCTTGCACATTCTTGGCTGGAAGTAAGAATGCAGGATACCACATCGTTATTGGCCAAGGTATTGCTGGAATAAGTCGGGCTGTTGGTTCCAACCGGTAACCCGTTCACCAGCCACTCGTATGCAGGTGTTGCTCCTTCGCCGGCAACAGAGGAAGTAAAGTTCATTGTCGTCCCTGCACAGATCGTTGCCGGATTGCCGTTGATGGTAATGGCAGGCGGGATTGCAGCGGCAACGTTAATTCTAAGTGTGGTTGGTATTCCACATTGCCCTGCATCAGCCGTAAATCTATAGAAAGTTGTACCAACCGTTGCTGTACTGATGGTGGCTGGTATCCATTTACCGGTAATTCCGTTTGTCGAAATAGCTGGCAGCGCAGGCGCAATGCCGTTCAGGCAAAGCGGGCCTATGGATGCGAATGCGGGGATTATCTCATCAGAAACATCAATTCCCATAGTTATTACAACTCCACATTGCCCTGGGTTGGGGGTGAATGTATAATTAGTTATACCAACCGTACTCGTGGTTATGGAAGACAGCACCCATGTACCGGTAAGGCCGTTTGTGGAAGTAGTTGGCAGTGCAGAACTATTGCTGTTCAAACAAAGCGGGCCTAAGGCTGTGAACGCGGGGATGATCTCACTAGAAACTTCGACTCCGATAGTCACTACAATTGCACATTGCCCCGGATCAGGAGTGAAGGTATAATTAGTTATTCCAACCGTACCTGTGGTGATAGCAGCCAATACCCACGTGCCGGAAATGCCGTTTGTGGAAATAGCCGGCAGTGCAGACGCAGTACTGTTAAAGCAAAGCGGGCCTAAGGATGAGAATGTCGGGGTTATCTGGTCGGTAACTTCGATTCCCATAGTCACTACAACTGCACATTGCCCTGAATCAGGTGTAAACGTATAGAAAGTTGTACCAACCATACCCGTGCTGATGGTAGCCGGTACCCAAGTACCGGTAATGCTGTTTGTTGAAATACCCGGTAGCGGTGGCGCAGTGCTGTTCAGGCAGAGCGGGCCGATTGCTGCAAAGGCAGGAATAATTTCCGTAGCTATCGTGATATCTAATGTTATTACGATTGCACATTGCCCTGAAGCAGGTGTAAATGTATAAAGAGTTGTCCCAACTGTTCCCGTGCTGACGGTAGCCGGTACCCATGTGCCGGTGATGCCATTTGTTGAAACAGTCGGTAGCAGTGGCGCAGTACTGTTAAGGCAGAGCTGACCGACAGCTGCGAAGGCAGGAGTAATTTCTGCAGTTATGGTGATATTTAATGTTACTGCGATTGCACATTGCCCTGAATCAGGTGTAAATGTATAAAGAGCTGTCCCAACCGTACCCGTGCTGATTGTAGCCGGTATCCATGCACCGGTAATGCCGTTGGTGGAAGTAGATGCCAGTGCAGGTGCAGTACTGTTCAAACAAAGCGGGCCGACGGCTGCAAAGGCAGGAGTAATTTCCTCAGTTATAGTGATGTATAATGTTGTTGCGATTGCACATTGCCCTGAATCAGGTGTAAATGTATAAAGATCGATGCCAACCGTATCCGTGCTGATTGTAGCCGGTATCCATATACCGGTAATACCATTTGTTGAAACAGCCGGGAGCGGTGACGCAGTGCTGTTCAGACAGAACGGGCCGATAGCAGCAAAGGCAGGAGTAATTTCAGTAGCTGTCGTGATATCTAATGTTGTTGTGATTGCACATTGCCCTGAATCAGGTGTAAATGTATAGGTAGTTGTGCCAATCGTATCCGTGCTGATAGTTGGCGGGGCCCATGTACCGGTAATGCCGTTTGTGGAAGTAGCTGCCAGTGCAGGCGCAGTACTGTTCAGGCAGAACGGGCCGACAGATGCAAAGGCAGGAATAATTTCAGTAACAATCGTGATATCTAATGATATTGCGATTGCAGATTGCCCTGAATCAGGTGTAAATACATAGGCAGTAGTGCCAACCGAACTCGTGATGATGGTATCCGGTATCCATGTTCCGGTAATGCCATTTGTTGAAATATCCGGCAGCGGTGGCGCAGCACTGTTCAGGCAAAGCGGGCCGATAGCCGCAAAATTCGGTATGATCTGGTCGAATACTTCTACATCGCCGATCTCAAGCAATCCATCGCAGTTTGTGATTACAGAATGCTGAATGGTTGATAATTTATAAATGCCGGGAACAACGTTCCAGGTGATCGCAACAGTATCGGCGGTGCTTGGAAGGGTTACCGTAGTGCCCAAGGGATCTGTAAGTTTCCAGATATAGCTGGAACCAGGTTCGCCATCCACGCGGTAATATTTTACAGATCCCACAGCTACTCTGCTGATAATATACTGGCCGGCTGCCTGGGAAGCAGCGATCAGCAGTATAGTCAACAATATGTATCTGAGCTTATTCAACATTTTCTTACTATTACGGTCCGTATTGGTATATTTTTGAATTGACTGGTTTTGGATTCACTACCTGCACTACTTGTGGAGATGGGGTTGTATTTGTACCTTGGATATCAGTCACCTCCGAAATCCAGTAAGAAGCAGTTACTAATGGGATCTCCGGAACGGTGAGGGTGAACGGGCTTGACGTGATGTTGTTAAAGACAAAGCTGTTCACGCCATCAGTCAACGTGATGCTCCATGGTGCGGTCCCGGCCAGTATTACGGTGAGGTGTGCCGAGTCGCCTGAGCAGATTGGTTGCGGAGGTTCGATGACTGCTGCCGGTGTTGTCGAAATTACATTCATCTTACCGACTTTCAAGTTCATTGTGCAACCTCCCCTGTAAGCTGTCACCTTAAAGAAGTAAATCCCTGGCGTTAGCCACATTACATTTGCTGTGGAGTTCGTGGAACTGCCTGTGAAATACGCATCGCCTGGCAGGCAATTGCCAGGGTCGGTAGCAAAATTTATGCCCGTAACACTATTGTATAATTCCCAAACATACGTATCACCCGGAATCTCTATTACGCTTAAATCGCTTGATTGACCTACGTACACAGTATTCTGTGCCATGGCAGGAGCCATAGCCATCAGTAGTGGTATTGCTACCAGCAACAGACGCAGGAATATGTGTTTAGATCGGTTCACTTTAGTTTCTTTGCATCGTTATTTATAAAACCATTCAGTATTTATCCTTTAATTTTTATCAATTATACACTATTTTTATTTCACTTTTCACTTTTCTTTTCCATAGGACATACCTCTCCCTATACCGGTCTAAAACAGGCCGGTTTCCCCCACCAGGGTATTCGCCATCGGGATGATGGTCTGCCCTGAATTCGGACATCTTGCGGTTGCTCGGTTAGCCGGTAAAAATACCTGACCACAAGGCTGTCCTTCGGCAGTATTGTTTTGTCACGTGGCTTCCTTTCAGTTCCGTCGCGTGGCATTCCTTCAGTCCCGTCACGTGGCTTCCTTTCGGTTCCGTCGCGTGGCATTCCTTCAGTCCCGTCACGTGGCTTCCTTTCAGTTCCGTCGCGTGGCATTCCTTCAGTTCCGTCACGTGGCTTCCTTTCGGTTCCGTCGCGTGGCCGTCTGGTCAACAGAAACCCTACATCAAAGTCGGGTCCGTGTTTATTCTGAATTCGTTTCATTGGTTAGCTATTGTAATATCCAATTTCACAGTGCCATACAACACAAAGCTGGCATTAATTTCACGGTCTTCCGGAAACTACCAAGGGTGGAATGCAGCGCATCCCAACCGCTTTTGCCTGTATGTGCGATCGTACCTGTCTTTGCTTGCGCCCTGTAATACTTTTCCTCACCCGCTGTTCTCTCCGGCCGGGTATAGCCCGGCCGGGAAGAATGGCTGGTTGAAAAAGCAACAGTTATACGATTCCCGGTTATTTAACAGGCAGTAATCCGGGTGCTGGCATAGCCGGAGCAGTAATATCAGGCCTTGGCTTGATTGTCTGCACAGCCTTGTCATATAAGAATCCATCCACTTTTCCGCAATCTGCATTTGCTGCAGGTAACGTAGATGAGAAATGGACGTCACCAACGGGTGTTGCTGATGCAAGCTCCGTGATTCCGTCCACAGCCATAGTGATGACCTCATCAGCCAAACCCTGGTATTGGAGTGCACCAGCGGTATGATCAATGCTGACGCGAATCAGGATACATTCACCTGCCGTTCCAACCGTTCCGGTTGAATTAACAACTGTAACCGGATCTGTCGAAGTATATGTTCCTGCTGCCAGAGGCATCGCATGCACCGTTCCGAAAGCAAAGTCAGTCGGCAATGCCCATTCAACTGCAGTGATTGTTTCCTGCGCATCCACGCCTGTCAACTGTACACTTGGTTTCCATGAAGTGGAGAAATTAGCTGCTGTAACTACATAATACAGGAAATCTGTTCCAAAGTCATACAAAACCCCTTCCGGTGCTGTTGCATCATAACTTGCAGATACGATGGCATGTATACAGCGGTCGATCGGAGTTTCATAACCCTGCGCAACACCAAGCGCAGTAACGTTTGCAATATCAAGCGTAAAAGCGTTAACAGGAAGGATCTTAAACACCTTCATATTCTGCGAAACGCAAGCATCTGCTGTAGAGGCCGTATTTTGAACATTAATTACGACAAATACAGGCAGTGCAGGATCAGGCACAAATGATTTCCAGGTAATTGATAAGGTTGCCAATCCTGTTGCAGGATCATTGTATCCCACACCAGTTGCTGCAATATGCAACCCAGGTGATGTTTCACGGTTAGCTGTCAGTACTCCGGCAGCAATAAAAGCAGGGTCCTGAGTCACAAACCAGGTATACGCCTTTGTACCAGGAGGAGTCGGGACAACGACTGTATAGTCATAAGGAGTACCTGCTACAGGATGCAAAGCATCACTGGGAAGACATGTTATGTCAACCGTACGAGGAACCGGGCAAGTAACTGTCTGCCCAAAAGTGCTTGTGAAGCCGATGGCAAAAATTGTCACCAGAATCATAAAAAGTTGCTTTTTCATTTTTTTTGTTTTAAAGGTTAAATAGTTGTGTTAGTTGTGTTAGTTGCATTCTAAGCTGAACTTTTTCATAATTTTTGATCCTTTTTTGTTTCATGGTGTCTGTTTTTAGTTATTACTATATTGGGTGATTAGTTTTTCAAGAATTTGGGTCCGTAAGAGCAATCCAGGCAAAGTATAAGTTATGATCACTTTGCCATTCTTACCGATGATGACACGTATAAAAATATTTGTCATTTCATTTGTATTCTTTTCATTTTTCATAGGTTTGAGGTTTTATGGTTATTTAATATTTCCCGTTAATCAATGTGTTAATTTGACAACATCAGGACGTGGTTTAATGATGATGTTAACAACAACTTCGTCGGAGAGATTATTGAAATCATCTTCGAGCCAGTAGGAGATCGTATGTGTAATATCTATCTTGGGAGCACCAGGGAATCTCAATTCCCCCATATAGTTTGAAATTTGTCCGGTTCCTGCTATCGGGGAAGGGACGCCGCCATTAAAGTCTATCCTCCAATGCAGAATTAAGTTAGCTGCTGGTGTACAATTGTCCAAGAATGTTGCAGGATTGAGATCAAGATTGCTTTTGTCCGTTGGCGTAAGTATATAGTAATCCGGCCTTATTGGCGTAATATCAACAGTGTCGGGATAAAAATTGGCCTGGAAAATAGCAATTACGCAAAAGTACCTGACAGAAACCGGAAGTACCAAAAACCTTGGTTTCTCTGAATCCATAACAGTGATCGTTTGCGTACAAGTAACACTGCCTGCAATATTTGTTGCGGTCCAGGTGATGGTAGTGACACCCAGGTTGAAAAGATAAACGCCAATTGGCCCCGTTCCTGAACCAGTAGTAGCACCTGTCATTACCCATGTATAGATGATTGGATCCGTCCCTGAAAGCTTAACGGGAAATCCGGGATCTATTGAAGCCGAACATATCCCTGAATCCGTATTCACCATCAAATTTGAGGGACAAGTAATAACAGGAGGATCATCGGATGCAACGACAACCGTGAATGAGCAACTGGAAACTTTGCCGCAAGCATCAGTTGCACTATATGTTACAGTAGTCGTTCCAAGATTAAACTGAAAGGGAACCGGAATTATACCTGTTCCACTACCGGCAGTTGGAACGGTCATGACCCAGGTAATACTGATATTTCCTGTCGGGGTGCAATTATCAGAATAGGTTGGCGCCGGAAGAGAAATAGTTGCAAAAGTTTTTCCTGGATCTGCTACTGTATTAACATTTCCCGGACAAGTTATTAC